>SXMG01000130.1 GCA_005778835.1 Actinomycetota bacterium
AGGGCGATGCGCTGCCGCTGGCCGCCCGAGAGCTGGTGGGGCAGCCGGTCGGCGTGCTCGCTGAGGCGCACCTGTGCGAGTGCGTCGCTGACGCGCTGACGCTGCTCGGCCTTGTCGACCTTGCGCACGCGCAAGCCGTAGCCCACGTTGTCGGCGATGGTCATGTGCGGAAAGAGCGCGTAATCCTGAAACACGGTGTTGACCATGCGGTCGAAGGGCGCCGCGCGCGTGACGTCGGTGCCGGCGATCGTGATCGACCCGCCGCTCGTCTCCTCGAAGCCGGCGATGAGGCGCAGCACGGTGGTCTTGCCCGAACCCGAGGGGCCGAGCATCGAGAAGAACTCGCCCGACTCGACGGTCAGGTTCAGACTGTCGACCGCGAGGGTGTCGCCGAAGCGCTTGGTGACGTCGATCAGGTGCACGGCGCCCTGACCCTCGTCGGGCGTGGCGGTACCGTTCGTGGTCGACGCGGAAAGGTCTGACATTGCGGCGGCACTCCTCCGAGACATCGTTGTGGTCGGTGCGATAACTGTAAACGTATAGTTTCATATCTTTTGTTTCGATCGCGTAACGGCCGAGTATCGATCACAGGTCAGTGCCCCAGAATGAGCCCATGACCCTCCGCAGCGCTGCGCCCCGATCGGGTCGCCCTACGCGCCTGCACAGCGCCGTCTTCCAGCCGATCGGCGATGAGGGCCGTGCCGCGCTGGTCGAGCGCCGCATCGCCGAGGCCATCATGGGCGGCGTGCTCTCGGCCGGCGAACGCCTGCCGGCCGAGCCCGAGCTCGCCGCGGCCTTCGGGGTCGCCCCCGCCACCGCTCGCGAAGCCCTGTTGGTGCTGCGCGAGCGCGGCCTCATCGTCACGCGCCGCGGCCGCAACGGCGGCAGCTTCGTCGCCGATAGCGCCGACCCCGTGCAGTTCGCCACCCGCGCGCTGCTCGACAGCTCACGCGTCAGCCTGCGCGACGCCGGCCAGCACTATGTCGCGATCACGGCAGCCTGCGTCGACCTCGCCGCGCGACGCGCCGACCCCAGCGAGATCTCGAGCATTCGCGCACGACTCGAGCGCGTCGACGACCACGATCTCGCCGCGTGGCGCCGCGCCTCCGACGATGCCGTCATCGAGCTCGCGGCCCTCAGCCAGTCGGCACGTCTCACGCGCGAGCAGATGAAGCTGCAGGGCGAGTTCTCGCCGCTGCTCGCCCTCATCGACACCGATGCGACCAGCCGCCGCGCGAGCCGCGACCATCTGCTCGATGTGCTGAGCGCCGTCGGCACGGCCGATGCCGAGGCCGCGACGGCTGCACTGCGCGAGGGCACCCGCTTCATGATCGACTGGCTCATCGCCTACCGTGAACGGCACGGAGCCGCCATCACCGCCCCCATCGCGACCGTTCCGGCGTCGCCGGCCCCGGCCGCCTCAACCCGCCCCGAGAGGAGCAGACCGTGAGCATCCACCCCTTGACGCCCGCGTCGCGCACCGCCGCCGAGCATCCGGTCGAGCTCGTGACCGAGTACTTCGCCCGAGCGATCGATGCGCTGGCCGACTGGCGCGAGCAGCTCTCCACCGAGATCGCTGCGGCCCGAGCGGATGCTCCGCTCACGACCGACCGCCTCGACGAGCTCGTCGAGCCCTCGGCGCTGCGCCTCTTCGACACCGTCGACCTGCCGGTCTACGGCTCAGGGTTCATCGCCGCGCTCGACTCGCTCGCCGACGCCAACAGTCACCTCGCCTGGTGGCAGGGGCCCGAGCGCGCGCAACTGGTGCTCGCCTCGCAATCGATCAACAAAGAGCACATCGACTACAGCGAGCTCGAGTGGTACCGCGTTCCCTTCCAGACCGGTCAACCCCACGTCGCGGGGCCCTACGTCGACTACCTGTGCAGCGATGAGTACACGATCACGGTCGCCGCACCCGTGCACATCGACGAGGTGTTCGTCGGTGCCGTCGCCCTCGATCTGCTCATCGACCGCGTCGAGCGCGACCTCACGCCGCGCCTCGCCGCGTTCGGCGACGACATCTCGATCGTCAACGGAGTGGGCCGGGTGCTGCTTTCGACGAGCCCCGCGCGCGCGACCGGAGACACGATTCGCGGCGACGATCTCGACGCCTTCGAGCGATTCGCCTGCCCGGGCATGGCGCTCGACGTGCTCATCGCGCGCTAGACGCCTCACCCCACGAGCACGCCCGCGAGCCACGTCAGGTAGGGGATGCCCAGCACGAGGTTGACCGGAAACGTCACCCCGATGCTCGCGGCGAGCGGCATGGCGAGGTTCGCTTCGGGCAACGCGAAGCGCACGGCGGCCGGCGCCGCGATGTACGAGGCGCTCGCGCACAGGATGGCGAGCACGACTGCGCCGCCCTGACCGAGGCCCGCGAGCACGGCGACGCCGACGACTGCACTGCCGATGACGAACGGGAAGAGCGCCGCGAAGACGAGCAACCCCGGCCCCGCTTCGCGCAGCGACCGCAGCCGCAGGCCGGCCTCGATGCCGAGACCGAGCAGGAAGAGCGCGAGCACGCCGCGGAAGGGCTCGTCGAAGAAGCCCTGCACCCCCGCGTAGCCTCCGTCGCCGATCGCGTAGCCGAGCAGCAGACCGCCCGCGAGCAGCACGATCGACTTGCCGGCCAGCACTTCGTGCACCGTGCCTCCCCACGAGACGCGACCCTCGGCGCCGCGGCTCGCGAGCAGAATGCCCACGACGATGCCCGGAATCTCGAGAACCGTGAGCAGCGTCGGCGCATAGCCCGGGTAGTCGATGCCCGAACTGTCGAGAAACACGAGCGCCGCCGTGAAGGTCACGAGCGAGGTCGAGCCGTAGTGCGCCGCCACGCTGCCGCGGTCGAGAGGGCCGAGGCGCGTCATGACCCGCAGCGCGCCGTAGGCCACGAGGGGCACGATCACCCCGAGCACGAGGGCGAGGGCGACCGGACCAGCCACCTCGGCGAGGGTCGCAGAGCGCAGGGCGACACCGCCCTTCACGCCGATCGCGAGCAGCAGGTAGATCGAGATCGACGTCGTGAGCGCCTCGGGCAGCCGCAGGTCGCTGCGCACCGCGACAGCGACGAGGCCGAGTACGAAAGCGAGCACGGGGGCCGAGAGCAGGTTGGCGGCGGCGGTCTCGAGAATCACGGGGGCGGCTCCGGTGGTCGCATCAGACAGGTGAAGTGCAGTTCATGCGTTGAGCACTATACATGCAATCTGCTTCACGTGTTGACGCGGAGTCAACCGGGCCTGGCACAATGGCCGAATGTCGTCGTGGACCTTCCTCACCCACCATGCGCACGTGCTGCTCGAGGTTGCGAAGAATCCCGATGCGACGGTGCAGCAGCTCGCCGACGAGATCGGCATCTCGACGCGGTCGACCGTCACGATCCTCGGCGACCTCGCGGCCACCGGCTACCTCGAGCGCGAGCGCCGCGGCCGGCGCAACCACTACTCGGTGGTTCCGACGGCGCCGCTCCGGCATCCGTCGAATGCGGGGCACACGGTCGGCGACCTCATCTCGGCGCTCGCCGAACTGCGCTGAGCACCCGAACCGGTCTCACCCGGCAGTAGGCTCGCACCATGTCAGATCACGACGATCGCCCCGTCGGCTTCATGGGCCGCGTGCGCAACATGAAGGTGCTCACCTGGGTGCTGATTCTCGGCCTCATCGGCCTCACCGTGAGCGGTACGACGCTGCTCTTCGTGCTGCTGAACGGCTGACGAGCGCGGGCGCTACCCGAGAATCGCGGCCTTCTTCGCCTCGAACTCGTCGGGGGTCAGGATGCCCGCATCGCGCAATTCGCCCAGCTGCTTGAGCTGCTCGAGCGTCGCGCTCATGTCGTTCGCCGGTGCAGGTGCGGCGGCCGCGGATGCAGGTGCCGGAGCGACGGCTGCAGCAGGGGCAGCCGCCGTCTGCTGGGCCCACTGCGCCTGCTGACGGCGCGAGACCTTGTTGTGCACCGAGCTGGCGACGGCGGCGTGGGTGGCGGTGCGGAGCAGTCTCATGGTCAGTCCTTCTCAGTCTCGTCGATCGCGGCGACGAGCGCCTCGACCTCGATGGGTCCTTCGGCGAGCAGCACGGCGCCCTCGTTCTGCCACGCGGCGAGCGCCGAGATCATCGACAGCTCTTCGTAGATGACGACCACAGCGACCGCGCCGGGCGACATCGCCTCACCGATCTCGTGAATGTCGTCGTCGTCGAGCAGGTACGAGGCAGCGCCGTCGAAGAAGGCCATGTCGACGCCGTCGATCTCGCCGAGGTCGTGGGCGGGCGTCGTGACGACGTGCCCGTCGGCGTTCTTGGTGAGGAACTCGATGTCGAGCACGAGGATGCGCGCAGCATCCGACAGCTCGACGATGCGGCGGAAGCCCGCCCCCGTGACCTTTCCGTCGGGGAACTCGATGACGACGTAGTCGATCGGTCCGAGGCGCTCGTACTCGTCTGCAGCGGCCATGAGGGCTCCTTCGCTCGCGCTCAGCGTAGCCATGCGAGGCGGCGGGATACCAGGCATGAAGGCTGTGAACTGAGCGCGCATCTCTGAGTGCTGACATCTCGACGACGCAGCCGGACATGGTGCAGTGTGAGCACCGTGACCGACGCCGAGCGCGAGCAGCGCTTCCGCACGCTCGCCGAGCAGATTCTCGAGCCCGTGCGGCGCTATCTGGTGCGGCGCACCGACGCCGCGACGGCCGACGACGTGCTGAGCGAGACGCTGCTCGTGTGCTGGCGACGGCTGGACGACGTGCCCGGCGGCGACGAGGCCGTGCCATGGGCGTTCGTCGTCGCGCGCAACCTGCTCGCCAACGCGCAGCGTGCCGAGCGTCGCCGGGGCCGGCTGACCGCGAAGATCATCGCGCTCGACCCGCCCGCATCCGTCGTCGAGTTCGAACCGGCAGACGGCGATGCGCACGCGGTGCGGGATGCCCTCACGCGGTTGCGCCGCGACGACGCCGAGCTGCTGCGCCTGTGGGCGTGGGATGGCCTCGAGAGTCCGCAACTGGCGACCGTGCTCGGCATCAGCGCGAACGCCGCCGCTCTCAGGCTGAGCCGGGCGAAAGCGCGATTGAAGACCGAGCTGCTGACATCGGCGCCGCCTGCCGGACATGTCGAGGCAGAGGAAGGGAGCACCGATGCACGACGATGACCGCCTGCTGCGCGAGCGGCTGGGGAACGCCGACCCGGCACGCGACCTCGCTCCCCTCCCGCCGACGTGGCTCGACCACAGGATGGAGCAGCTCATGACCGACCAGACCCCTCTCGCCCCGATCGCCGATGTGCGCCGCAGCCCCGCGATGCGCCTCTGGGTGCCGATCGCGATCGCCGGCACAGCGGCCGCGGCGGCCGTCGCCATCGCGGTGCCGCTCATGCTCGGCGGCACGCCCACCGTCGAGCCTCTCGCGCTGCCCGAGGGCGGCGGACTCGCGAGCGGCAGCTGCCTGCCCGTGACCCCTGAGGGGCTGCTCGATCAGGAGCAGGCGTTCGCCGCACGCGTGCTGACCGTCGAGGGCGATGTCGTGACGTTCGAAGTCACCGAGCGCTTCGCGGGCGAGGTGGCCGACCGGGTCACCGTGCCGCAGGTCGACGAGCTGACGAGCGACTTCTCGCTCGTGCCGTTCGCGACGGGCGACGCCGTTCTCGTGGCCGCCACTGACGGCACCGTGACCGGATGCGGGCTCAGCGGTGCCGACACCGCCGAGCTACGCGCCGTCTACGACGCGGCGTTCGGCGGCTGAGACAGAGGTTGCCGGGTCTCGAGCGGGTGGACGGCGCCACGGTGGTTCGCGCCGCCCACCCGGTCTCGAGGGCTTAGACCAGCCAGGGTGCTCGTTGCACGATGCCCAGCCGCTTCCAGGCCTTGCCAGCCCCCCACGTGTCGCCGGCCGACAGCACGGCGACGACGATCAACGACAGCGCGTAGATGACGTGATAGTTCACGATCGGGTTCGTCGATCCCGCGTTGAACGATGCAGGCCACTCGGCGAGGTACATCAGCAGCAGAACGAGTGTTCCGGCGACGGCGCTCACGCGCAGGCCGATGCCGAGCATGACGGCCGTGCCGATGGCGAGCATCGCGATCATGAAGAGAACGTCGGTCGCGGGGCTCGCGATCGACGCGAAGAACGGCTTGAGCGGGCCCTGCACAGCATCGCCGGTCAGGAAGCCCTGACTCGGGGTGCCGCCGTTGATCCACGCCCTCTCGGGCGGGGTGGCGTAGCCGAGCCCGAAGGTCTTGTCGAGAAACGCCCACAAGAAGATGAACCCGGTGGCCAGCCGCAGCGCAGCGAGTGCGCGGCGGCCGGCCTCGGGTCGCACGAGGTCGCGTTCAGTAGCGAGGCGATCGGGCGCGAGGGTCGTCACCGGCTCACCGGGTAGGGCGGCGGCAGAAGAGGTCATCATGTTGTCCTCAGAACGACAATGGGCGGACGGACCGCTGCCGAGGTCTGGGGCAACTGAGCGAACCGTAGCACGCCGGCGGGTCTGCCGGGTATATCGTGAGCGCATTCGCGACGATTCGACGAAAGGCGCCGCTCATGATCCGCTTCCTCATCCGCCTGGCGATCTACGTCGGCACGGCTGCTCTCGCCCTGCTCGTCGCCTCGTGGCTGCTGCCCGGGTTCGGGCTCTCGCTCTCGGGCTTCATCATCGCCGTCGCCGTGTTCGCGCTCGCGCAGAGCATCCTGACCCCCTTCATCGTGAACATGGCGCGCAAGTACGCACCGGCCGTTCTCGGGGGCATCGGGCTGGTCTCGACCTTCGTGGCGCTGCTGCTCGCGAGCCTCTTTCCGGGCGGCATCACGCTGAGCGGCATCGACACGTGGGTGCTCGCGAGCCTCATCGTCTGGCTCATCACGGCGCTCGGCGGGTGGCTGCTGCCGCTGCTCTTCCTGCGCGGCAAGCTCGCCGACTCCAGTAGCACCACGACGACATCCTGACGGGCACGTCGGCCCAGAGAACCATCAGCGCGCACCGATGCGCTCGTCGGCGCGCATCCAGGTGGCGTGCGTACTGTGAGAACGCGTGAGGGACGCCGTTCGACGCTCCCCCGCCATCGCGTGAAGGGAACCGCTATGCGCAGCTCGTCCTCCTCCTCCGGCTTCGACCTCCGAGAGGCCGTCGAGAACCTCCGCGACGCGTTCACGCCGCGCAGCGGTTCGCGTGCCGGCGGCTCATCGCACGGCGACCTACGCACGGCGATGCTCATGGCGCTGCAGCACGAGGCCAAGAACGGCCACCAGGTCATGCAGGGGATCACCGCCGCCAGTGGCGGTTCGTGGATGCCCGCCGCGAGCGAGGTCTACCCGATGCTGCAGCAGCTCACCGACGAGGGGCTCGTCAGCACACAGCATGACGGCGAGCGCACGGTCTACACGCTCACCGACGCGGGCCGCGAAGCCGCCGCTGCCGCCGCCGAGGCCCACGCGCACGAGTCGGCGAACGATGACAGCCGTGACGGCTGGCCGATGCGCGACTGGAGCATGTCTGACTGGAGCGAGCGCATGAGCGGCCGCTTCAACGACCACTGGAGCGAGCGCACCTCGGCCGTGCCCCGCGCCGGTGCGAAGCTCGCCCAGGCCGCCGCTCAGGTGACGCAGAGCGGCACGCGCGAGCAGCAGGAGCGCGCTGCGGCCCTGCTCGACCAGACGCGCAAGGCGCTCTACGCCATCCTCGCTGAAGACTGAGTCGTGCCGAATGAGGGCGTGAACCGCGCTCCGACGAACGACCCGGCGCTGAAGGCGCGGTATCGCCGCATCATGCGCTTCGCGGCGCGCGCCTTCGCGCAGGCCTGGTGGTTCGAGCTCGTGCTGCCGCGGTTCGGCCTGGCGCGCTTCGCGGCGAAGGGGCGCATCCGTCGCCTGCAGAAGCTCGCCCGCCGCTTCCACGACCTCGCCGTCGATCTCGGCGGGCTCATGATCAAGGTCGGGCAGTTCATGTCGTCGCGCCTCGACATCTTGCCGCCCGAGATCACGCGCGAGCTCGAGGGGCTGCAAGATGAAGTCGCGCCCGAAGACTTCGCCCGCATCGTCCAGCAGCTCGAACGCGAGCTGGGCATGCCGCTCAATCGGGCGTTCGCACACATCGAGCCGACGCCGATCGCCGCCGCCTCGCTGGGCCAGGCGCACCGCGCGCAGCTCTCGCCGGGGCTCGCCGCCGACGAGGGCTTCGAGCACGTCGTGATTAAAGTGCTGCGGCCGGGCATCGAGCAGATCGTCGAGGTCGACCTCGCCGCGCTGCGCCGCGTCGGTCGCTGGATGTCGCGCGTCAAACTCGTCAACCGCCGCGCCGATGCGCCCGCCCTCGTCGAAGAGTTCGCGACGACGAGCCTCGAAGAGATCGACTACGTGCACGAGGCGATCAACGTCGAGCGGTTCGCGGGTGACTTCGCCGACGACCCGCGCGTTCGCACTCCCGTCGTGGTCTGGGAGCGCAGCGCCCGCCGCGTGCTGACGCTGAGCGACGTGACGGCCATCAAGATCACCGACGTCGTCGCTCTTCAGGCGGCGGGCATCGACCCGAACGCCGTCGCCGCCGAGCTGGCCCGTGCGACGTTCGAGCAGATCTTCGTCGCCGGCTTCTTCCACGCCGACCCGCACCCCGGCAACATCTTCGTCACCCCCGACGCCGAGCACGGCTTCGCCCTCACCTACATCGACTTCGGCATGATGGGCGAGATCACCGACGAGCTCAAGAGCGGCCTGCAGCAGTTCATCTTCGCCGTCGCCTCACGTGATGCGCGCGGCTGGGTGGTCGCGACACAGCGCCTCGGCGTGCTGCTGCCCTCCGCCGACACTGTCGAGCTCGAGCGCGCGATCACGGCCCTGTTCGACCGCTTCGGCGGCATGGGCGTCGCCGAGCTCACGCGCATCGACCCGCGCGAACTGCAGGATTTCGCACTGCAGTTCAGCGAGCTCGTGCGCACCCTGCCGTTCCAGCTACCTGAGAGCTTCTTGCTGCTCGTGCGCACGATCTCGCTCATCTCGGGCGTCACGAGCGCCCTCAACCGCGACTTCAACATGTGGGACGCCGTCGACCCCTTCGCCCGCACCCTGCTCAACGGCGGCGGAGCATCCACCGCCCGCTCGGTCGGCCGCGAGGCCCTCGCGATCGTTTCGGCCCTCGCGAGATTGCCCCAGCGGGTGGATGCTCTCGCCACGCGCATCGATCGCGGCGAGCTGGCCGTGCGCAGCCCCGAGGTCGAGCAGCGCCTGCGCGTGCTCGACGCGAGTCAGCGCCGCACGACCTCGGCGATCCTCTTCGCGGCGCTGCTCCTCGGCGGCGTGCTGCTGCGCCCGAGCGATGAGGTGCTCAGCTGGGTGCTGCTCGGCGCCTCAGCGATACCCCTGCTCCACGTCGTGGTGCCCTGGCGCCTGCGGTAGCGCGCGAAGCGCGGCTACAGCCCCCAGTCGTACCCCTCGAGGTCCATGACGTCAGCGACGTCTTCCGACCAGTCGGGCCGATCGGGATGCAGCCCTTTCGTTCGCGATTCGAGAATCTCGACCATGCGCGCGTCAGCGAGATCGATCTCGAACTCCGCGGTCGGCACTGACAGCATCTGACTCGAGGGTCCGAGCAGGATATGCGTCACGCCTTTTCCGAAGTGCTCTGTGAACGACGGCAGAATGACCAGATCTGACGACTGAGCGTGCGCGAGCGCCCGCGCGTATCGCAGCACCGCCTTGCTCACTTGGTCGCTGACGATGATGGATCCGCCTGCGTAGTAGAGCTTTCTCATCCGTCAAGAGTGACCCCTGCAGCACAAGTCGGCATCCCCTGGCGTCGCCGTCGCCGATCAGACATACTCGACGGCACGAATTCCGCCCTTGACGGCGAGCGCCGCTCGACCGGTGCCCCTGGAGGGACTCGAACCCCCAACCCTTTCCTTAGGACGGAACTGCTCTTCCATTGAGCTACAGAGGCGGTGCATCCACTCTAAAGGAGCGCCACCCTCGAGGAGAGAGCCGACGCAGTCAGCGCAGCATGCTCAGGCCGAGAGATCCTTCATGAGTCGGTCAATCTCGTCGGCCGTGCTCAGGTACACGCCGTCGGTCAAGCGTGTGCTGCCCCCTAGTGACGGCTTGTGGGGCTGACGGTCGGGCCACGACGATGCGTCGCCGAGAATCAGGGCGGCATAGAGGCCGCGAGCAGTCGGCTTGAACGAGACCGCGATGCGGCCATCCCGATACAGCGGCGCATAGCCGCGGCAGGGCTGCAGATGAAGGGCAGCCTGCTCGCCCAGCGCAACGGCCCGGTCGAACAGCGGCTTCTGGTCGGGAAACCGCCGGAACAGCTCGTCGACCAGCGAGTCAGGCGCTGCATAGTGGTTTGCTCCGAACGTCACCTCGGCGACGGTCATGGCCTGAAACTTGCCGAGCCCGTGCTCGAGCAGGCGCGCTTCGGCCGAGGCGCGATCGTCGATGCCTTCACTGGACAGCACCTGCTGCCATTCGCCGAGATCACGGCCAGACTTGCGCTTGAGGTTCGCGATGATCGCCTCGCCCATCGCTTTCGGCCCGAGTGCCACGGTGATGCCTCCGCTCTCTCAGCGCCCGTCTGGCGCTTCTCCCCCACCGTAGGGTTGCGCCGGCAAGCCCCCATAGAACGGGAGCGACACGTTTCGCCAATAGCTCGGAGACTGGCCGGTCAGTCTGCGGCTCGACCGCGCGTAGTGAGAGCCGTCGGCGAAGAGCCCGAGCGAGTTGCTGCGGCCCGTCTCACGATCCGACTGCACCGTCGCGGCAAGGCGGTCGACGGCCGCGATCTGCGAGAGCGTCTGCCCGGCGAAGCGCAGCATGAGCCGTTGCACCCGGCGGTCAGCCTGAGGCAGGGGCTTCTGATCGAGCTTGTAGGCCCGCCAGAGCACTTCGAACTCGCGCTCATCGGGCGTCACGGTAATCGCCGAACGCAAGTCGTGCAGCAAGGGCAGAGCATCGCGGTCGCCGTCGACCTGCGCGAATAGCCGCAGGGCGGGGTGATCGGATGCTCGCACGACCGCCCCGCGCACCGACGCGGGTGGCCCGATCATCGCCTTGATGATGTTCGGCGAGAGCGACCACACCGCCACGACCTCATCGAGCACGACGACCGAGCCGTGCGGCGGAAGGGCGACGACCTTTGGGTGCGCGCCGCCGTCGTGGAAGACCAGCGCGGCATCGCTGCTCGGCAGCACGGCCACGGCCTCGCGGTCGAACAGCTGAACGTGCAGCAGGTACGGCACCGGGGTGCCGGCTGATCTCGCCGACGTCACACGCACATTCTCGCCCCTCGAGCGACTTCGGCGACCGATACTCTGCACGAGTGACCGCCGCCGTGCACCTCAGCCGCGAAGAGGCGCGCCGCATCGCGGTGCGTGCAGCGCTGCTCGACGGCTCGGCCGAGGTCGACTCGCTCGACGCGGTCGTGCGCGGGCTTGCGATGGTGCGCGTCGAGCTGACAAGCATCGTCATGCCGGCGGCCGACCACGTGCTCTACGCGCGGCTCGGCGAAGGCGTGCGGCCCGGCGACGCCGAGCGGGCGCTCGCGAGCGGGCGCGTGTGGGAGCGCACGTGGATGCTGCGTCCGATCAGCCACCTGCCGCTCTTCACCGCGGGCTTTCGCACGTGGCTCGACCGCTCGGGCGCGCGCGGATGGGTCGAGGCGAACGCCGAGTTTCGGCAGAGCATCCTCGATCGCATCGCCGATCTCGGCCCGCTGACGTCGGCGGACATCCCCGATGAAGCGGTCGCCCCGTGGCCCTCGACCGGCTGGACCAACGACCGCAACGTCACCCAGATGCTCGAGTTCTTGCACGGCGCAGGCGAGCTCGCCGTCTTCGGACGCGCGGGGCGATCACGGGTGTGGGATCTGGCGGCGAACGTGCTGCCCCCGGTTGCCGAGGTGCCGCGCGACGAGGCCGTGCGCCGGCGCAGCGAGCACCTGCTCGCGGCGTGCGGCATCATGCGCGACAGCATCGCAGTCTCGCCGAACGAACTGCACGGTGTCGAACCGGTCGGCGAACCCGCGACGATCGAGGGTGTTGCGGGCAGATGGCGCGTCGACCCCGCGCAACTCGATCGGCCGTTCGAAGGCCGCACCGCATTGCTCTCGCCCTTCGACCGGCTGCTCACCGACAAGCAGCGGCAGGTGCGGCTCTTCGACTTCGACTACGGCATCGAGATGTACAAGCCCGAGCGGCTGCGTCGTCGAGGCCCGATCGCGCTGCCGATTCTGCACGGCGAACGGCTCGTCGGGTCGGTGGATGCTCGGGCCGACCGCCGGGCGGGAACCCTCACTGTGCACCGCCTCATCGAAGACGAGCTTTTCGGCTCAGCGTTGCGAGATGCCGTCGACGTCGAGCTGAACGCTCTCGCGCGCTGGCTGAGGCTCGAGCTGGTCGTGGCCGCGCCAGGCCAGTAGCGGCACACGTCCGAAGAACGGCACCGGCCAGGCACCGAGGGCGAGCACCGCGAGCACCGTCTGCACCTGCCCGCTCACGAAGTAAGTGCCGATGAGAAACGACCACTCGGACAAGATCGCCAGCTCGACGAAGATCCAGATGATCATGATCAGTCCGGCGGCGGCGTGCAGGCCCCACGCGACGCGGAAGCGCCCGTACTGCGCCACGAGTGCGAGCACTTGGCTGCCACCCACGACCACACCGAGAATCACAGCGGGACCGACGAACGACGTGAAGATGCTGCCCTCGAGCAACGCGAGCGGCATGCCGAGCCCGCCACCGATGGTCAACCCGACGACGCCGACCATCACCGAGACGATGTGGAACCAGGCGACGACGAGCATCAGAACGCGCAGGGGGCGCGAGGGGGTGCTCATGATCGACTCGCTTCGCCATCTCGAGGCTCCGGAGAGATGGAACCACTCAATGAGGCCCCCAGTGCTTTGCCCCACTCTTCGGCTCGATCGAGCTCTCCGTCGACGAGCGGACCCCCATAGCCGTGCACACGGAACGTCTGCGACGGGACTCTCACGTCGAACCCCTTGGACCGCAACTCAGATCGCGCAGCCTTGGCTGCAGACCCGGGAAGCCGGGGCGACTCGACCTTGGTGTCGAAGGTCGCGGCCGCAATCGGGTGGAAGACGGCGCTCACGTCGTCGAGCCACTCGCGAATGCCGCGCTTGACCACCCTCGGTGCGTGCTGCGTCTGCACGGCGGTCTCACGAGTCGAGGGGCGGCTCATGGAGAATGCGTGCGTCGGCCCGCCGACCACCACGAGGTCGTAGCCCTCGAGCTGTGTCGGAGCGCTCTCGGCATTGGCCAGATCCACAACGATGCTCTCCTCGATGCCGAGGGCCACGGCCCGTGCGATCTGCCCGGTGTTGCCCCAGAGACTCTCGAAGACGACGATGGCGCGCATGATCTACTCCTTCGCGGTCGGTTCCTGGTCTGACGTTGTGGTCGTGACCTCCGGCTCGATCGAACCCTGGTCGAGGCGGAACGGCGGATACTCGTCGCGCATGAGCGCGACGTAGGCGGCGACTCGCAGGGCCCATCGGTTCACGCCGAGGATGAGGTCGAAGAGCGGCTGCCGGTAGCGCCCGGTGAAGAGCAGGATGATCGCCGCGATGAGCACGAGCAGACCGAGCAGCGATGCGCCCGAGCCAGCAGACATGCCGTGGCCGGACGCTGAGCCGGCCGCCCAGGTCGATCCGCCGAGCAGCACGCCGACGATCGCGAGGTGCGGAATCGCGAGCAGCCAGCCCTTGACCAGCACGAGGCCGTTGGTGAGCCGCTCGGGGTAAGCGACCTGGTAGTCCGCCGGGTAGTCGGTGCTCGTCAGGCTGAAGGGCGGGTAGCGGTCTGTGCCCAGCGCTGAGTAGGCGTAGAACGCGACGCGCCACGTGTACCGCAGCACCCCGGTCGTATAGGGGAACAGCGAGCGCGGATACCGCCCGGTGAAAAGGATGCCGAAGAAGGCGATGACAGTCGCCACGACGAAGCCCACCCAGAGGATGCTCAGCACGACGTAGTGCGGAATCACGAGAATCCACTTCACGATCCACAGCCAACGCGAGACTCCGCTATCGAGGTGGCCGGTGACGGTGGCGGGATACGGCCCGGTCATCGGCACGGTCTCCAGACTGCGGCCTCGGCCCCATCCGAACAGGCCCGCAATGAGCAGGGCGAGGCCGACGAGCAGCGAGATTGCCGAGACGATGGCGAACGCAGCGGCCACGGGTTCCGCCCACGGCGCTTCGATGCCCAGCCTCAGACTCGACTCGATGCCGGGCGATCCGTCAGCGTTCATGATGACGAGCGTCCAGTCGCCGGGCTCGAGCACCCACGTGATCGTCAGCGCCCCAGGTCCGCTCTCTGACGCCACCCAGAACGATTGGGCCGCGGGCGGATCCACGGCGGCAGAGCCGGCAATCTCGCTCAACTGGATGCGCGGCGGGCTACCGTTCATCCCCCTGAGCTCGGCGATCGCGACACCCTCCAAGTACTGGTCCACAGCATCCGAGGGTCCGATGCCGACGAAGATCGGATCGTCGCCTTCGCGACCCGCGGTGACGGCGACCCTGATCTCGGGAACCACGACGTCGCCGAGGTCGAGCTGAAGGTCGATCGAGGGCGAGACGATCGCCGACGACGGTGTCTGCACGCGCACGGCGGGTGCAGAGATGAACCCGTCGCCTCCGCCCACCGCGACAGCGGTCGCCAGCGCGGCCGCTCCGACGAGCTGCGGGCCTGCGAGTGCGGTGATGATGCTGCCGATGACGATCATCGCCATCCAGCCACTGCGGCGCGGGGCTGTCGACGACTGCTCGGGCTGAAGAACTTCTGACATCAGATGACCGCCACTTCTGCACGCGATTCTGCCTGTGCGCAGTCCATTCTCGATATCGCGGGATCAGCGGGCTAGAGCCTAAAGTCCTGTCATGACCAAGTACCTCATCTCCTTTCCCAGCGGCGTCATGGAGGTGCCCGACGGCCAATGGGATCAGGTCGTCGCCGAGTCTCACCAGGTCATCCGCGACATGAAGGCAGCGGGCGTCTACGTGTTCGGCGGCGGCATCAACGAAGACGTCGAGCCGGTCGCGGTGGCGGCCGACGGGACGGTGAGCGGGTCGGCCTACTCAGCGTTCGATCGACTCGACGGGGGCCACACCATCATCGAGGTGCCCACGCATGACGAGGCAGTGGAGTGGGCTCGTCGGGTCGCTGCCGCCTGCCGCTGCCCGCAAGAGCTGCGCGAGTTCATGTACGACCCCGAGTCCTAGAAGCCCCAGCCCGGGGGATCAGCCGACGAGTCGGGCGCAGTCGATGCAGAGCGCTGCCGCCGGGCGGGCTTCCAGGCGGGCCGGGTCGATAGCCCGCTCGCAACGGCTGCAGATGCCGTAGTCGCCGCGCGCCCATCGCGCGAGGGCGGCATCGAGCTCGTCGAGCTCGCGCACCGCACCGTCGAGCACGCCTGAGACCTGCGACCAGAGCTGCGACATCGTGGCGCCCTCCGGGTCATGCTCGTCGTCGTCGGAGTTCTCAGAGCGCGCACGCCGCACGGCGACGAGCTCGCTGCGCAGCTGCTCGACTCGGGCGGCGGCCTCGGCGCGGCGGCGGGCGAGAGCGTCGCCCGCTCGTTGCTCACCGCGATCGATGCTCATGCAGCCATCCTGCCCGAGGCACTCGAGAGACGGATGCTCGCTAGGGTCGTTCGCATGCGCACACCCGCTCGGCTCGCCCTCTCGCTGCTGCTCGCCGCAGGGTTCGCTCTGGGCCTCGCGCCGACCGCGGCACTCGCCACGGCGCTGTCGACCGACACGAGCGACTTCACCTTCGACTCGTTCGACGCCGAGTACACGCTGAGCCGAGAGCCCGACGGCACATCGACCCTGCAGGTCGTCGAGACAATCGTCGCGCGCTTCCCCGACTTCGACCAGAACCGCGGCATCATCCGCGCGATCCCCGACGACTACGACGGGGTGCCGCTCACCACGAACGTCGTCGGCGTGACCGACCAGAACGGCAACCCGGTCTTCTACGAGTCCTTCACGTCGGGAGGCTTCGTCGAGCTGGCCCTCGGCACCGACGAGTTCGTGCGCGGCGTGCAGACCTACGTCATCACCTACACGCAGCAGAACGTCGTGCGCTCGTTCGACGACACCGCCTCCGACGAGTTCTACTGGGATGTCAACGGCACGGGTTGGCAGCAGCCCTTCGGCCGCGTGAGTGCGACCGTGACGCTCGCGCCCGACGTCGCCGAGGCGCTCACGGGCAGCGCCGCCTGCTACGTCGGCTTCTTCGGCGAGGACGAGCAGTGCGCCATCGAGACCGACGGCACCACCTTCATGGCAAGCTCGACCGACCTCGAGCCCGGCGAGACGGTGACTGTCGCGATCGGCTTCGAACCCGGCACCTTCCTCACCCCCGAGCCCACTCCCCCGCCCGAGCCGCAAGAGATTCCGTGGTGGATGCACCTGCTCTCGGGCGGCGTCGGTGCCGCGAGCATCGCCGCGCTCGTCGCGGCGATCGTGTCGCGCGTGCGCGCGGGCACCGGGGCGAAGGGGCGCGGGGTGATCATTCCGCAGTACTCCGAGCCTGACGGCATCGACATCCTCCAGTCGGCGAACCTGGTTTCCCGCTCCTCTGCGGGCATTCCGGCCGCCATCGTGAGGCTGGCCGTGCGCAAGAATCTGCGCATCCTCGCCTATGCGGTCGATGAGGGCGGGGCCCCTTACACGCTGCAGTTCTTGAGCAACCAGAACGCCGATGCCCTCGACCTCGCCCTGCTCGACGCGATCTTCGGCAGCAATCGCGTGGCGGGCGAGCTGAAGGAGTACGGCGAGTACGACTCGGCCCTCGCCACGAAGCTCGACGCGCTCTCGACCTCCGCCCATGCGTCGCTGCTGAGCGAAGGGTTCCGGCGCAAGCCGCCCGGGCGCGGGTTCGGCGGGCTCATGCTCGTCGCGCAGTGGGTGCTGTTTGCCTTCGGAATCGTCGTGATCACCCTGTCGGTCGGCCTCTTCCTCGACGCCAGCCCGCTCGCGTTCGTCTCGATGGTGATCGCCTTCTTCGCGGGCTTCGTCGCCTTCGGGCTCGCCATCCGTCCGCTGCAGCTCACCGAGAAGGGGCGCGAGGCGCAAGACTACCTGGAGGGCATGAAGCTGTACCTCACCGTCGCCGAAGAAGAACGGCTGCGCGTGCTGCAGAGCCCGACCGGAGCCGAACGCGTCGACGTCGGCAGCAACCTCGAACTCGTCAAGCTCTACGAGAAGCTGCTGCCGTGGGCCGTCGTGTGGGGCGTCGAAGACCAGTGGATGCACGAGCTCGAGGTGCGCGTCGCCGCGCTCGACACCGCCCCCGACTGGTTCGTCGGACGCTCCGGCTTCGAGGTGGCCCTGTTCACGAGCGCGGTGCGCGGGATGTCCGCCACGACCACCGCGCCCACCTCGAGCTCGTCGTGGTCGGGCAGCGGCGGCGGCTCGTTCTCGGGCGGTTCGTTCGGCGGCGGCTTCTCGGGCGGAGGCGGTGGAGGTGGAGGCGGCGGCGGTCGCTGACGCCGAAACTCGCCTATTGTCGCCGATTCCTGCGCTCGCTATGCTCGCGCCCAAGCCGCGCGTGTCGACGGCTCACCGTCACGAGGAGGAACCTTCATGGGCGCATTCGACAACTTGCCGGGCATGGGCACCGGCGGCGATTGGGCGAAGCAGGCGGCTGATGCTCAGGCGGCAGCCGACGAGATTCTCAAGAACTCCGGCTACGCCGGCGGCACGGCCGACCCTGCAGCGAACGATCTAGCGGGGCTCAGTGCTGATCGTGCCGCTCTCGAGGCCCAGGGCCACGAGCAGAACCGCATTCTGGGTGTCGGCTCCCCCGCCACCCTCACGATCAACAGCAAGGTCGATACAGGCGAGTCGGTCGCCGGCAACGCGACCTACATTCTGAATCTCACGGTGGCGCCTGAGAACGGCGAGGCCTACGAGGTGCAGCTCAAGCAGATCATTCCGCCGAGCACTCTGTCGGGCTACGCCGACGGCACGAGCATGCCCGGCCGCATTGACCCGGCCGACAAGAACAACGTGGCGTTCGGCGACAAGCCGTTCATGTAGTCGTGGGCATTCTCGACGACATGGGGCGGCTCATGGATGCCGCCGCCAAGAACCCGAGACCCGGTCTGAGCGAGAGCATCGCGATGGCGGCCGACGCCGCCGAGCAGGCCGCGCAGTTCCGCGATGCCGCCGCAGGCGTCTCGGGTGCGACCGCCGGAGCACCTGGCTTCAACCCGTTCCAGAACGCAGCTGCATACAACGCAGCCGTGCGCGGCTCGGGCACCGTCACGGCGATCGTCGATACCGGCCAGCGCTTCGGCGACACTCCGATCTACGACATCAGTCTCACCGTGACGATCGACGGCCGCGAGCCTTACGACGTCGTGCACCGCCAGATGATCGCCGCGGCCGCGCTCGGCAATTGGCAGCCCGGCAAGGTCACGACGCTGCGGGTCGACCCCGCCGACCCGACGAAGGTGATGCTGGGCTGAGTCGGCCGTCGCGGATCTCGATCACGCGGTCGGCGTGCGCGGCCATGCGGGGGTCGTGCGTCGACACGATCGCCGCGACTCCCTGGTCGTGCACGAGCGAGGCGATGAGCGACATCATCGCCTCGGCGTTGACACTGTCGAGCTGACCGGTCGGCTCGTCCGCGATGAGCAGCCGGGGCCGGTTGGCCAGCGCCCGGGCGATACCGAGACGCTGCTGTTGCCCGCCCGAGAGCTCGTCGGGGCGCTGGTTCGGGTGATCGGCGAGGCCGACGAGCGCGAGCAGTTCACGCACTCGCTCGTCTCGCTCACGAGGCGGCACGCCGGCGATGCGCAAGGGCAAGTCGATGTTCTCGGCGGCTGACAGCACGGGCAGCAGGGCGAAGTTCTGGAAGATGTAGCCGATCTCGTGCCGGCGCACCTCGACGAGCTCCGCTTCGGCGGCCGCGGTGATCTCACGCTCGCCGATGTAGACCTGGCCCGTCGAGGGCGTGTCGAGCCCGCCGAGCAGGTTCAGCAGGGTGGTCTTTCCTGACCCTGATGGTCCACGCACGACGACGAGCTCGCCCACCGAGATCTCGAGGTTCGCATCGACGAGAGCATCGACGCGGCTCACGCCCGAGCCGTAGTGGCGACCGAGGTTCGCGCACTGCACGACGGCCTCGCGCACGAGCGCGTGACGCCCGGTCATCGCTCGTCCTCCGACTCAGCGCGGTGCACTTGAACGTGGTCTTCTTCGAGCTCGAGCCGCACTCGATCACGCATCGCCAGTCGGGCGATGTAGTCCTGCGGCAGCTGCAATCTGCCGACTCGGTCGAGCACGGCATACTCGCGCGCGTGCAGCTGCTCGGCCCCGTGCTCGTCGATACGAGTGCTGCGCAGCACCTCGGTCGAGGTGCGGCCGTCGCGAATCTGCACGGTGCGGCGCACATGCGACGAGACTTCGGCATCGTGCGTCACGATGAGCACCGTGACACCGAGTCGCTCGTTGACGTCGCGCAGCGCGTCGAACACCCGCTGCGAGTTCGCATCGTCGAGCGAGCCGGTGGGCTCGTCGGCGAACAGCACGTCGGGCTCGTTCGCAAGAGCGACGGCGATCGCGACGCGCTGCTGCTGACCGCCCGACATCGCCCCGGGCCGACGGTCGCGCAGCTCGCCGATATCGAGCACGTCGAGCAGCTCGTCGATGCGCGCTGCTCGACGCGAACGGCGCCGACCTCCGATCGCGAGCGACTGCGCGATGTTCTCGCCCGCGGTCAGGTAGGGGTGCAGGTTGCGTGCGGTCTGCTGCCACACGAACCCGATCGTGTGCCGACGGAAGAGCGTGCGCTCGCGTGTGGTCATCGTCAGCAGATCATGCCCTGCGACGTTCGCCCTGCCCGCCGTCGGCCGGTCGAGCCCCGACAAGATCGACAGCAGCGTCGACTTGCCCGACCCCGACGCCCCGACGATCGCCGTCAGCTCGCCTCGGTCAACCCCGAGCGTGAGCCCTTGCAGGGCCTGCACCTCGACGCCTTCGGCCGAGAAGATGCGCACGAGATCGGCGCAGTCGATGTGCTTCATGATGAGTCTCCCATCGTGAGTATTCCAGCGGGCGCGAGTCGGCGACCCAGGGCGAGTGCGATGAGCGAAGCGACCGCGACGATCACCACGAAGACCGCGAGCACGAGCAGAACGGCGAACGGCTCGATGACTGCCGGCACCTCCGCGGTGCCTCCGACGAAGGCTCGCAGGTCGAGCACCGAGGTGATGAGCGCGGGCAGGGCGACACCGAGAACGGCACCGACCACGAGCGCGACGCCCGCCAGGGGCCCGAGCTCCCACGCCTGCACGCGCCGCAGCTGCGACGACGACATGCCGATGACGCGCAGCACGCCGAGCAGTCGGTTGCGAGAGGCAGCGGCGGCCGCGGTGGCGAGCACGATCGCCACGAGCATGAGGCCCAGCGAGGCGAGGGCAGCGACCACGAGGACGATCTCGAGGCCTTCGACGATGGGCGTACGTGCTTGTGCCGCAGCTGTCGTGATGTCACCGGCACGCGCGGTGGCGACTCCGCTGTCGGGCTGAGCGCGCTCGACGATGTCGACGGCCAGAGCGGCGACGTCTGCTGAGCGTTCAGGGTCATCGAGGGTCAGCAGGGCGAGGCTGGCCGCGGGAAAGCTGACTCCGAGCTCATCCGCCGAGTCGATGTCGACGAGCACCCAGTCGCGCCCGATGCCGGGCAGGTCGACGGCGTCGACGATGTCGACGATGACGACCGCTGCGTCGCCGAGCATCGCCGGGGTTCCGCTCTCGATGAGCGTGCGATCGGCCGAGAGCAGCACGGGGATGCGCTGGTCGCTCTCGGGCAACGCAGGCAGGTCGTCGCGCACAGCAGCCAGCGCAGCAGTGTCGGCGACGACGACACGAACGACCCTCTCGTTGTCGCCGACGACGAAAGGAACCTCGATGGTCGTCGCCACAGTGGCTGCTGCCGTGACGCCCTCGAGCTCGCGTAGTGCTTCGAGCGATTCGTCATCGACCGACGCCGCCTGAACGCGCACATCGGCACCGACCTCTTCGGCGGCACGGTCAGCCAAAGCGCTCTGCACCGTGCTGATCATCACTGTCGAGAACACCATGATCGACACTCCGACGATGAGCGCAAGGGCTGGCGCGAAGCCCAAAGCGGGATCCCGCTGCGCACGTGCGGCGCCGAACACCGCCGTCGCATCGCCCCGATGACGCACCCACCGTTGCACAGTGCTCAGCACGAGCGGGTACAGACGCAGCGTCGCCAAGCACGCCACGACCGCGAGCAGCAGCGGCGTGGCGCTCAGCAGCGGGTCGATGCCCACGACGGTGCTGGGCCCGGCGAGACCGCGCCGCGACAGCAGCAGCAGTGCGAGTGCCGCCAGCCCGACCACCGCGAGTTCGGCGATCAACCGCGCGCGCGACGCCTGAGCCGTCATGACTTCGCGCCTTCGCCGCGCGAGTGGGCGCGCATTCGTGAGCACACCGACGAGCACAGCAGGCACGAGCGCGACCGCCGCGGGTATCAGCGTGGGCACGAGTTCCGTGCCGTCGGGAATGAGGACGACGGCGATCGCAACCCCCAGCAGCGCCGCCGGTACGGAAAGCAGCAGAGACTCGAGCACCATCGCCCCGCGCAGCTGCAGCTCTCCAGCTCCGCGAGCAGCAGCGAGCCGTAGTGCGGCCTCGCGGCGACCCAGCACAGCGCGCACCCCGAGCGCGAAGACCGCGATGAGCACGCCCGCGAGCCCCGACACGCTCAGCGCCAGGAGCGCCGACATGGCGGCGATGCGGATGCTCGACGACTCCACGAGGTCGGGCAGGCTGCTTCGGAAGTCGAGGGTTCCCCCGTAGTTCAGCGCGGCGTCGCGAATGAGCACCTGGCGCGATTGGTCGACGATGGCATCCGCATCCGGATGCGCGATGGCCAGAGGATCCACCGGAATCCAGGCGCGAAGGCTGCCGACCGCGAATTCCTGGGCGAGCGCCGGGAACGACTCCGGGGCGAGGTAGACCGACGAGCGCACGATGGTCTCCGCCTGCTCTCCGCGCAGCACCTGGGGCACAGCAAGCTCGGCAGCGTGGATCCAGTAGTCGTCCGCCCCATCACGCGGCACGTAGATGGCGGCGATCGTGAGCGGCGCCAGGGTGAAGTCGACAACGTCACCGACACCGACACCGATAGCGGCAGCGGATGCTTTCGAGATCGCGACCTCGATGGGTGCCGTTGCGCGAACCGACGTCTCGGGGTCGAGGGCATCAGGGCCACTCCAGCCGGTCGGTAGCGCACCAGCAATGACAGTGACTCTCTGCTGCCACTGCAGATCGATGGTGAGCGACAGGGTGACCTCGTCGGCGCGCGGTTTCGCGTCGGCGCGCGGTTTCGCGTCGACTGGCTCGTTGACGCTCGCCGGGTCGACCGGCGTCTGCACAATCCAGTTCGTCGGTGCCGTCGCCTCGAGCAATGGCTGCGGCAAGGTGTCGCGCAACGACTGCATCGACGACTGGGTCGAGCCCGTGAGATAGTCCACACCAAGGTTGGATTGCTGGAAGGGTATGCCGAGCCGACCCGTGCCGACGAAGTCGAGAATCAGTGGCGACGTGCGGTTCAGCTGGTGCTGAAGCTCGGTGGTCGACACGATCGAGAGCGCGCGAGGTGCGAGCGCGATGCTCAACACCGAGATCAGCACGAGCACGGGCAGCAGCACCGAGACGGCTCCACCGCCGACGAGGTGACGTCGCAGCAGCCCCGCCGTGCCGAGGTGCGACCGCGTCATCGGTCGACCTCCGCGGCACTCGCCGAGCCGGCGTCGCGCGCGACCCGCAGGGCTGCGCCGAGCGCGATGACCACAAGCCCGAGCACCAGGCCTGCGATGGCAAGTGCTCCGGTCGAGAAGTCGACGGCGAGTGGTGTCGCCGCGAGCGGCACATCAGCAGGCAGCGCAGACCGCGCGAACGGCACGACAGCGAGCGAGGCGGCGGCAGCACCGGCCCCCACGCCGCCCAGCACGCCGATGGTGGTGGCGAGAACGATCTCGCTCGAGCGCAAGGCTCCCTGCCGCCACGCCCTGAGCCCCAGGGCCCGCAGCACGGCGACCTCAGGCCGGCGACTGCGGTGCTGTGCCCGCACCGACGCCCCGATGACCACCAGAGCGAGTACCGCGCTACCCGCCGCCGTCCACCAGAGTGCGACCACGGCAGCACCGACGGCAGAGCGCAGCGGCTGCTCGGTCGCGTCGTTGAAGCGACTGCCGGCAGGCAACAGAGCCCGAGCCGCCTCGGCCGTGGCCGAAGGGTTGTCGGTCGAGACCCAGAGTTGGCGCACAGGCGGCACCGGTTCGGTCGCGGTGAACTGCAGACTTCGCACGAGCGCACTGTCGATGAGCAGGGCCTGGGGCTCGGGAGCACTCGGCACCGCGTCGATCACCGCAATGACTCTGGCGGTGAAGGGCGCCGCAATGCCGACACTGCGCAGGCTGATGACGTCACCGGCCGTGGTGGCCGTGCGCTCGGCCAACGATTGCGACAGCGCGATGGGCGGGGGGTCGCCGATCAGCAGTCGCGGAGCGAGCCGCACGGTGCGCCCACTCGACTCGACGACGAAGCCTCTTGCTTCTGGGCTCGAGAGAGGCTGGTCGAACCGCGGGCCGGCAGACAGCGGCGACCAGAAGAACTCGATCTCGATATCGCTCGAGCCCGCAGACCCCGTCGAGCTGAGCGACAGCAGTTCCCAGACGCCGACGACCCCGAACGGCAGCGCAGCGTCTGCGATCGCCGCGTCGATCGCGACGACGCGCAACGGTCCCGGCGCGCTCGCCACCCCCGGGGGCAGATCGACCGCGTAGACGACCGAACCAGCCGGGTCGGCACGGGCGGGGTCGATCGGCACGGCGACCTCGCGCACCACCCCGAAGGCGTCTGCCAGCTGCAGCGTGATCGTCGGCGTCACGGTGAAGCCCGACACGGCGACGGAGAGTTCAAGTCGCTCACTGCCGTCGGGCAGCACCGGCTCTGGCGAGTCGACGCGGAGCTGTTCGGCGAGGGCGCTCGGGTCGCCCACCGTGGAGGGTGCGACGAGGGCGGCGAGAGCATCCGGTGCCACCGCCACGAGCGTCGCCAGCTCGCCGCCGATCTGAATGCTCTCGACGTGAAGCGGAGCTATTCCATCGACGCTGGGCAGGTCGCCGACGGCGTCGATGCCGGCAGCCGACACGCCCGATGGCACGATCGCGGAGAGATCAGAGCCCGCGCGCGACTGGGCGCTGCGGTCGAAGGCGAGCACCCAGGTGCCTGCGTACGCGGCGGCGAACACCATCACCGACACCGCGATCGCCGACATGACCACCGAGGCGGTCGCCACGTCGGGCCGTCGAGCGAGGTTCGTCACGGCGAGACCGATGACGACCGTCGACCCGCGCCGCCTGCGGTCGAGCACCCGGCCGAGCGCGGTGACGATCGCGGCGACAACGAGCACGCTCGCGATGAGCAGCAGTGCCGGCGCGGCGACGGGAACCGGATCGACCGACAACTGGCCGCCGGCGTCGGGAATGAGCGGCGAGCCGTAGAGCAGAAGTTGCCAGGTCGAGACGGCAGCCGCGCCCGAGACCAGGATGACGATGCCGAGGCCGGCGGTGCGGGTGCCCCGCAACGACAACGCCCCGCGGTCGGCGTCGAATCGGCGCACGAGCTGGCCTGACGCCACGGCGGCGAAGACCACGGCCGTGAGGCAGGCGATGACACCGACCGTCGCAGCGTCTGCCCACGGCAGCTCGTCAACGGGCACGCCGTCGATGAGCAGCAGCCATACCGCGCCTGCCGCGCCGATGACGGCGCCGACCACTCCCACGACCAGTGCCTCGATCGATGCCGCTGCCGCGAGTGCACCGACAGACGCCCCGCGCGACCACGTCAATCTCCACTCGCTCTCTCGATCGAGCGCGAGCAGCCGAGCGAGGCGGGCGAGGGTCGCGAGCGCCAGCACGGCAATGAGCACGAGCACCACCGGCTCGACGGCGGCGAGCCCGAGCACACTCGCCTCGACCTCGCGAGCGGTGTCGACGAAGCTGCCGCGACGCTCGAGGCCCTCAACCTCCACCTGGCCGTCGCGCAACGAGCCCGAGAGCAACGACCACGCGCGCGGCATCGTCGACAGATCGGCAACGGTGAGGGACCGGCCGTCGGGTACGAGGCTCCACGTGGCCTGCGGTTCTGCGGCGAGACCGGCCAGCACCGCTTCGTCGATGATCACGACGGCTTGCCGTTCGCGCGCGGCACCCTGCGTCACCAGTAACGAGTCGGTCCAGCGCGGGTCGAGGGCGTCGCGCACGCGCCAGGTGCCGGTGACCTCGAATGATTCGCCGTTGAGATCGACGACGGATCCGGGTTGGATACCGAGCGTCGCCGCCGCATCGGCCTGCATGGTGATGCCGGATGCGCCCGACCAGGTGCCGGCCACGAGGTCGGCGCGGGCCTCGATGTCGGGCACGCTGAGGGCCTCGATCGGCACGCGGATACCCGCATCGTCCTCGAGCGAGAGTTCGACTCTGCCCTCAACGCTGCGGTCGACCGAGACCGTCGCGTCGTGGCGGGCGAAGTCGGAATCGATCGCGGCGCGAACCAGAGCATCCTGCATCGTGGCATCGGCAGCGAGCGGAAGTGAGAGCCGCAGCGCAAGGTCGTCGCCCGAGAGACCGGCGAACTCGCCCTGCACCCCTTCATCGGCACGATGATCGAGCAGCCCGCCGGTGGCGACGATGAGGCCCGTCACGATGGCGACCGCAGTGCACAGCGCTGCCAGCAGACCACTGCGGCGCACACCGCTCACCGTCTGCACCGATACGCCGCTCTCTCGGATGGGCATGAGAGGGTCGCAACTGTGCACTTCTCTCGAGTTGAGAAAGCGTATACCTAAACCCGAGACTCCATCAGCGGCCGCGTGCTGCGGTCTCTGCGGCCCGACGTGCCAAGTGCCGTCGCTCGCCCTCATTGCTCGTGAGCTCTCTCGCACGCTCGAAGCTCGCGGCAGCGGGGCGGCCTGCACGCGCGAGCAGTTCGCCGCGCGTGGCGTGTAACAGGTGGTAGTCGTCGAGCCCCGTCAAGCGGTCGAGCACGGCAAGCCCGGCGAGCGGGCCGTCGGCCATGGCGATCGCGACGGCCCGGTTGAGCTCGACGACCGGGTTCGGGGCCATGCGCCCGAGCTGCGCATACAGCTCGGCGATCGCCGCCCAGTCGGTGTTGGCAGCGGTGCGTGCGTTGGCATGGTGCCCCGCGATGATCGCTTGCACTTGGTAGGGGCCCGGCGCCATGCGCGTCATGGCGCTGTGCAGCCGGGCGTTGGCCTCGGTGATCTCATCGAGGTTCCAGCCCGTGCGGTCTTGGTGCTCGAGCAGCACAAGCTCGCCGAGGCCATCGACTCGCGTGCTCGACCGGGCGTGGTGGTACAGCTCGAGGGCGAGAAGCCCCTCGGCCTCAGCGTTCGCGGGCAACTCGTCGACCACCTGGCGCGTCAGCCGAATGGCCTCAGCCATGAGGTCGACGCGCGTCACATGGTCAGCTCCGCGCGAGAGATAGCCCTCGTTGAACACCAGATAGAGCACGCGCAGCAGCACACCCACGCGTTCGTCGAGGTTCGCCGGAATCGTGAGCGGCATGCCCGCCTCACGAATCTTGCGCTTGGCGCGCACGACGCGCTGCGTGAGCGTGGCCTCGGGCAGCAGGTAGGCGGCCGCGACTTCGGCGGCGGTCAATCCCCCCGCTAGTCGCAGGGTGAGTGCCACCTGCGTGTCACGGTCGAGCGCCGGATGGCAGCAGAGCAAGAGCAGCCTGAGGCGTTCGTCGCCGAGAGAGGAAGCATCCATGATCAGGTCGCCCTCCTCGTCGGTGTCGTGATCCCTCGTGTGGTGCGCGGTCAGTTCGGGCGCGGCCTCGTAGAGTCGGCGACGGGATGCTCGGTCTCGCCGCACCTGGTCGATCAGGGTGTTGCGAGCCACCGTGTAGAGCCACGCGGCCGGGCTCTGCGGAATGCCCGACTGCCACGCGGTCAGAGCGGTGACGAGGGCATCCTGCACCGCATCATCGGCGGCATCGAGGTCGCCGAAACGTCGCGTGAGGAGAGCGAGCACTCGCCCGCACTCCTCACGCGCCAGCCGGGTGACGGCGTCGGCGATCTCCGCCGAGGGTGTCACGCTGTGTTTAGCCCGCGTCGGGCCGGAATGCCACGGGTCGAATCTCGAGCGAGCCAGAATTCACCGGCAGCTTCTTCGCCAGCTCGATGGCCTCGTCGAGGTTCTCGGCCGAGATCAGGTAGAAGCCGCCGAACTGCTCCTTCGTCTCGGCGAAGGGGCCGTCGACGATCTCGGGGGCCTGCCCCGGCGTGTGGCGCAGGGTCGTGGCCGAGCTCGTCGGGGCAAGGTTCGCTCCGCTGACCCAGTGGCCGCCGTCCATGAGCATCTGGTTGTAGGCGAACCACGAGCCCATGAACTCGTCGAAGCCGGGGTCACCGGGGGCGAGGCGCGGGCTGGACTCGTCGCCGTGGATGAGGATCATGAATTCCATAGTCGTATCTTTCTCTCTCGGGCCAGCGGTGTGCTTGCTCTCACTGAGATGACGAAAGTCTCAGGGCGATTCGACAACCTGAGGGGAATGTATTTTCTTCGCATTCAGTGCTCCGCGCTGCGATCGCTGGCGCCCAGCGACGCGAGCAGCTTCGCCGCGCGACCACGCACCGACTTGTGGCGGCTCGTCGTCAGCACCTGCAGCTCGGGCACGAGCCAGGCGGCCAGCTCGGGCCGCTGCCGGGAGTAGTACGCGAGTGAGTCGGCGCTGGTGTTCTGCACGATCCAGTCGTCGTAGTGCAGGTTCGACTGCATGAGGGCGATGGCCGAGTCGCGCTGCCGTGGGGTCATGTGGGCGTCGAGCAGCACGAACAGGATCGAGAGCGTCCACTTGGTCGAGGCCTGGTCGATCTCGGCGATCCAGCCGAGCAGATCGTCGAGGTGGGCGGCCACCCATTCGGGTTGCTGCTGCGCGACCCGCTTCACGGCGCTCGACACCCGAAGCCGCACCACGGCATCGTCGCTGCGGTAGCAGGCCACGAGCTCGGCCAGCAGCGCCCGATCGGCAAGCACTTCGTCGACGACGCTCACCGTGTTGCCGAGCGAGTTGGGGTGCCCTCCCGACAACGGGCTCTCGAAACGGCTCACCTGCATGCCGCCAGGGTAGCCCGGCCGCGAACTAGATTCAGTGCATGGTCAACGTCGACTCCCCCGCCTTTCACCCTGACCTGCGCATGGCACGGTTCCTGCCTCGTACGTCGGCCACCCGAGGCAACCGACGCATCTTCCGAGCCGTAGCGCGACTCGGCAGCGGCACACCGCCGAAGGGCGGCGATCTGGTCGACCTGGGCGATTCGGTCACCGTGCGGGTGCAACGGCCCGCGACCGCGACCGCCGCCGACGCTCGTCGACCAGGCGTACTGCACCTGCACGGCGGCGGTCTCATCGTCGGTTCAGCCGGTCAAGGCGACGCGCTGTGCCGTCAGCTCGCCGACGAGCTCGGTGCCGTCGCGGCGAGCGTCAACTACCGCATGCCCCCGGAGCATCCCTACCCCACGCCCCTCGAAGACTGCTATCGGGCGCTGCAGTGGCTGGCCGCTGAACCGGACGTCGACCCGGCGCGCATTGTGGTCATGGGCGAGAGCGCTGGCGGTGGGTTGGCGGCAGCCCTGGCCCTGCTCGCGCGAGATCGAGGCGAGGTCTCGGTGGCTGGCCAGGTGCTGTCGTATCCGATGCTGGATGATCGCACGCCCTCAGACGACGGCCCCGACCCGCGCGGTCTGCGACTGTGGAACGTGCGCAGCAATCGCCTCGGCTGGGGCATGTATCTCGGCGCGGGCACGAAAGGGCCCGCCGCCACGCCTTTCGACGCCGCGACCCTCGAGCGCGCTGTGCCGGCGCGGCGCATTGACCTCACGGGCTTGCCGCCCGCGTGGATCGGCGTCGGCACTCTCGATCTCTTCCACGACGAGGACGTCGAATACGCCCGGCGCCTCGCCGCGGCGGGCGTCGAGTGCGAGCTGCACATCGTGCCCGGCGCGTACCACGGCTTCGACATCGCCGAGCCGAAGGCCGCCGTCTCGCGCGACTTCCTGCAGCGCCAGGTCGCGGCCGCACGCACCATGCTCGCCGCCCCTTGATCGGCGATTCGGCGCGCTCAGGCCCTGGGGCGGACTTGCTTTTCAGGCAATGTGCCTCTCGCGGCACATGCCGCGAACGGCGCGCTGCTGGCGCAGGAACCGTGACCTCGAGTCGGGCGACTCGGCGATGCTGCGCGATCAGGCGGTCGAACTCGCCGACCTGACGGCGTCGAGGCTCTGACGGCGGCGCGCGGCAAGAGCGAGCATCCCGAGACCGAGCGCCAGCACGATCGCGCCGGTGGTCAGCACGGGCATGAACTCGGCACCCGTTGCCGCCAATTCGGGCTCAGGCTCGGGCAGCGGTGGCGGGCCAGCCGCGAGGTTGGTGAACTCGGCCGGGCCGGTCTCGGTGCCGAGACCGCCGAATTCGACCACATAGGGGTAGCTCGGGGCGCACCCGCCGTCGTTCCACAGCCCGGGTCCGAATTCGGGCGCCGGGAACCAGTTGGTGAGCAGGCAGCGCTCAGCGGCGGGACCATTGGGTTCACCCGGAAACCACGGAGCCCAGGTAACGCGCTCGCCGGCCTCGGGCCCGGCACCCCAGTGGTACTGACTGCGAGCATCGAACTCGTTGGCGTACCGGTCTTCGGGCGGGAGCAGAGGGTTGATGTAGTCGATCTCGGAGGTCGCGGCGATGTAGTGCGTCGTCGCACCGGTGGCGGTCGAGACGAAGGTGTTCTCGGTGCTCGACGTGATCGTGACGAGGTAGCCCGTGAGGCCGTTGTAGGTCAGTGCCGCAGCGGCATCGCGCGCGGCGGGCCAGCTGAGCGTGCCGCTCGGCGTCAGATAGTGGTGCCCGCTGGCCTCGTCGGTCACAAGGCCCGCGTAGTACGAGCTGACGGACGCTGAGAGCCGCAGGTACGACTGCGAAGAGGTGAGCGGCGCCTTCCACGTCAGTCGCTCGGAAAGGGCTGTCGTCACGTCGGCCGACGACCCGGTGAACGAGATCTCACTGACCTCGGTGAAGGTCAGCGATCCGGCCTGCAGCGTGAGCGCCAGACCCGAGTCGTCGACGCTCATCGTGCCCTCGGCGAGCTCGATCGTGACGATGAGGTCTTCGCCGGTCGTCCCTGCGAGACCGATGCTGAAGTCAGCAGTCTGGCCCGCCTGCACCCACCCCCCGGTCTCTGCGGTGATCGACGTGACGGCATGAGCTGACGCGGCCGGAATGGCGCTGAGCAGAAGGGCACCGATGAGGGCCCCCCACGAGAGGGTGTGTTTCATGAGGGGCGGGGCGACCAATCACTGTCGAGAGCGGGAATGACGTCGAGTCACCCTATGGCCGCGCTCGACACGCGCGCGTGACGCTCGCGTGACGCACCTCGACTATGCGGCGAGTGGCGCCAGATACTCGTTCCAGTCGGGCAGCGGGCGCTCGATGCCGCGCACGAGCCACGCCGTGCCGTGCGGCGCCTTGGGCGTGACCCGCAGCTTCCAGCGCATCTCAGCGGGCGTGCGGTCGCTCTTGAGGTTGTTGCACTTCAGGCAGCACGCGACCAGGTTCTCCCACGTGTCGGCTCCCCCGCGCGAGCGCGGCATGACGTGGTCGATCGTCGAGGCGAAGCCGCCGCAGTAGGCGCAGCGGTTGCCGTCACGGCGCAGCACCCCGCGCCGCGTGAGCGGAACCTGGCGGCTGTGCGGCACGCGCACGTAGCGCCGCAGCACGATGACGCTCGGGCGATCCCACGTGCCCTCGATGCCGAAGACGGGATGCTCGCCATCGGTCGCAAGAATGGTCGCTTTCTCATTCATGACGAGCACGAGCGCTCGGCGGAACGACACGACGGCGAGCGGCTCGTAGCCGGCGTTGAGAACGAGTGTGCGCATGCTCTGGCTCCTGTCGAACGGGCCCGCATGGCCTGCGGGCGTTCCTTCGGTTCTCAGTGCCTCACGGTGCGAGGGTCGTCGTGCGCCCGTTCGGGCACAAAAAAAGCACTGCCGTTAGACGACAGTGCTCAGTACCGCAGAACCACGACAGGGCGCGATCCAGCGAACGGCGACGGCTATGCGAAAGACGGCGCGCGCATCCACGGTTTGGATGTCGTTCCGCTCACTCATGACCTCTCCTCTCGTGCCCCGTATGGCATCGAGAAGGCAAGGCTAACCCAGAATCGGCGCGCTCTCGCTGAGAGGCGCGCCGATTCACCGGTCGTTCACCCTGTGGTCAGGGCGACGGATGCTCGTCAGATGCCGACGCGGACGATCCAGTAGTTGTCGGTCCAGATCGGGCGCACGCTCACGACGCCACCCGCGCGGGGCGAGTCGATGAAGGTGCCGTTGCCCATGTAGATGCCGTTGTGGCCGGGCATGATCACGATGTCGCCGGGGCGGGCGTCAGCGCGCGAGATGCGCGTTCCCGCGCGGTCCTGCGCGCTCACCGTGCGGGGCAGCGACACGCCGAACTGGGCGTAGACGTACTGCACGAAACCTGAGCAGTCGAACCCGGCCGGCGTGCTGCCGCCGTAGCGGTAGGGCACACCCTGGTACTGCAGCGCGACCTGAACGACCTGGTCGAGGCTGAAGTTCGGGTACGGAGGGTTGGCGAGGAAGTCGCTGACGCGCGGGCCCGACCAGGCGGCGGCCGCCGCGGCGCGCTGAGCGGCGAGCTGCGCGCGGCGCAGGGCGGCGGGGTCGGTCGCGGTGAACTCGCCGCGGCTCGCGTCGACGACGACAGGCTCGCTCGAGGCCAGCTCGATCTCTTGCGACGACGTCGCCTGCAGTTCGGCGATCGCCTCGGCGGTCTGGTTCGACTCGGCGTTGGCGGCCGGCTGCAGCGAGGTGCCGGGTAGTGCGAGGGTGGCGACGATCGCCGTGGCTGCCGTCATCGCCCCCATGTTGAGCGCCGTGCGCTTCCAGCCCGCGGAGCGCGAGGTGCGGGGTGCGGCGGCGACGGCGGCGACCGGAGCCGCGACAGCGAGCTCAGAAGGAGTCTTGGAGAAGCGCGCCATGATGCCCGTCGCAGGAGTCTTCACTGCAGAGCGAGCGTCAGTGGCGCGGCGTGAGCGGCGCGAATCGGCCGGCTCGAGGTTCGTATCGTGAGTCAAAGGTGTTGCCTCCTGCGCTTCGCCGCTGACACATGATCGGTGGTGATCGGCGGCCCGTCTGATTTCGTGTTGTCCACGGTCTGAGTGCAGAAGACGGGCGTGCGAAGCGTTCTGCGTCAGAGTCGCCGATCGGTTGGGTGTGACCGGCAACTGGTCGAGTGTACGTGAGATAACGGATCGGTTACAAACCGACGCGCCACCACAGCATGTAGTGGTGAATCCTCACTCGGCGACATAGATGTGCTGTGCGATCTCGGCAGGCAGATCGATGCCCTCGTCGCGACCGACGACCTCGACGCTCACATAGCCATTCGGCTCGGGTCGAATGCGCGCGTGCGCCCCCGGAACCACGCCCGCCTCGCGCAGCTGGTGCAGCAGGTCGGGGTCGACCTGGGCGGGCTCGGCCAGCCGGCGGATCGTGCCCTCGCGCACTCCCGCAGCCGCGGCGTGCGTGAGCGAGATGACCCCGTCGAGAAACTCGTTCGCGGCCGAGCCGCCGATGTGCTCGAGCCCCGGAATCGGGTTGCCGTAGGGCGACTCGGTGGGCTCGCCGAGCAGAGCCATGATGCGGCGTTCGACCTGCTCGCTCATGACGTGCTCCCACCGGCACGCCTCGTCGTGCACGTAGGCCCAGTCGAGCCCGATGACGTCGGCGAGCAGGCGCTCGGCCAGGCGATGCTTGCGCATCACCGAGACCGCCTTGGATCGGCCGTCGTCGGTGAGCTCGAGGTGCCGGTCGCCCTCGACCCGTACGAGACCGTCGCGCTCCATGCGCGAGATCGTCTGCGAGACGGTGGGGCCCGAGTGCCCGAGGCGCTCGCTGATGCGGGCTCGCAACGGCACGATCTGCTCTTCTTCGAGGTCGAGAATCGTGCGCAGATACATCTCGGTGGTGTCGACGAGGTCGGTCACGTGCGTCCTCTCTCATCCCAGCGGGCCCGGCCTCACCGCGGCAGGTCAGGCTTGCCTAGCCTAAACGACCGCGCCGAACGGCGGTCACGCCGTCAGTACGATGGAAGGCATGGCCGACATCACGATCCCCGCCGAGCTGCTTCCCGCCGACGGTCGATTCGGATGCGGACCGTCGAAGGTGCGGAACGAGCAGCTGGCCGACCTGCTGGCCGCGGCGAGCATCCTCGGAACCTCGCATCGCCAAGCACCGGTGAAGACTCTCGTGGGCAGCGTGCGGGCCGGGTTCTCTGAGCTCTTCCGACTGCCCGAGGGCTACGAGGTCGTGCTCGGCAACGGCGGCTCGACGGCCTTCTGGGACATTGCGGCGGCCGGGCTGATCAACCGCCGCAGCGCGCACCTCGACTTCGGAGAGTTCGGCTCGAAGTTCGTGACCTCGGCGAGCGCCCCGTGGCTCGACGCACCGCACGTCGTGCAGACCCCCGGCGGCACCCGAGGCGTGCTCGAGCCCGTCGACGGCGTCGACGTCTACGCCTACCCGCACAACGAGACCTCGACGGGCGTCATGGCCCCCGTGCGCCGCATCGGCATTGCTCCGGATGCGCTCACCGTCGTCGACGCCACGAGCGCCGCGGGCGGCATCGACCTCGATGTGGCCGAGACCGACGTCTACTACTTCGCGCCTCAGAAGAACTTCGCGGGCGACGGTGGTCTGTGGTTCGCCCTCATGAGCCCGGCGGCGATCGAGCGGGCGTACGCGATCGGCGAGTCCGATCGATACATCCCGCCGTTCCTCTCGCTGACCGCGGCAATCGACAACTCGCGCCTCAACCAGACGCTCAACACCCCCGCACTCGCGACGCTCGTGCTGCTCGACAGCCAGCTGCGCTGGATGAACGAGTCGGGCGGCCTCGCCTGGGCGCACGCCCGCACAGCCGAGAGCTCGTCGCACCTCTACGACTGGGCGTCGGCGCACGCGCTGGCCACGCCGTTCGTCGCCGACCCCGACCACCGCTCGCAAGTCGTCGTGACGATCGACCTCGACGACTCGGTCGACGCGGCGCGCGTGGCCGCCGTGCTGCGCGCCAACGGCATCGTCGACACCGAGCCCTACCGCAAGCTCGGACGCAACCAGCTGCGCATCGCGACCTTCGTGGCGATCGACCCTGACGACGTGCGGCAGCTCACGCGCAGCATCGATCACGTGCTCGAGGCGCTCGCCGACTGAGTCGCGCTCGCCCCGCGGCGGTGCGACTGCCAGACTGGGCCGCATGAGGCTCTACGTTCCGCACGACGAGCGCCGCCCGCAGCCCGAGCCCGCCGTCACCAACGACGCGCTCGCGTTCGCGATCGGCATCGGCGGCTGGATCATCGGCGCCGCCGTCGTGGTCGGGATGCTCTCCGCACCCGTGTCGTTCGACCCGGCCCGCGTGCTCGCGACGATCGCCGTCGGGCTCGTGCTGGGCCTCGCGGGGCTGCTCGTCTCGCTGCGCCAGCGTCGCGCCCGCCGCTAGCCGCCCGCGCGGCTACGTCGAGGCGGGCTGCTCGTCGTCGAGGTGCAGGTCGATGTCGACGCCGTCGAAGACGTCATCACCGTCGTCGCCGTGCACGTCGTGCTCGTCGAGCGCCTCGTCCGCGTCGTCGTCGTGATCGTCATCATCATCGTCGTCGTCGGCGTCGTCCGACTCGCCCGCGAGCTCGCGTTCGTGCGCCTGCTGAGCGAGGTAGTCGTCGAGTCGGTCGGCCCACGGCACCCAGTCGGGTGCGGTGAGTGCACCCTCGGCCGGAATCAGCTCGGTCTCGAGCACGCTCGGCTGCATGCCGGGGTTGACGGCGACGGCGACGGTCCAGTACCAGCCGGGGTAGCCGCCCTGGGTGGTCGAGAAGCGCACGGTGGCGACGTCGTCGGCGACGACGATGTCGCGCAGCGCTCCGACGTTGGCGGGGCGGGTGATCTCGCCGAGCGCCTGGCGGGCGATGGGCTCGAGCACGGCTGCGTCAGCCTGCGCGGGGGCGGCGCCGTCGGCAGCAGCATCCGTCACCGCAGTGCTGTCGACGGATGCTGCCTTCTTCGAGACGCGCGCCACGAGGGCTACGCGTCCAGTTCGTCGGCGACGCGGCGCAGCATGGCCGCGATCTTCTTGCCGTGCTCGCCCTCGGGGTAGCGCCCGCGCTTGAGGTTCGCGCCGATGCCGTCGAGCAGCTTCACGAGGTCTTCGACGATGATCGACATGTCGTCGGCCGACTTGCGGTTCGCGCGAGCGAGCGAGGGCTTGGCGTCGAGAATGCGCACCGAGAGCGCCTGCGCGCCGCGCTTGCCGTCGGCGACACCGAACTCGAGACGGGAGCCGGCCTTGACGACCGCGCCCTCGGGCAGCGCCGAGGCGTGCAGAAAGACCTCATCGCCCTCATCTGATGCGATGAAGCCGAAGCCCTTCTCCTGGTCGTAGAACTTGACCTTGCCGGTAGGCATGCGCTCTCCTTGCGAGTCGTCGTGAGTCTCAAGGGTACCGGTCTGCACCTGCCCACGGGGCCCGGATGCTCGCGAGCGCCTGGCCCCAGCACGCGGGGTAGGTCGCACCCCGCCCTGCCGCCTATCCTGGTGTCGTGCCCGAAGAATCGTTCGTCATGAGCAACCGCCTCGAGCGCGTGCTGGCCTACATGGTCGCCGCGGTCATTCTGGTGAGCCTGGCGAGCTTCGTCGCCCTCATCGCCGCGACCGGCGCGGGCCTCGGGCGCGAAGAGTTCGCGACCGGCATCTGGCCGATGGTCACGATCATGCCGCTCATCGGCCTGCCGATCGGCTTCGTGCTGATCATCGCGCTGCTCGTCGTCAGCGCCGTGCGCCGGGGGCGAGCCGCGAAGGATGCCGGCAACTAGCGCCGCCTCGCTCGCGCTCGCCGCGCGATTGCGCGATCTCGACGATGAGCGCGTCGCCCGCGTGATTCGCGAGCGCTCGATCACGCCCAGCACGCTGCGCGATGTGTTCGATCTGGCTGAGGCGCTGCTCGACCCGGCGGCGATCGCGCTCGCGCTGGCCTCGCTGACCCGCGCGTCGCTCACCGCTCTCGCGACGGCGGCGCAGCTCGACGAGGGCGCGGCGCTCACGGAGCTCGCCGCTCGTCTCGATCGCACGCCCGAGCAGGTGGCGCTCGATCTGGCTCCGGCGACGGATGCTCTGCTCGCCGACCTCGCCGACGCTCGGGTGACGGTCTGGCCGGCGGTCACCGCCGAGCTCGCCGCCTGGCCCGCGCGCGGCCTGCCGAGTCTCGACGAGCTGCGGTCGGCAGCCGCGCTGCCGATGCCGCCCGAACTGGACGCCCCCGCGCGCACCGCTCTCGACCGCACCGCGGCCGAGAGCGCCTTCACGACGACGATGGCGGTCACCGAGGTCGTGCTCGCTCTTGGCGATGTGCCGGGGCGCCTGCTGGCGCGGGGCGGTCTCGCGCTGCCCGACGCCAAGCGTCTGGCCGCGGCGGCGGGGTGCGCGACCGACGAGGTCGCCGCGCTGGTCGACCTGGCGTCGCTCGCCGGTCTCGTCGACGAGCTCGACGGCACCTGCCGGTCGACTGACACCGGCGATGAGTGGCGGCGACGCGCACCGACCGAGCGCTGGGCTCACCTCGCCCGCTCGTGGCACGAGTCGCTGCCTGCAGAGGTCGCCGAGCTGCTGCGCGACCAGGTGGATGCCGCGTGGGGCGCGGCGCTCAGCACAGCGACGACGTGGCTCTTCCCGGCCGGCTCTGAGCCGCTGCGCGAGCGTCTGCGGCGGCGCGGTGTGCAGGCCGAGCGGCTCGGCATCGCGGTGCGCGGGCGGGCGAGCAGCATCGGTCGGGCGCTCGTCGCCGCCGATGCCTCGAGCGCCGTCGCGGTGCTGGCGCCGCTCGTGCCGCCCGAGGTCGAGCAGGTCTACCTGCAGCACGACCTGACGATCGTGTCGCCGGGTCCGCTCAAGGGCGAGCTCGATGAACGTCTGCGCCGGGTCGCCGACGTCGAGAGCAGCTCGCTCGCGGGGCGCTATCGCATCACCGCCGAGAGCGTCACGCGCGCGATCGCGATCGGCGAGACGGCCAGGTCGCTCGCCACCTTCTTGTCGGCGATCTCGCTCACCGGGGTTCCGCAGCCGCTCGCCTACCTCATCGACGAGACGGCACGTCGATACGGCGCCATTCGCGTCGGGGCGCTCGAGCACGATGAGGCTGCCGAGCTCAGCGCGCGCACGGGGGTGCGCAGCGACGACCCCGTGCTGCTGGAGGCCATGCTCGTCGACGCGGCCACGGCGCCGCTCGCGCTTCGCCGCGTCGGCCCGATGCGACTCGTGAGCCGCCACGACCCCGCAGTCGTGCTCTGGACCCTCATCGATGCGCGCTACCCCGCCGCCTCTGAGGAGGGCACGGCGACCCCCGAGCGACCGGGCCGCGCCCGCACACGCCCGTCGACGCCCGCCGTCGATACGAGCGTGGCGGCGGCGGTCGAGCGCATCCGCAGCGGGTCGACGGTCGGCATCGACGGCGACGGCGCCTGGGTGGCCCGGCAATGGGAGCTCGCCCTGCGCGGCAAGCTCTCGGTGCGCGCGACGGTGACGCTGCCCGACGGCAGCGAGCGCTCCTTCGACCTCGAGCCCACGGGCATCGCCGCGGGCCGCGTGCGCGGTCGCGACAAGGCTGCCGACATCGAGCGCACGCTGCCCGTCGCGAGCATCACGGCCCTCGAACCCCTCGAGTGAGTGCAGGGGCTCTCAGCCGCGCCGCCTAGACTGGCCCGTTATGAATCCTGACGGGCCCCTCATCGTTCAGAGCGACCGCACCGTGCTGCTCGAGGTCGCGAACCCGAGGGCTGACGAGGCTCGCCACGCTCTCGCAGTGTTCGCCGAACTGGAGCGCGCACCCGAGCACGTGCACACCTACCGCATCACGCGCCTGGGTCTCTGGAACGCCCGCGCCGCCGGCCACGAGGCCGCCGAGATGCTCGCGGTGCTCGACCGCTATGCCAAGTTTCCGGTGCCGCAGTCGGTGTCGACCGACATCACCGAGACGGTGGGCCGCTACGGCCGCCTGATCATCGTGCGCAACGACGAGGGCACGCTCGTGCTGCGGTCGACGGATGCTGCGGTCCTGACCGAGATCGCCGCCAACAAGAAGGTGGCCCCGCTGCTGACCCGGCGCATCGACCACGCGGCCTTCGAGCTCGCACCGTGGGCGCGCGGCCAGATCAAGCAAGAGCTCGTCAAGATCGGCTGGCCCGCTGAAGACCTCGCCGGCTACACCCCCGGCACTCCGCACGAGATCGACCTCGACACGAGCGAGTGGGGTCTGCGCCCCTACCAGCAGCAGGCGATCGATCAGTTCTTCGTCGGCGGCTCAGGAGTCGTGGTGCTGCCCTGCGGCGCGGGCAAGACGCTCGTGGGGGCGGGAGCCATGGCCGAGGCCGATACGACCACCCTGATCCTCGTCACCAACACGGTGTCGGCGCGGCAGTGGCGGGCCGAGCTGCTCGCCCGCACGAGCCTGACGGAAGACGAGATCGGCGAGTACTCGGGCCAGGTGAAAGAGGTCAAGCCCGTCACGATCGCGACCTACCAGATTCTCACCGCCAAGCGGAAGGGCGAGTACGCCCACCTCGCCCTGCTCGACGCCCTCGACTGGGGCCTCATCATCGGGCAGTATCTCGACCAGATCGACGAGCTGGCCGAAGCGCTCGGCGTGCCGCAACTCACCGGTGCGACCTCGGTCGACGAGCGCGAACGGCTCTATCAGGAGTTCCGGGATGGCCGCACTCCGGTGCTCGTCGTCTCGAAGGTCGCCAACTTCTCGATCGA
>SXMG01000131.1 GCA_005778835.1 Actinomycetota bacterium
CTCCGGCGGTCTGCCTCTCTCCGGCGCCGACATCAACGTCTACAGCAGCCTGACTGGTGCGAAGCTGTTCATTCAGAACGACGCCACGAGTGTTGCAGGCACCTACACGGTCATCGTGCGGCAGATGCTGCGCAAGGTCACCGTCGTCGACCACGGCGAGACCGACCTGCTGCCGGGTGAGCTCGTCGACCGCTCGAAGTACAACACGCTGAACCGTGCTGCGCTCTCCGAGGGCAAGAAGACCGCCTCGGCGCGTCAAGAGGTCATGGGCATCACCAAGGCCTCGCTCGCGACCGAGTCGTGGCTCTCGGCGGCGGCGTTCCAGGAGACGACCCGTGTGCTCCCCGGCGCCGCCATGCAGGGCAAGCGCGACCCGCTGCTCGGCCTGAAGGAGAACGTGATCATCGGAAAGCTGATCCCGGCCGGCACCGGTCTGCCGAACTACCGCAACGTGTCGGTCGAGGCGACGGAGGAGGCGAAGGCGGAGCGGTACCCCAACCGCATCTTCGCCGACGACTCGAGCTTCACCGAGGCCGACCTGTCGTTCGTCGACTTCGACTCGTTCTCGAGCGACGACGTCACGCCGGGCACGTACAACTAAGGGCCCTCGAGCCTGAATGCGCCCGCGGAACCTCGGTTCCGCGGGCGCACTCGTTTAGGGGGAGCGTGCAGGGGTGTCCGTGAGGTTGAATGGAACTCATGAACTGGACCGCGTCGGAACCCCGCGTGCACCCGCGAGCGACTCGTTGCGATGCCCGAGCGACGCGCGAGTCAGTCGAGCGGGGCTTCACGCTCGTCGAACTCATCGTCGTGACGCTCATCATCGGCATTCTGGCGGCCATCGCCATCCCCCTGTTCCTCACCACTCTCCAGCAGGCCCGCACAGGCGCGCTCCAGGCGGCCATGGCGACCACGCGGCTCGAGCTGTCTCTTGCCCTCGTCGAACAGGGGGCTCTGCCGGAGGGCGCTGAACGAACGGCCCTCCTCGGCGCGCACGGCGATCCGGAGATCGCGTTGGACCTCTCGGCGACGGCCACCGAGTTCTGCCTTGCCGGGGTGCACGCGCTGGTCGGCGAAACCTGGGCCAGCACGCAGTCGGTCGTGCCCACGCGCGGTGCCACGTGCGGCGTGGGTGGCGCCATCGTGCTGCCCTGACCCATCCAGAGCGCGCGCCGGTACGAATCAGCTGCAGACCCGGCTCGCGCGCTGTGGTTGATGTTAACAATGTGACTGGTGTGGACTACCCCCGAAAGCGGGGCTATTGTCGGCAGTACGGCGTGTCATACCTTTGCGGTCAGGCAGTCCGTGCAAGCGACCCGTCAGGGCGTCTGCATCCAGGGGGGAGGGTTTGCCGTGGTTTCCGTCAGTGAAGTGCTCATCATCCGTGGGCTGCTGCCCATCGAGACGCTCGACAAGGTGCGTGATGAGGGCGACGACGTCGTCGTCGGCGACTTCATCGAGCGCGGACTCGTCACCCCCTCGCAGGTCGCGTCGGCGAAGGCCGAAGTGGCCGGACTCTCGTTCGTCGAACTGAGCGAGTACCCCGTCGACCGCGCCGCAGTGGCTCTCGTGCCCGCGCAGCTCTGCCGGCGCCACAACGTGCTGCCCATCCACGCCACCGCGACGACCATCACTCTCGCCATGGTCGAGCCGGGCGACGTGCTCGCCATGGACGACGTGCGCGCGATCGCCCGCATGCACGTGGTCGCCGTCGTCGCCGAGAAGAGCGACCTGCTGGCCGCGATCAACCGGTTCCACCGCGCTGACAACGAGCTCAGCGACCTCACGACGGCGATCGAAGAGGAGACCGCGCCCTCGGCGACCGACGAGGTCGCCCTTCGCGATGCCGACCCTGACGACGCGCCCATCGTCCGGTTCGTGAACCTCATCATCGGCCAGGCGATCCAAGACCTCGCCTCTGACATCCACATCGAGCCCGGCGAGTTCGAGATGCGCGTGCGCTACCGCATCGACGGCGTGCTGCACGACGTGCAGAAGGCGCCCAAGAACATTCAGAACGGCGTCATCTCGCGCCTCAAGATCATGAGCGACATCAACATCGCCGAGCGGCGTCGACCGCAAGACGGCCGCATGTCGGTGCAGCACGGCGGCCAGGTGATCGACCTGCGCGTCGCGACCCTGCCCACGGTGTGGGGCGAGAAGGTCGTCATGCGTATTCTCGACAACAACGCGACGCGCAAGGACATCGGCGACCTCGGCATGCTCGAGCGCAATCTCACGGTCTACCGCAACTCGTACTCGAAGCCCTACGGCATGATCCTCGTGACCGGGCCGACCGGTTCGGGAAAGTCGACGACTCTCTATACGACTCTGCACGCGGTCGCCCGGCCCGAGATCAACGTCATCACGGTCGAAGACCCGGTCGAGTACCGCATGGAGGGCATCAACCAGGTGCAGGTGAACCCCAAGGCGGGCCTCACCTTCGCGAGCGCCCTGCGCAGCATCCTGCGCTCCGACCCCGACGTCGTGCTCATTGGTGAGATCCGCGACCAGGAGACGGCGCAGATCGCCCTCGAGGCCTCGCTCACCGGCCCCCTGGTGCTCTCGACCCTGCACCCCCACGACGCGCCGAGCGCCATCACGCGCCTCATCGAGATGGATATCGAGCCCTTCCTCGTCGGCTCGGCGCTCGACTGCGTCGTCGCCCAGCGACTCGCCCGCAAGCTCTGCGACCGCTGCAAGCAGCTGCAGGAGTACGACGTCGAGCACCTCGACAACCTCGGGTTCGGTCGTCGCGAAGACGAGTTCAGCCCTCGGCTCTACCACGCCGTCGGATGCTCCGCCTGCTCGGGCACCGGCTACCGCGGTCGACTCGCGCTGCACGAGGTCATGATGGTGAGCGAAGAGATCGAGCGCCTCGCCGTCGCTCGCGCCTCGAGCGTCGAGATCATGCACACCGCCACGGCGCAGGGAATGCTGACGCTGCGGCAAGACGGGTGGGCGAAGGTTCGCGCCGGACTCACGTCGATCGAAGAGGTACTGCGCGTCGTCGCGTGACGATCAGCACCCGTTCTTGCATCCTGCACTCACGAGGGAGACACCATGACCGACGCCACGGGCTTCAGCACCGACCCGAATGCGGCCCCCGCGTCGACGGGCCGACGGGTCTGGTCGGTGACCACTGATGCCAGTGCGCCGGTCGGATCAGCGACGGCGGCTCCTCCTGCCGGCCCGCCCGTCGTGCCTTCCGAGTTCTCCCCGCTGCCGGAACTCGCTGTCGGCGCACCGCACCTCTCCCCGCCGCCGCCCGTCGGCCAGCCCGTCGCAGCGCCCGCTCCCGCGGCACCCGCGAGTCTGCCTGCGCCCGCATCGGCGCCGCCCGTCGGCCTCGCGGCTCCCGCGCCGGCTCCGAGCGCATCGATGGTGGATGCTCCGCCTCCCGTCGGAGCGGTGATCTCAGCCGCGCCCCCGCAGGTGGCCACCGGCACTGTGCTCGCGGGCATCCACCCTCTGCTGCTCGAGGCCCTCGACGACGTCATCGCGCGCGGTGCCTCCGACCTGCACGTCGCGGGCGGTGCCCCGCCCATGGTGCGACTCGACGGCGAGCTCAAGCCCGTGACGAACGCTGGCGTGTGGACCCGCGATGACGTCACGGCGATTCTCGAGAGCGTCATGAACGACCGGCAGCGCGAGGCTTTCAGCCATGAGTGGGAGCTCGACTTCGCGATCAGCCCCCGCGGTGCCGAGCGCTTCCGCGTCAACTACTACAAAGACCGCGACGCCATGGCGGGCGCTTTCCGTCTGATCCCCACCGAGATCAAGTCGCTCAAGCAGCTCGGGGTGCCGGGGGTCGTGTCGAAGTTCGCCACGCTGCCCCGCGGTCTCGTGCTCGTCACGGGCCCGACCGGGTCGGGCAAGTCGACGACGCTCGCCGCCCTCATCGACCTCGTCAACAAGTCGCGCGCCGACCACATCGTCACGATCGAAGACCCGATCGAGTTCGTGCACCAGAACCAGCGCTCGCTCGTCAATCAGCGCGAGGTCGGCAGCGACACGCACTCGTTCGCCGACGCCCTCAAGCGCGTGTTGCGGCAAGACCCCGATGTCATCCTCATCGGCGAACTGCGTGACCTGGAGACCGTCTCGACGGCGCTCACGGCGGCCGAGACCGGCCACCTCGTGTTCGCGACCCTGCACACGCAGTCGGCTGCGCAGACCATCGACCGCATTATCGACGTCTTCCCGCCGCACCAGCAGAGCCAGGTGCGGTCGCAGTTGGCGCTCACGCTGCAGGGTGTCGTCTGCCAGACGCTGCTGCCTCGGGCGACGGGCCAGGGCCGCATCATCGCCACCGAGATCATGATGACGACGGGCGCCATCGCCAACCTCATTCGCGAGGGCAAGACCTACCAGATCACCTCGGCGCTGCAGGCCGGTCGCGAGTCGGGCATGCACACGATGGATCAGCACCTCGCCGACCTCGTCAACAGCCACATGGTGACCCACGAGGCGGCGCAGTCGAAGATGCAGGACCCTGAGAACTTCAACCGCCTCGTGCACCGCACGGGCGCAGGGGCTGACGGTGCCGCGAGCGCTCCGTTCGCCGACGGATTCGGAGGATCCCGCTAGTGGCCAGCGCTCTCACCTACGCCTATACCGGCCGCGACTCGAGCGGCAAGCTTGTCAAGGGCCGGGTGGATGCTGCGGGCGAGGCCTCGGTCGTCTCGCGACTGCGCACGATGGGCATCGCGCCCGTCTCGATTCAGCAGGTCACCGGGGGAACAGGGCTCAACCGCGACATCTCGATGGGCGGTCTCTTCGACAAGAAGGTGACGATCAAGGATCTCGCCGTGATGAGCCGCCAGCTCGCCACGATGATCGGCGCCGGCCTGCCGCTGCTGAAGTCGCTCACGATTCTCGCCGATCAGTCGGAGAACCCGAAGCTCGCTTCCACGCTCGATGAGGTGCGGGGCGCGGTCGAGGAGGGCAGCACGTTCTCGGACGGCCTGGCCAAGCACCCGCGCATCTTCCCGCCGATCTTCATCAACCTCGTGCGGGCCGGCGAGGTCGGCGGCTTTCTCGAGACCTCGCTCGAGTCGGTCGCCAAGAACTACGAGAAAGAGGTCGAGCTCAAGGCGACGATCAAGTCGGCGCTCACCTACCCCGTGGTCGTGCTCATCATGGCGCTGCTCGCCGTGGTCGGCATGATCCTCTTCATCGTCCCGGTCTTCGAAGACCTCTTCAACGATCTGGGCGGAGAGCTGCCGCTGCCCACCAGGATTCTCGTGGGCATCTCGCAGAACATGATCTGGCTCGGCCCCCTCGTCGTCGTCGGCTCGATCGTGGGTGCCGTGTGGTGGCGTGCGAACCGCCAGACCCCGAAATTCCGGTCGGTGTGGGAGCCCATGCTGCTCAAGATGCCCGTCTTCGGCGACCTCTTCAAGAAGATCGCGATCGCCCGCTTCACCCGCAACTTCGGCACCATGATCGGCTCGGGCGTGCCGATTCTGCAGGCGCTGTCGATCATCGGCTCGACGTCGGGCAACTGGCAGATCGAGCAGGCCGTGCAGGCGGTGCAGGACTCGGTGCGCCAGGGGCGCACGATCGCAGCGCCGCTCGCCCTGCAGCCGATCTTTCCGAGCATGGTCACGCAGATGATCGCCGTCGGTGAAGACTCCGGTGCGCTCGAGACGATGCTCGAGAAGATCTCCGACTTCTACGACAGCGAGGTGCAGAGCACCACCGAGGCGCTCACGTCGCTCATCGAGCCGCTCATGATCGCCTTCCTGGGCGTCATTCTCGGCGGCATGATCGTGGCGCTCTACCTGCCGATCTTCGACATCTTCAACCAGATCTAGTCGCCACGCCGAGGTGCCCCCCGCACTGGGGATGCCGCCGCGTGAACCACCGATGCACACTTACCTGTGGGGGGCCGGTTTCATGTTCCGTGGGGGGCCCACCTGTCAACCTTCACTTGATGGGAAAGGAAACGGACACATGTCCATTCGCACTGCACTCGAGAACCGTCTCGACCGCATCGAGAAGAACGAGAAGGGCTTCACCCTGATCGAGCTGCTCGTTGTCGTCATCATCATCGGCATCCTTGCCGCGATCGCCGTTCCGGTGTTCCTGGGCCAGCAGGCTCAGGCGCAGAACTCGGCGGCCATCTCCGACCTCGCCACCGCGAAGGTCGCCGTCGTGAGCTCGCTCGTCGCCAACCCGGCCGGTCCGGCCGTCGGCGCTCCCGACGCCACCCTGACCGACCTGGGCTTCCCGGCGGGCGTCACCATCGAGACCGGCGGACGCGACTTCTGCCTCGAGCGCGTCAGCGCGAGCGGTGCCACGTTCAGCGTCGGCGCTGGCGCAGCAGGTCCGACCGAGGCGCCCTGCTAAGCAGCCGCCTGACTACGGCAAGTGGGGTCGTCGCTCGTGACGGCTCCACTTGCCGGTTCTTGAGGCACCACCGCTGGTGGAGGTCGACAAGTTCACACGCACCACACGATCGGGGGGATCATGACGATGGAGCACAACCGCTCTCGCCGTGATGACGCGCGCTCTGCGCGCCCCTCCGACACCTCGACCGACGCCGGCATCGGCCTCATCGAGATCATCATCTCGATGTTCCTCATCTCGCTGCTGGCCATCGCCTTCATCCCGGTGATCGTCTCGGCGCTCCGCGCATCCGAGCTCAACTCCACCGCGGCGACCGCCACGCGACTGGTCTCTCAGGCCGTCGACGATGCCCGCTCGCGCGGCGCTGCCGACTGCGCCGCTGCCCAACTCCTCAACGCCGTCACTGAAGAGATCGACGCCCAGGGCGTCACCATCCGCGTCACGACGACCGTGCCGCCGGTCGGCACGTGCGTCGACGGCAGCGCGATGACCGTCACGGTCGTCGCCGTCGATGCTGCCGACGGCTCGATGCTGGCGGATGCCCGCACCCAGATTCTGCTGGTGAGCACGCCATGACGCCCCGACTGCGTCGCGACGACGCGGGCTTCTCGCTCGTCGAGCTGCTCGTCGCCATGGGGTTGTTCGGCATCATCATCACGATCGTCGGCAGTGTCATCATCAGCGCGCTCACGGCCGACCGCACGGTGCGCGAGGTCACGGGCTCGACGACCGACGGCCAGCTCGTCGTCAACATCATCGAAGAGACCGTGCGCAACTCGACCGCCGTCGCGGTTTCGACCGCGGCCGACGGCGTCTCGACCTTCGCGACCACCCGCACGACAGCGGGAGGGAGTGCGCGCTGCCAGTCATGGTTCTACGATGACTCGCTAGGCGCGGTCTTCGAACGTTCGAGCACCACGGCAGTGGCGGCACCCAACCCTGGGGCCGTCGGCGCCGAATGGACTCGTGTCAGCGACGGGGTGGCGCCCGTCGATGACGGCACGGGAACACTGCTTCCCGTCTTCGCCCTCGAGGGCACCCGCGGTATCTCCGTCACCTTCTCGGTCGACGGGGGTTCCGGCACCAGTTCGCTCTTCATCACGACCGTCACCGGTCGTGCACCGCAATCGAATGTGAGTCCGCAATGCTTCTGACATCGCTTCTCCGCCGTACCGGCTCGCGCTCGGACGATCGTGGCAACGCCATGATCGCCGTCATCGGCCTGCTGGCCGTGACCTCGATGATCACGATGACCGTCACGGGCGCGACTGTGCAGGCCCTCAGCTACACCTCGCTCACCCGAGCGGGGGTGCAGTCGAACGCCGCGGCCGAAGCCGGCGTCGACGCGATGCTCGCCCAGCTCTTCGCCGACGCGTGCCCGGCGACCGGCGAGCTGGCTGCGACGCAGGGCTCGGTCGACCCCAGCCTGACCGGACCCGCTGCCGATGAACCGTTCTTCGTCGCCACGGTCGCGCAGCGCATCAGCACGTCGGCGAGCTGGACGGCCGGATGCCCGGTCGGAGCGACCACGCAGATCCGCATTCAGTCGACCGGCTTCGCGACCGACATTGGCGTCGCCGAGTCTGCTTCTGCGGGTGACACCTCTGCTGTGCAGGCCGTCTACGAGTGGACTCCCGGCGCCAACTCGGCCGCCGTGACCGGCGCCGCCGTCTTCAGTTACGGAACACCCGGCCTCTCGAACAGCCTCGAACTACTGTCGTTCAACGGCAACTCGGCGAACGTCATCGTGGCCGAGGGCAACATCGTCTGCAGCAACAGCGTTTACGTCGAAGGCGACATCGTCGCCGCGAACGGCAACATCTCGCTGAACAACACGTGCAGTGCGGGCGGCAACGTCTGGGCCTCGGGCACGGTGTCGCTGCAGGGCAACAAGACCATCGGCGGCGACGTCATCGCGGCGGGCCCCGGTCTCACCACGATCGACCCCAGCACGACCATCGGCGGCGGCGTCTATGCGCGCGGTGAGATCGACAGCTGGGGCCAGCGCTGCTCGACCGGTGCGACCGGCTGGGACGCCGCGGGGGACGCCTGCTCGGTGGCTCGCAACACCGGCGCCGACCCGGTGTTCTACAACCGCCTCGACGTGGAAGCACCGACGAAGCCACTGTGGGTCGATGTCGACTTCGTCGCGGCCGACTGGGTGAGCCGGGGCTGGACGGTGCGCACCTGGACCGGCGCGTGCCTCATCGACAACAAGACGAGCAAAGACGCGCCGGTGGCGGCTCTCAGCACCTACACGACGCCGACCGTGATCGACGCACGAGGCTGCTCATCGTTCACGATCTCGACGAGCGCCAAGCTGACGATCAACATGAAGACCGACCTCACCTTCATCCTGCCCAAGACCGCCAATATCGAAGACTTCACGGCGGTCTCGAGCGGCAGCGTCGACCGCGCGCTGCGCTTCATCACGCCCGACACGGTCGCCGATGGCAAGCCCACCCTCACCGGGTGCGGCCGCATCGACATCAACAACCAGAACGAGCTCGAGGCGCCCATCGCGGTCATCGTCTACTCGCCCTGCGCGATCTACAACAGCAACCAGCTGACGTGGCGCGGCCAGTACTACGGCTCGACGGTGACCTTCTCGAACAACAGCGAGCTCACCTACGTGCCCATCGGCATTCCGGGCTTCGACCTCGGCAACGGCGCAGGAGGCCCGGGTGGCGCTGGTGCCGTCGGCGGCACCCCGACGGCCGGCACGCCGGGCGCACTGCTCGAGTACACCGACATCGACGTGCCGGCCTGACCGAGTCGTCGTGACCATCATCGTGCCGGCGATCGTCGGCGTGCTCGGTGCGGCCATCGGGTCGTTCCTCAACGTGGTGATCTACCGAGTGCCAGCGGGCATCTCGGTCGTGCACCCGCCGAGCGCATGCCCGTCGTGCTCCGCACGCGTGCGGCCCTACGACAACATCCCGATCGTGTCGTGGCTCGTGCTGCGCGGGCGCTGCCGCGACTGCGCTGCCCCGTTCTCGGGCCGCTACGCGCTCGTCGAGCTGGTCACGGCTCTCGCGTTCGCGGGCATCGCGGCGTGGCAGCTTCCGGCTCTGCTCGCCGCGCCCTCGACGCCGTCGACGGTCGCCGGAGCTCTTGTCATGCTCGCCCTGCTCTACTTCGCTGCGATCTCGATCGCGCTGGCGGCCATCGATCTCGACACCCACCGCTTGCCGAACGTCATCGTGCTGCCCTCGTACGCGGTGCTCGCCGCTCTGCTGGGTGCGGCCGCGATCGCGACGGCCGATCTCGAGAGCGCGGCGCGCGCTGCTGCCGGCGCGGGCATCCTCTTCGGGGGCTACCTGCTGCTCGCCCTGATCTCGCCTCGGGGCATGGGCATGGGCGATGTCAAGCTCGCCGGCGCCATCGGGCTCGTGCTCGGATGGTTCGGGTGGTCGGCGCTCGTCGTCGGCACGCTCGCCGCATTCCTGCTCGGAGCGATCGTGGGCGTCGCCCTGATCGTGGCACGGCGGGCGAGTCGCAGCACAGGAATACCCTTCGGGCCGTGGATGCTGGGAGGGGCCTGGGTAGGAATTCTGCTGGGTGAGCCGATCGCGCGGGGGTATCTTGCGCTGTTCGGCCTGGAGTAAGGGGGCGCACATGGTGAACGGAGTAGTGGGTGTCGACATCGGCAGCTCGTCTCTACGAGCCGTCGAGATCGACGACGCGGCGAAGGCGAGGCCGACGCTGCTGCGCGTTCACGAGGTGCCGCTGCCCGAGGGCTCGGTGAAGCGCGGCGAGATTCTCGAGGTGCACACCGTCGCCTCGGCGTTCAAGCGGCTCTGGGCCGCCGGCGGGTTCAAGACGAAAGACGTCGCGCTCGGCATCGGCGGGCAGAGCGTCATCGTGCGCGACCTCGCGGTGCCCCGCATGCCTCTCGCGCAGATCAAGGAGTCGCTGCCGTTTCAGGTGCAAGACCTCCTGCCGGTGCCGGTCAACGACGCGGTGCTCGACTACTACCCGATCGGCGAGGGGCAGAACGAGTCGGGGGCCGTGGTCAACGGCCTGCTCGTCGCGGCATTCAAGCAGGCGGTGACCACGAACGTCACGGCCGCGACGCTCGCCGGTCTCAACCCGATCAGCATGGACCTTCTGCCGTTCGCCATGACGCGCATGCACACGGTCTCGAGCCCGACGAAGGGTTTCGCGGTGCACATGAACATCGGCGCCAATGCGACGTCGATCGTCATCGTGCAGGCGGGTGTGCCGCTCTTCGTGCGCATCGTTCCCGCAGGCGGCGACGACGCGACGCGAGCGCTCATGGCGCGACTCTCGATTCCGCGAGACCGCGCTGAGACGCTCAAGCGCGAACTCGGGCTCACGACGGCGGGCAGCACCGAGGAAGAGCGCGTGGCCGCTGAGGTGATCCACGAATCGACGAGCGAGCTGCTCACGGCGGTGCGCAACACGCTGGCCTACTTCGCGGGGGTGCGCACAGGGGTGGTCTTCGATCATCTCTCGGTCGCCGGCGGTGCCACCCGCATGCGCGGGTTCGCGAGCGCGCTGGCCGAGTCGACGCGCATCTCGGTCGTGCCGGTCAACCCGACGGCCGGGGTCACGGTCGCGCGCGGACTGCGCGGCGGCGAGAGCGATGATCAGATGCAGGCCTGGGTCACGGCCATCGGCCTCGCAGTGGGGAGCGCAGCATGAGCCGCCGCGATAGCCGCGATTCGGGCGCGCTCGTCTACGGGGGAGTGCCTCGCGCTCACCTCATGCCGCCCGAGGTGGCGCTGCAGAAGAAGGAGCGCGGTCGCCGCCGCGGGCTCATCACCGCGGTCATCGCCGTTCTCGCCCTGACGATCGCGGGCGTCGTCGGCTCGTTCCTGGTCGCCGCCAATGCCGAGGCGCAACTCGCCGAAGAGCGTCGCACGACCGAGCAGCTGCTCGCCGCGCAGCTCGAGTTCACCGAGGTGACACTCGTGCGGGGGCAGCTGGGGTCGATCACCGATGTGCGGGGGCAACTCGCGACGGTCGAAGTGCTCTGGCGCGAGTCGCTGCAACCCTATCTGAGCGTCCTCTCCGCCGACGAGGTCGTCGATTCACTGACCTTCATGTCGAACTCTCCCGCGGAGCCGGCGATCGGTGTCACGGGTCCGCTGCGTTCGCCGCGTGTCGCCACCGTCACCATGGTCGTGCTCACGACCGAGTTGCCGACGCCTCAGACCTGGTATCGAGAGTGGGAGCTCATCGAGACGTTCGCCGACGCGAGCATCGACTCGATCACGCTCCTGCAGCGGGGCTACGAGACGAGGGTCACGATCAACCTGAACGAGCTCGCGCTGTCTCAACGCTTCGGTGAAGAGGAGGTGACCGAATGACCACGGCATCGACACGCATCTGGACCTTCGCGACCGTGATCATCATCATCATCGTGATCGCTCTCGGCTGGTTCTTGGGCATCTCACCGAAGCTCGCCGATGCGGCGCGATTCGACGCCGATCGCAGCGGAGTCGTGGCTCAGAACGATGTCGCCCGGGCTACCCTGGCGGCGCTGCAGGCCGACTTCGACCGTATCGACGAGCTGCGGCTCGAGCTCGAAGAGCTGCGGGCCGAGTTCCCGACCGACGCCGCCTACGACGACGCTGTCGAAGAGCTGCTGACGGAACTGCTCTCGGCTGGCCTGATTCTGGAGACCGTCGCCATCAACGAGCCGGCTCCGACCTCCGCTGCCGTCTTGGAGGAAGGCGTCGAGCCGCCTGCGCCCGAGGTCGACGGAAGTGGTGTTCTGCCCACCGGCTCACTGCTGCGCATCACCGTCTCGGTGACCGTGACGGGCACGCTGCCGCAGATTCTCACCTACATCGATGCTCTGCAGCAGTCGGCGCGGTTCGCGATCATCTCGACGGGTGACTACTCCGGCGACGTGGCCGGCGCCGGGGCCATGACCTTCTCGATGATCCTCTACGCGGTCAGCGGAGAAGACCTGCTCGACGTGCAGCCCGAGCCCGAACCAGAGCCCGAGCCCGAGCCGAGCGAGTCGCCGACTCCGGAGGCGACCGACCCGGCCGGCACGCAGCCGTCGGCCGAGCCGACTCCGTCGCCGTAGCGTCAGAACGACGGTGTCGGGATGCTCCGCGCGAGCATCCCGACACCGCACCTTGGTAGGGTGGCGCGTTCGTATTCCCTGTGAAAGGACGCGTCATGGCCACCCAGTCTTCCTCCGAGCCCACCGACGATCAGACGACGGAGCCCGCGGCGACTTCCGCCGAGACGCCGACCGACGCCGACACCACGACGGCGTCGCCCACTGAGCACAGTGCCGAGACGGGCGCCGTCGAGAGCACGACCACCGAGGCCCCGGCGCCTGCGGAGACGGCGGCCGCGACCACCACGCCCGCCGAGCCTGCCGCTGCGGCCCAGCCCACCGTCGTGTTCGTGCAAGCGCCCCAGCCGCCGAAGAAGCGCGGCGCTCGCGGAGTCGGGGCGCTCGTCGCGCTGCTCGGCACGGCCCTTTTCGCCGCCGCCTACGCGGTGCTCGTGCTGCTGATCGCGGTCATCGGGTCGCCGGCCGGTCTCGCCCCCGCACTGCAGTACCTCTCGTCGGTCACGTTCTACCTGCCGGTGATCATCTTCTTCCTGTCGTACCTGCTGCTCGTCATCATCGTGAACCGCGGCGGCTGGTGGGCGCACGTGCTCGGAGGCTTCATCGTCGCTTTCGTGGTCTGGGTCGGCTTCGTCGGGGCGGCCCTCATCTCGGCGAGCGCGATCGGCGCCTCGGCCGCCGAGGTCAACAGCATCGTGCTGCAGCAGCTGACCAACCCGCTCGGCTTCGCCGCCGCGATCGCCGCACGCGAGGTGCCGATCTGGGTCGGCGGACTCGTCTCGCGCCGCGGTCGCACGGCTCGAGCGCGCAACGCCGAGGCGCGCACGGCCTACGAGCAAGAGCTGGCCGAGCACCGGGCGACGCTGAGCGCCAATACCGCCGTTTGACCACATCACCTCAGAGGTCTACCCTTAGCAGTGTGTGTGCTTTGGCGCACGCCTGTGCTGTGCCGTGAGAACGGAGCAGCGGGCGGCCGACGCGCACGCAGAGGGTCACTGACGCATCGAACGCTCCGGCGGGCGGGCACACACCCCCACGGCATATTCGTCACCCGGCGAGCACCTTCGTCGGGCCGGACGGATTCGCGTGAGCCTGACCGCACTCAACAGTGCAGTCAGGGACTTTCCAACCGCAACCGCTGTCACCGTGCAGCACAGTCAAGGAGCAGTCTTGCCCACTATTCAACAGCTGGTCCGCAAGGGCCGCTCGCCGAAGGTCTCGAAGACCAAGGCACCGGCCCTCAAGGCCAACCCTCAGCAGCGCGGCGTCTGCACGCGCGTCTACACGACGAC
>SXMG01000132.1 GCA_005778835.1 Actinomycetota bacterium
ATCGTGACCCACAACATGCAGCAGGCGAGCCGGGTGTCAGACAAGACCGCGTTCTTTACGATCCCCGGCACCGGACTCCCCGGAAAGCTCATCGAGTACGACGAGACCGCGACGATCTTCTCGAACCCCAGCGTGCAGGCGACCGAAGACTACGTCTCCGGCAAGTTCGGCTAACTCGACCGGGCTCTACCCGAAGCGGCCGGAGATGTAGCCCTCGGTGCGCTCGTCTTTCGGCTGCTCGAAGATCTGCGTCGTCTCGCCGAACTCGACGAGCACGCCCGTGCGGTCGCTGTTGTCGTCTTTCTGCTGCACGCTGAAGAACGCCGTGCGGTCGGAGACGCGCGCGGCCTGCTGCAGGTTGTGCGTCACGATGACGATCGAGTAGGTGTCGCGCAGCTCGTGCATGAGGTCTTCGATGCGACCGGTGGCAATCGGGTCGAGGGCCGAGCACGGCTCGTCCATGAGAATGACGTCGGGGTCGGTCGCAATCGCCCGGGCGATGCAGAGACGCTGCTGCTGACCGCCGGAGAGCCCGTAGGCGTTCTGCGTGAGCTTGTCTTTCACCTCGTCCCACAGAGCGGCGCGTCGCAGGGTGCTTTCGACGAGCTCGTCCATGTCGTCGACCTCCATGCCCGTCACGCGAGGGCCGTAGGCGATGTTGTCGTAGATCGACTTCGGGAAGGGGTTGGGCTTCTGGAACACCATGCCGATGCGGCGGCGCACCTCGATCGGGTCGATCTTCGGCCCGTAGATGTCGATGCCGTGGTACTCGACCCGCCCCTCGACGCGCGCGCTCGGAATCAAGTCGTTCATGCGGTTGAGCGACCGCAGCACGGTCGACTTACCGCAACCCGAGGGCCCGATGAGCGCGGTGATCTCGTTCATGCCGAACGCAAGGTCGACGCCGGTCACGGCGTGGAAGCCGCCGTAGTAGACGTTGAGGTCGTTGATCGTGAACACGGTGCGGTGCGGCCACGATTCGGGGCGGGCCTTGGGGGCGACGTCGGTCATCAGCTTCAGCTCTCTCAGTGTGGAGTCGGAATCGGGTCTAGAACTCTTTGCGCGAGCGCGCGCGGAGCCAGATGGCGAACGAGTTCATGACGAGTAGCAGGGCGACGAGCACCAGTGCTCCGGCGGCGGCAAGCACCCGGAACTCGTCTTGAGGTCGCACGGCCCACTGGTAGATCTGTACGGGGATGGCGCTGTAGGCGCCCTCGAACGCGCTCTCGGGCAGGAAGCGCACGAAGGTGGTCGCCCCCACGAGCAGCAGCGGCGCAGTCTCGCCGATCGCACGCGACATGGCCAGGATCGTGCCCGTCACGATGCCCGGAACCGAGAGCGGCAGAACTTGACGCCACGTCGTCTGCCACTTGGTCGCTCCGAGGCCCATTGAGGCGTCGCGCAGAGTCGGCGGCACCCCTCGAATGGCTTCGCGCGCCGCGATAATGACGGTCGGCAGCACCATCATGGCGAGGGTGAGCGAGCCGGCGAAAGCGACGAATCCGAGGTTGAGCGGGCCGCGCACGATGAAGGCGAGGCCGAGGATGCCGAACACGATCGACGGCACCGCGGCGAGGTTCTGGATGTTGACCTCGATGATGCGGTTGTACCACCGGTCGCGGTTCGCGTATTCCTCAAGGTAAACCGCGGCGCTCACGCCGAGCGGAACGATCGTGATGAGCGTGCCGAGCATGACGTAGGTCGTGCCGACGATCGCGGGAAGGAAGCCCGACGTGCCGACGTCGATCGACGACGGAAGCTGCGTGAAGAGGTTGAGATCGAGCCGGTCTGAACCCCGGATCGCGACGAAGATGAGCAGTGTCGCGAGCATGACGACGCCCAGCAGGATCGAGAACAGCAGCACAGCGCGAAACAGCTCGCCCTTGATGTCGACGCCGACTCGATCGAGGCGGATCGTCGAACTCGAGGCGGCCCGCACGGCCACTCGGGTGCGACCGGAAGACTTGCTCATTCGTAGACCTCTCGGAATCGGCGCACGAGCGCGATCGCGATCATGTTGACCGTCAGGGTGGTGAGGAAGAGCAGAGCGCCGACCGCAAAGACCGTGTAGTACGCCGTCGTACCGGTCGAGATGTCACCAGTCGCCGTGCGGCCGATGAAGGCGGTCATGGTGAGGATCGGGTCGTTGGGCCACAGCGTGATGTTCGCGATGGCGCCCGCGGCCATGAGTACGACGATGGTCTCGCCGACGGCGCGCGAGAGGCCGAGCACAAACGAGGCGATGATGCCGGAGAGGGCGCTCGGCACGACCACTCGCGTCGCGACCTGCATGCGGGTGCTGCCGAGGCCGTACGCGGCCTCGCGGAGCGCCCGGGGCACGGCGTTCATCGAGTCGTAGGCGACCGATGCGACGGTCGGGATGATCATGACACCGAGCACGAGGCCGGCGGCGAGCACGAACTGGAACCCAGGTTCTTCGCCGAGCTTGCCGGGCAGCCAGGTGGGCCAGTTGTCCTTGAGCAGGGGGCCCACGAAGAAGAGGGCGAAGATGCCGTACACGACGGTCGGGATGCCCTCGAGGATCTCGAGCAGGGGCTGAAGGATCTTGCGCATGCGAGGCCCTGCGTACTCGCTCATGTAGATGGCCGAGCCGAGGCCCGCGGGCAGCGAGATGATCGAGGAATACAGCATGATCGCTGCGGTGCCAGCCACGATGTGCACGACACCGTAGGTCGGGTTGGCGAAGAGCGGAGCCCAGGGCTCCATGGAGAAGAACTGGAAGATCGAGACATCGCGGAAGAAGTCGATGGTCGGGAGGATCAATGAGACGACGATGCCGATCGTGATGAGCACTGCGAGCGCAGCAGCCAGGAACAGCCACGCCACGATCACCTTCTCACCGATGCGGTTTCGCTTCATTTCGAGCGAGAACGGTGCATCAGTCGGGCTGATGATCGTGGTCGTGGCCATTCCTGGACTGCCTTTGCGCTAGTTACTGCAGGGTGATGTGTCTGCGACTAGAGAAGCGAGTTCAAGGCCTCGAGGGCCTCGACCTCCTGGTCGGCGTTCAGCGGGATGAAGCCCGCGGTCTCGGCGATGGTGGCCTGGTTGGTGATGTAGAACTCGAGGAACGCGAGAACCTGCGGCTTCGTCAGCGCCTCGGCCGAGGGGTACACGAACAGCTGGCGGCCGAGCGGGTTGTAGTCACCCGTCAGCACGGTGTCGAGCGAGGGCTCGACGCACTCGCCGGCCTCGTTCTCGATCGCGATGGCACGAACCTGGTCGCCCGCGGCCTCGACGAACGAGAGCGGGATGAAGGCCGAGTTGCCAGCGCCGCCGGCGACGCCGAGCACTGCAGCGTTGTCGTCTTCTCCGATGTCGTTGTAGGCCGGGTTGATCAGACCGCTGTCACCGTTGATCTCGTCGGTGAAGAAGTCGAACGTGCCCGAGTCGGTGCCGGGACCGTAGAGGATGATCTCCTGGTCGGGGAAGCCCGCGCGCACGTCGGCCCAGTTGGTGACAGGGTTCTCGGGGGTCCACATCGACGAGATCTCGGCGACCGTGAGGCAGTCGACCCAGTCGTTTGCGGGGTTCACGACGACTGCGAGGCCGTCGTTCGCGATGCCGAGCTCGACGAACTCGATGCCGTTCGCCTCGCACGCCGCGATCTCGTCGTCGGCGATGCGACGCGAGGCCTCGGAGATGTCGGTCTCGCCGTTGCAGAACTTCTCGAAGCCACCGCCGGTGCCGGAGACACCCACGGAGACCTGCACGTCGGGCTGGACCTCCTGGAACAGCTCGGCGGCAACCTCGGTGTTGGGGGCGACCGTCGACGAGCCGTCGATGACGACGGCGCCGCTCAGCGCCTCGCCACCCTCAGCGGGCTCTTCGGGCTCGGCCGTGGTCGCGCAGGCGCTGAGGAACAGCGCGGCTGCAGCGAGCGTGGCGGCAAAAGCCGCCGACTTGCTGTACTTGGTGGACATTGCGATCCCTTCGTTGGCGGCGTGGGGGCCGCCTACCAGAATGTGACGTGTCAGCCGGTGGCCAACGTCTTCATGGAATCCACTCGACATGGACGGCAAGTAAACGGCTGGAGTCTGGCGGGGCAATACGGAGTGCATGGGTGGTCGTGGGCTGATGTTCGGCGAAACCCTGGTCGGAGTCGTCGACGCGACCGAGCATCAAGGGTCTCGGTGAACAGCAGGTGAACGAGCAAGCTCGATCAGGGCTGCAACGCGCCGGCGCGCGGACCGGGCGCGATGATGAGGCGCACCATCAGCACGCCGATCACGGCACCGAGCAGCTGCGCAACGATGAAGAGCGGCGCACTCTCGGGGGCGATTCCCGCGAAACTGTCGCTCAGCATGCGGCCCACGGTGATGCCGGGGTTGGCGAAGCTCGTCGAGCTTGTCGCGAAGTAGGCGCTCGTGATGTAGGGGCCGACGGCGGCGGGAATCCACGACCGCTGACCGCGGGCGACGAGGGTCAGGATGACCGCCACGAGCCCGGCCGTCGCGATGACTTCGCCCAGCAGCAGCCCGGGCTCGGCGCGCACCGTCGTGCTGATCGACACGGCCGCCCCGCCGAACATGAGGTTCGCGACGATCGCGCCGAGCACGAAGCCCAAGAGCTGCGCGGCGATGGTCGGCAGGATCTCTCGCACCGGAACGCGCCGGTCGGCGGCCAGCGCGGCGGTGACCGCGGGGTTCAGCTGCGCACCGCTCACGGGGCCCAGCAGCAGGATGAGCACCGTGAGGGCCGCGCCCGTCGCGATCGCGTTGATGAGCAGCTGCACGCCGACGTCGTCGGAGATCAGGGTGGCCATGATGCCCGAGGCGATCACGGTGCCGCCGAGCACACCGCTGCCGAGGCTCTCGGCGGCGAGGCGCCGGAACAGAGGCGGGGTGGTGGCGGCGATGACGTCTGTGGGCTCGGCAGTCACGCTCGATACTGTAGGCGCACGTCACTGCCGAGCGTTGACAGACCGGCAACCCTGCCTGTTTATACTCCAGGGGTGACCTCGTCCGAAGCCTCCGATCGCCCGACCGTGCTCTTCGTCTGCGTGCACAACGCCGGCCGCTCGCAGATGGCCGCGGGCTACCTGCGGCACTTCGCCGGCGACCGCGTGACAGTGCTCTCGGCGGGCTCCGAGCCGAAGGATCAGATCAACCCGATCGCCGTGGAGGCCATGGCCGAAGAGGGCATCGATATCGCCCACCAGGTGCCGAAAGTGCTCACCACCGAGTCGGTCAAAGAGTCAGACGTCGTGATCACGATGGGGTGCGGCGACGCCTGCCCGGTCTTTCCCGGCAAGCGGTACGAAGACTGGGAGCTGGACGACCCCGCTGGTCAGGGCATCGAGTCAGTGCGGGTCATTCGCGACGACATTCGCGGGCGCATCGAGCAACTCGTCCGCGAGATCGTTCCCGCGGGCTGAGTCCCAGACCGCCTACGTGCGGTCACCCTCGCGCAGGGCGAGCACGATCGACGGCAGCGTGAGCGCGAGCCCCTCGAAGGCCCAGAAGATCGCCATGGCGACGCCCCACGTGAGGTCGACCGTGACGACATCGTTCTCGCTCGCGACGACGAACCAGATCAGCGCGCCACTCGCGGCGATGAGGGTGAGGCCGGCGAACCACTTGTAGGCCTCGACGTAGGCCCGGTCGCGCACGCGCGCCTGCCGCTCGTCGAGAAACTCTTCGGGCAGATCGGCGATGACGCGCACCGACGTGCGCAGGGCCCACCAGACGACGACCGCGAGGGCGATGACGCCGAGTGCGACCAGGTCGGGCAAGAAGATCCACGACAGCGGAATCGCCACGAGCATCGCGATCATGACGCCGACGATGATGAGGCGCGCCCGACGCGTGCGCATCCAGTCCCACTTCGTATCGCGCATCACGGTGTCGGCCATGTCGGCGACAGCTTTCTCGTTGCGCTCGCGGGCTGTGAGCTTCTTCTCGGTCATGCTGATTCCTCCACGGCAGTGACGGTGTTCGACAGGTCGGTGTTCGACAGGTCGGTGAACGGGGTCAGAGAGAACAGGTGCTCCACGGGTACGCCGAGCTGCTGCGCGATGCGCAGCGCGAGGGCGAGCGACGGTGCATACTCACCCCGCTCGAGATAGCCCACGGTCTGGTAGTGCACGTCGACAGCGTCGGCCAGTTCTTGCCGGCTGAGCCCGGCTCGCAGTCGATGCTGCTCTATGCGCGTGTAGACCGGGTCTTCTGACTTCGGCTTGCGTCCCATGATCTGTAGCATAATTACTACGTAGTAATAATGCAACAGGATGCTCGCCGCGAGCACTCGCGTACGCCGGCCTCGTGCACGCACGGGGCCGTTCGAGTGCTGCCTGCTCTAGGCCGTGGCGATCGCCACGATCGGGTCTGAGGTCGGCGCCGGGCTGCCCGACGCGGGCTCGACGGTCACGCCGACGATGGTTCCCGCTTGGAACGTGCCCTCGAGCACCTGCACGACCGCCCCGTCGCCGGTCACGGCGAACAGCCCCGCGGGCGTCGGCACGCCGTCGGTGATGTACCAGAGCGCGTAGCGCTCGTCGTCGCTCAGCGGTTGCAGACCCTCGAAGACCATGGCCGAGAGGCCCGCCGTCTCACTCGAGACGAGCGTGGAGGTGCCGCCGCCCGCAACGGGCGACACGAGCGTCGACACATCGGGTGCGGCGACGATCGACGCGAGCTGGTCGGCAGCGCTCGGAGCGCTCGGGCTGACCAGATCGGCGGCGAGCACGCCCCCGAAGAAGAGGGCGACCGCGGCGGCGGCGGCCATCACCAGCGTGGCAGGGCGCGAGAACCAGCGGGCCTGGGCCCGAGCCTCGGCCGAGGTGGTCGGCGACGCTGCCACAGCAGCGGCCGGGCTCTCATCGAGCGGCGTCACCGCGCCGAGCGGAGCGACCTGCGGCGTCGTCGCGATCGCCGACATGACCGCGCTCTTCATGCCGGGCGACGGGGCCACGGGCGGCACCGCGAGGCCCAGAGCCGTGCGCACGTCGGCGAACTCGTCGTCGTTCATCACGTCATCGTCGTGTCGACTCATGACGCCACCCCCAATTCAGCGCGCAACCGCATCATGCCGTCGCGCAGTCGAGTCTTGACCGTGCCCATCGGAATGTTGAGCATCTCGGCGACCTCGCTGTGGCTGTAGCCGCCGTAGTAGGCAAGCTCGACGGCCTGCCTCTGCAACTCGCTCAACCGGCTCAAGGCCTTCTCCACTCGATCGTGTTCGACGCGGATCTCGACGCTCTCTGCGACCGAATCGAACTCTCGGTCGAGATCACGGATGCCGATTCTGGTGTCCCGGTCGCGCGACGACTGCGCACTGCGTACGCGATCGATCGCTCTCCGGTGGGCCATGGTCAGCATCCAGGTCACCGCTTTTCCTTTATTCGGATCGAAGCGCGGAGCGGTTTGCCACACCTCGAGCAGCACCTCCTGCACGACCTCTTCCGACTGCGCGTGGTCCTTGAGAACGTGGCGCACGAGACCGAGCATGCGCGGGGCGATGACGTCGTAGAGCTCGCTGAACGCGCGCTGGTCGCCCTGCGCGACCCGCAGCAGCAGGGCGTTCGTAGTCTCGACCGTTGCATCAGCGGCCGGGGCGGTCTCATCGACGTCGATTTCGGGGGGCACGAGTACCAGCATCTCAGTACTCCGGCTGATCTAGCCCTGAACGGCGCCTGTGCGTCGAAAACTGAGCGCGGCCGAGAGAGCGGCTGCGACGAGCGCGATGCCCTGCACGAGGGCCGAGACGACCTTGTCGGCGAACCAGATGGGCTCGAACAGGTAGGGCAGGCCGAGAGCCGTGAGGTCGATCGGCACGAGCGTCGTGATGACCACGAGGGCCAGCCCGCCCGCCGCGACGACGACGGCTGCGAGCGAGACGACGACAGCCCACCGTCGGTACCGAAGGCTGACGAGCAGCAGCGCTGCGACAGCGATGTTCACGACCGCCTGGATGCGGAAGAGGTCGCCCTGCCCGATGAGCGTGCCCGTGATCGCGTCGTACGGGCCCGCGAGGGTGAGGTGGATGACCGCGTTGACGATGAGGCCGGCGGCCGCGATGGTCACGATGATGATGCGCAGAGCGAGCATGGGAACGGCCTTTCGAGGCGGTCGGATGAATGCGGAGAACGAAGGAGGCCGGTGGGGAAGGGCTCGGGTCCCCTCCCCACCGGCCGGTGGTCAGCGCTCAGCTCTGCACAGAGCTGGTCACTGCAAATGCAGTGCGACCTACTGGATGCCCAGGTTGGCCGCGATGCCGCCGGCGAGCGCCGTAGCGGTCATCGGCATGTGACCGGCGGCGTCCTTCAGCAGGCTGAAGTACTCCGGGTCGCCGGCGAGGTTGGCGTCGATCGCCGCGAGCAGCGAGACGGCGTGCATCTCGAGCTCGCCCTGCACGGCCTCGGCCGGCAGCTCGGGAACGACCGAGTTGATCAGCTGACCGAACGACACGGCGTAGCCGTTGAGGTCGGCGACAGCCTGCTCAGCGGCAGCCTCATCGCCCGTCGCCTTGCCCAGCGTGTAGTTGACGAAGAACGGGATGTGCGAGCGCCACGAGTCGAGGAACGGCTGCTCGGCGTCGGGGTAGGCCGACCCCACGAGCGCAGCGACCTCGACCGAGTTCTCGTCGAGCACGGCGACAGCAGCCTGCACGTCGGCGGTGGTCAGGTCGCCACCGTCGGCGATGGCCTGGTCGATCGCCGCGGCCGCGAGGTACACGTGGTCGGCGAGCAGAGCGGTGAGCTGGGCGCGCAGCGCCGAGCCGTCGCTGTTGACGGTGTCGATCATGACCGGCGCCGCAGCGTCGTCCATGGGCGCCTCGTCGGCAGCCGTGGTCGCGCAGCCCGAGAGAACGAGTGCGGCGGCGAGGCCGAGTCCGGCAAATGCAGTGGTCTTGCGCATGATGTGATTCCCCTTTGTTGGTTGTGGTGCTGGTTGGTGGTGCTGTGGTGCGGTGATGCCGCGCGTGCCTGGCCCTTGACTGCTACCCCTCGACGATGACGCGAGCGTTCATCGTGAGGTGCGGCATGCAGAAGTACAGGTACTCCCCCGGCTCGTCGAAGGTGAACGAGAACGTGTCACCCTCCTGCCCCATCGGCGCGAGTGCGTGATCGAACAGTCCGTCAGCCGTCTGCGACCCGCGCAGGCCCGTGCTCTCGTTGAGGTCGCCCCAGGCACCCGACGTGATCGTGTGCCCGATGGTCTCGCCATTGCGCCAGGTGACGGTGGTGCCCACGGGCACCGTGATGTCTTCTGGCATGAAGCGCAGCGAGAGCGTGACGACCTCGTTCGGCCCGGGTTCGACGGCCGAGCTGTCGGGCGCGCTCATCGGCTCGTCGGGTGCGGCCGGAGTCGTTCCGGAGCAGCCGACGAGTACGGCGAGCAGTGCCGGCAGCGCGACGAGCGCGAGCCCTGAGCGAGTGATACGTGCAGTCGGTGACATGCATCGTGTTCGGCACCCCGTGGCGAGAGGTTTGCCGCGGCTCGCTTTGCTCAGCGCACTCTCAGGTTTGGGCCTCAGAACCGCCGCGAGAGGGCATGCGAAAGCCGGACCGCAGAACGCCTCTCGGCGAGTGGCCGCTCGTAGCGGCGAAAAGTGGAGCCCGGGGTTACTGCGGCCCGGCTAGAGCAGTGTAACCGCGCAGGCCGGTCGCCTATTCCGAGCATCCGGCAGCAGAGGCCAGACGGGGCGACGGATGCTCGGGCTCAGTCGAGCGTGCCGGCCCGCTCGAGGCGCGCGCACGCCGTGAAGTCGCGCGCGGTCGCGGCCAATCGGGCGGCGCGGGCGGTGTAGTCGCTGGCGCGGGGGTCGTCGAGCGCAGCATCCGCGTCGTCGGCGAGATCGGCGGCACCGGCCGCGGAGGTGCGGCAGAAGGCGGCGGCCCGTTCGAGCGCCACCGCGAAGTCGCCCTGGTAGGCACCGCGCAGCACCTGGTCGGCGAGCCGCAGAATCTCGTCGGGCCCCGTCGGACTCTCGGCTCCGGCGACGACGACATCGGCCGTCGACAGCACTTCGCTGCCGCGTTGGAACACGAGCGCCGCGCCCGCCGCATCGCCGCGCACGAGCGCGCGCAGCAGCGACAGGCGCCAGAGAGCCCCTGGCAGAGTGCGCGGGCCGGACTGCGACCACAGCTCGGCGAGCACATCGAGCCCGTGCTCGTCGGTGTAGGCGACCATGCGCTCGATGAGGTCGGGGTCGTCGCTCGCCCGAACGCGGTGCACGAGGGCGCGTGCCGAGTCGTGCGCGATGCGCATCGTCACCGCGGGGTCGAGTCCGCCCGGCTGCACGTCGAAGGCGTCGCTGGGAAGGCGCACGGGGCGCCGCGGCTGATCGACCATGAGCCCCACGCTAGCCCGACGCGCTGAACGCGGTGACGCGATAGATTAGAAGGGCAAGGGCCTCTAGCTCAGTTGGTAGAGCAACGGACTTTTACTCCGTGGGTCGTGGGTTCGAGCCCCACGGGGCCTACCTAGTTGTTGAAACCGTCGCGCGGGCCCGGGGTGTCGTCGAGCACGCGGAAGATGCCGATCGTGGTCTCTCCGTCTGACTCGTAGACGTCGATGTCGAAAACGGCATTCGGGTCGGCGGTCGAGCTTCTGACGTTGCGGGCGTGCTCGAGCTCACTCACCCGCACGTAGCCGATCTTGCCCCCCTCGGCGCGCGTGAGAATCAGGTCGGGCACACGATCGTTGATCGGGCTGCCGTAGGTCTCGCCGTTGGCGTTGACCGCGAACTCCACCGAGTCGCCCAGAATGTCGGCGGGCGGCGCCACCGATTGTGTGAAGGCATCGCCCAGCGCCGGCGCCGCGGCGAAGCCGCCGCCCACGACGACGAGTCCTACGACGACCAGCACAATGGTCTTCGGCGATACAGCCATCTGCGACTCCCCCTCGAGCAGCGTGCGACACGCACGCGAGGGCGGTTCCCCCCAACCCCTGAGCCCATCCAATCAGGCCGCGCGGCCGCCGGTCACCCCCCGTTCGCGGGCGGATGCTCGCTCAGGCCGGGCGGCAGATGCCCCAGCTGCCCGACCACGAGGCACCGGGCTCGATCCAGCGCAGACCCGCGCCCGAGTTGAGCGCGTCGGCCGGCGCGGTCATGGGCTCGACGGCGATCGCCGTGACGGGGCCGTCGGCGGTCGGGAACGACCGGGTGATGAAGAGCTGCAGCCAGGGCCAGTCGCCGTTCTGCCACACCTCGGTCTCCGTGCCGTCGGGGGCGGAGAGCACGGTGCGCACGACGCCGTCGGGGTCGGGTTCGACGCGGAACGCGTCGTCGAGGGCGAGCTCGCCGACCACTCGGCCTTCGGTGAGATCCCACTCGCCCGTCGCCGGCTCGAGGCCGACGGGGTTGAGCCGGTCGTCGACCATGACGTGCTCGACCGTGCGCGCGGTGATCGTCAGCTCGTCGACGGGGTGCGAGCCGACGCGGATGAACGGATGCGTGCCCACCGCGTAGGGCGCGGGGCGGTCGCCGAGGTTCGTCACGGCGTGCGTCACCGTGACGCCGTTGCCCGTCAGGCGGTACTCGACTGTCGTCCACAGGTGGAACGGCCAGCCGTGCTGCGGCACGACCGCGGCGCCGAGCGTCACGGCGTCATCGCGGCGCTCGACCAGTTGATAGGAGGTGTTGCGCAGCAGGCCGTGAATGGCATTGGTCTTGTCGACCTCGGTGAGGTCGAGCTGCTGCACCTCGCCGTCGAGCATCCACCGCCCATCGCGTACGCGATTCGGCCACGGAACCAGCACGATGCCGCAGCCGTAGGGCGGTGTCGAGGTCTCGGCGAAACCCTGCACGAGATCGTGCCCGTCGACGGTGAGGTGGCGCATCGCGGCGGCGACGGTCGTGATGACGGCCTCGACCGGGCCATGGGCTCCGTCATGGTGCAGGGCGTACTGCTCGCCCGTAGGAGGAGTGCTCATGCGGTCACTGTACGCGCGAGAGCGCCACGGGCGTGACAGTGAGACCCGCCGCGCGGAGCGGGTCGAGCTGCGCCGCGGTCGCGCGATCGTCGGTGATGAGTTCGTCGAGCTCGTCGAGCGCGGCCACGCGGCCGAGATGCACCTGGCCGAGCTTCGATGAGTCGGCGGCGAGCACACGGCGGGCCGCGCTGGCGACCATGCGCCGCTTCACCTCGGCCTCGGGCAGGTTCACGTTCGTCGCGCCCGCCTCAGCGTCGATGCCGGTCGCGCCGAGAATCGCGAGGTCGACCCGCACGTCATCGAGCAGCGTCGTTGCGAGCGGGTTGACGAGCGAGTGCTGCAGCGATCGCACGGTGCCGCCCGTGACGACCACGGTGAAGCGCGGGATGGCCGGTTCGAGCGCGAGGGCGATCGCGAGCCCGTTCGTGACGATGACGAGCTCGCTGAGATCGCGTCGGGCGACGAGGGCGTGCGCCACGGCGAGCGTCGTCGACCCGACATCGAGCAGGATGCTCTCGCCCGAGCGCACGCGCGTCGCCGTCTCGGCGGCGATGGCCTGCTTGGCCCGCGTGAGCCGGGTGCGCGACTGCTCGAGGCTGCTCTCGCGCTCGGCGACGAGCCCGCGCGGCATGGCCCCTCCGTGCACACGCGTCAGTCGGCCCTCGGTCTCGAGGGCGGCGAGGTCGGTGCGCACCGTCACCTCGCTCACGTCGAGCGTGCGGGCGAGGTCGACCACGCGGGCGAATCCGCGGTCGGCCACGAGGCCGGCGAGTCGTTCGCGGCGCTGCGGCGCGGCATCCATCGTTCCTCGCCCCTTTCGAAACCTGTCGATATCGAAAGGGTACCGTTTGCGAGAACGCAAGGCCCTGCGCGTACGATTCTGAGGTGACGATCCGCTTCCACTCCACGACGCTCGCCGACGGCCGCGAGCTCATCTACGTCGACGACGCCGACACGACGCTCGGGCCGGAGCGATCGATCGACCGGCGCGTGCTCGACCCGCGGCCCGAGACCGCGAGCATGCGGCAAGACGTGCTGACCGGCGAGTGGGTGTCGATCGCGAGCAACCGGCAGAACCGCGTCTTCATGCCGCCGCCCGACCAAGACCCGCTGGCGCCGGCGAGCGACGCCAACCCCAGCGAGATACCCAGCAACTACGACGTCGCCGTGTTCGAGAACCGGTCGCCGAGCTTCGGGCCGGCCCTGACGCACGAGAACGCACCGGCGGGGCTGGATGACCTCCGCGAGATCGGCATCGGGCGCAGCCGCACGAGTGTCGGGCGCTGCGAGGTCGTCTGCTTCTCGCCCGAGCACGAGGGCTCGTTCGGCTCGCAGTCGGTGAGCCGCGCCCGCACCGTCATCGAGGCGTGGGCGCACCGCACGGCCGCGCTGAGCGCGCTGCCCGGCATTCAGCAGGTGTTCCCCTTCGAGAACCGCGGAGCCGAGATCGGTGTCACCCTGCCTCACCCGCACGGCCAGATCTACGCCTACCCCTTCGTCACGCCGCGAACGAGCACGCTGCTGCGATCGATCGACGCCGTCGGGCCCGACCTTTTCGCCCGCGTGCTCGAGAGCGAGCTGTCGAGCGATCGTGTCGTGCTGCGCGGCGAGCACTTCACCGCCTTCGTGCCGTTCGCCGCGCGCTGGCCCATCGAGGTGCACGTGCTGCCGCATCGCCACGTGCCCGACTTCGCCGGTCTCACCGAGGCCGAGAAAGACGAGCTGGCGCCGTTCTACCGCCGACTGCTGCGCGGCATCGACGCCCTGTACCCGACGCCGACGCCGTACATCGCCGCCTGGCACCAGGCACCCGTTCACGTCGGGCGCGAGACCGTGCGGCTCATGCTGCAGGTGACGAGTCCGCGCCGCGGCGCTGACAGACTGAAGTATCTGGCCGGCTCGGAGGCCGCGATGGGCGCCTTCATCGGCGACGTCGCCCCCGAGGCGCAGGCCGCGTTCATCCGCGAGGGAATCGAGAGCACCGGCAATGACTGACATTCGAGACGACGCCCGTGAAGGGTTCGAGGCCGTCTTCGGTGCCGCACCCGACGGCCTCTGGTCGGCCCCCGGCCGCGTCAACCTCAGCGGCGAGCACACCGACTCCAACGAGGGCTTCGTGCTGCCCTTCGCGATCGACCGCCGCACGGTCGTCGCCCTCGGCGTGCGCGATGATCGCCGAGTGCGCGTCGCGAGCACCTTCGCCGACGAGCTGGCCGAGATCGACCTGGATGCCCTCACTCCGCAGGCGCTCGGCGGCTGGTCGGCGTACCCGCTGGGCGTGGCCTGGGCGTTCAGCGAGTTCGGCGCCGACCTCGCCGCGGTGCCCGGAGTCGACCTGTTCATCGACTCCGACGTGCCTGTCGGCGCGGGCCTCTCGAGCTCGGCCGCGATCGAGAGCGCCGTCGCTCTCGCTCTCAACGACGTCTGGCAGCTCGGCCTCGACCGCCGCACGCTCGCCCGCGTCGGGCAGCGCGCTGAGAACGTCGCCGTCGGTGCCCCCACGGGCATCATGGATCAGTCTGCGTCGCTGCTCGGCCAGGTCGATCACGCCGTCTTTCTCGACTGCCGCTCGCTCGAGAGCGAGCTCGTGCCGCTGGGCCTTGCCGAGGCGGGCCTCGCGATTCTCGTCATCGACACGGGCGTGAAGCACAGTCACGCCACGGGCGGGTACGGCGAGCGCCGTGCCGCGTGCGAGCGCGGGGCCGCAGCCATGGGCGCATCCTCGCTGCGCGATCTCACAGTCGACGACCTGCCGCGCGCGCAGCAGCTGCTCGACGACGAGACGTTCCGGCGCATCCGCCACGTCATCACCGAGAACCAGCGGGTGCTCGACACTGTCGCGGTGCTGCGGGCTGACGGGGCTCAGGCGATCGGCGAGCTGCTCGACGCCTCGCACCGCAGCATGCGCGACGACTTCGAGATCTCGGTGCCCGAACTCGACCTCGCCGTCGAGACCGCAGTGGGTGCCGGTGCGATCGGAGCCCGCATGACCGGCGGCGGCTTCGGCGGCGCGGCGATCGCGCTCGTCAAGATCGACGACCTCTCGCGCGTGCAGGTCGCGATCGACAACGCGTTCGGCGAGCACGCCTTCGGCCAGCCCGACACCTTCGTCGTCACGGCCTCCGACGGGGCCGCGCGCAACTAGTCGACGACTACGAGAAGTCGGCCGGTGGGGTGTAGCGGCTGCCGGTCAGCATGCGACCGACGATGATCCCGATCATGACGAGGTAGGCGGCGGCGGTCGCGAGGAAAACCCAGCCGGCGATCTCTGCGCCCAGCCCCGCCAGTGCGCTGATGACGAGCATCGCTGCCAGCAGCAGCATGGTGACAGCGCCGATCAGCCGCAGGTCTTCCGTCATGAGCAGCGCAAGGTGCGCGCGGCGGGCAGGCGTGTTCCACTGCTCGCGATTCGGCAGGTTCACGTGCTCGATGGGCACGCGGGCCATCAGGCGCGGCATTGCGACGAAGAGCAGGGTCAATCCTCCGGCGAGTGCGGCCATCATGCCCAGGAAGACCGGAGTCGAATCCCATCGCGTCGGCGTGCCATCGGCCGCGAAATGGCCGGGCACGGTGTCAGGCCCGGCGACGAGGATCGTGAACCAGACGATGCCGAACACGAGCGTTGCGCCCGCAAGCACGAGACCCGCACGGCGGGGGTTCGGCCGACTGCCTGCGCTCATGCGCTGTCAGCGCGTGATGGCCAGAGTCGAGGCCGTGCTCGCGAGCACCTCGGTTGCGAGCCCCGGCTCATCAGCAATGCTGCGGCCGTAGCTCGGCACCATGCGCTGCAGCGCCGGCTTCCAGGTCTCGAGCTTGTCGGGGAAGCACCGCTCGATGAGGTCGAGCATGATCGGCGCGGCGGTCGAGGCGCCGGGAGACGCGCCGAGCAGTCCCGCGATCGACCCATCGGCCGAGGCAACGACCTCGGTGCCGAACTGCAGCACTCCGCCCTTGCCGGGCTCGTTCTTGATGATCTGCACGCGCTGGCCGGCCGTGAGCTCGTACCAGTCGTCACCGTCGGCCCTGGGGTAGAAGTCGCGCAGCGCGTCGAGCTTCTTCGACCGCGAGGCGAGCAGCTCGCCCACCAGGTAGGTGACGAGATCGAGGTTGCGCACGGCGACCTGCAGCATGGGCACGATGTTGTGCCAGCGGATCGAGCCGAAGAGGTCGAACCACGACCCGGTCTTCAAGAACTTGGGCGTGAAGCCGGCGTAGGGGCCGAACAGCAGGCTCGCGGTGCCGTCGACGACGCGCGTGTCGAGGTGCGGCACCGACATCGGGGGCGCTCCGACGGAGGCCTTGCCGTAGACCTTGGCGTGGTGCTGCGCGACGATCGCGGGGTCGTCGCAGCGCATCCAGCCACCGCTGACCGGAAAGCCTCCGAAACCGCGAATCTCGGGGATGCCGCTCTTCTGCAGCAGCGGAAGGGCGTGGCCGCCGGCGCCGACGAAGACGAACCGCGCGACGATCTCGAGCGGCGTGCCGCCGACCTCGTGGCGCAGCGTCAGCTTCCAGAGGCCCTGCTTCGTGCGACGGATGCCCGTGACGCGGTGCTCGAGGCGCACCGGCATGCCGCTCGACTCGAGGCCCTCGATGAGCAGCCGGGTGAGCGCGCCGAAGTCGACGTCGGTGCCGGCCGTCGTGCGCGTGGCCGCCACGGGCTCGTGCTTCGACCGGCCGGGCATGAGCAACGGTGCCCACTGGTGAATCTGCACCGGGTCTTCTGAATACTCGAGGCCCGCGAAGAGCGGGTGGTCCTTCAGCGCCTCATGGCGCTTGCGCAGGTACTCGACGTTCTTCTCGCCCCAGACGAGGCTCATGTGGGGCGTCGCGCTGAGGAACGCGCTGGGGTCGGGCAGGCGCCCCTCGTCGACGAGGTACGACCAGAACTGGCGCGAGACCTGGAACTGCTCGTTGATGGCCACGGCCTTCGAGATCTCGATCGAGCCGTCCGGCCGCTCGGGCGTGTAGTTCAGCTCGCACAGGGCCGCGTGGCCCGTGCCGGCGTTGTTCCACGGGTTCGAGCTCTCGAGAGCGACCTCGCCGAGTCGCTCGTAGATGCGGATATCCCATGTCGGCTCGAGCTGCTGCAGCATCGTGGCGAGCGTCGCGCTCATGATGCCGGCGCCGATGAGCACCGCGTCGACGGTCTGGGGTCCGCGGGGGCCCGCGTCGATGGCTTCAGTCACACCTCGAGTTTAGTCCGGCTCAACAGGGCCTCTGCCGTGCGGGGCTAGGCTGGCCCAGTGATTCTGCCCCTTCTTGCCATCGGAGCAATCGGGGGCCTCTTCGCCGGACTCTTCGGAGTGGGCGGCGGATTCATCATGGTGCCGCTCATGATGTCGTGGCTGCGCTTCGACCAGCGGCGAGCATCCGCCACCTCGTTGATCGCGATCATCCCGCCCGCCGCGCTCAGCGCCTCGCTCTACGGGGCGCGTGGCGAGATCGAGCTGGTCGCCGCCGCGATCATCGCCGTCGGAGCCGTCGCCGGCACGCCGCTCGGCGCCCTGCTGCTGCGGCGGGTGTCCTTGACGTGGCTCAAGTGGCTGTTCATCGCCGGGCTGCTCATCAGCGCACTGCGGCTCGTCATCGTGGCCCCGGTGCGCGAGGGGGCGTTCGACTACAGCGTCGTCTCGGTGATCGGTCTCATCGCGCTCGGCCTGCTCATGGGCATCGTCGCCGGCCTGCTCGGGGTCGGCGGCGGCATCATCGCCGTGCCGGTGCTCATCGCGGTGTTCGGCATCGGCGACCTGCTGGCCAAAGGCACGTCGCTGCTCGCCCTCATTCCAGGGGCGATCGCCGGGTCGATCCCGAATCTGCGCGGAGGCTTGGTGCGGTGGCGCGATGCCGTGCTCATGGGTCTCGCCGCCGCCGCCCTGTCGCTTGTCGGCGTCTGGCTCGCATTCCTCGTTCCCGCGCAGGTGTCGGGCTGGCTCTTCGCCGCCCTGCTGGTCGTCGTCATCGTGCAGATGGCGCTGCGGCCGGTGAAGCCGCGCGACTGACACGGCAGGTCGGGCTCAGCCGAGCAGGCCCGCGACGCCGTCGATGATGGCGAGAATGCCGCCGAGGTACGAGATGACGATGACGGTGATGCGCGCCGCACGCACGCTCACCCAGCGCGAGACGAACTCGCCGAGCGCCAGACCGACCACGGTGCACGCGATGATGAGCACCCACAGCCACCAGTCGTAGTCGGGCAGACCGGTGTCGTTGAGCACCACCTTCATGATGAACGACGTCACGCCGATGAGTACGAAGATGGGCTGGATGGTCGCGGCGAACGACTTCTGCTCCCACCGGGTGAGCACGGCGTAGACGCTCATTCCCGGCCCGCCGACGCCGGCGGTGGCGCTCATGAAGCCGGATGCTGTGCCCGCGATGAGCGCGGCGGGCGCCTGGGCGACCCGTCGGTCGAAGTAGTTCATGAGCAGCGACGCCGTGAGCGCGACGACCAGGATGCCGCCGACGACGATCTGCAGCACCGGTCCGCCGATGAGCACCGACAGGTAGGCGCCCGGAACGATCGCGATGACGGCGGGCACCGCGAGCATCGAGAACTGTCGCCAGTCGATGAAGCGCCAGACGCGGCTGATCACGATCGATGCCGACACCGCACCGCACAGGTTGACCAGCAGCACGCCCTCGAAGGGCCCGATGAGCAGCACGAGCACAGGGGCGACCACGAGGGCGAAGCCCATGCCCGAGACCCGCTGCGCCATCGCGCCGAACATGACCGCGAGAGCGATGAAGACGAACACCACGGCGATGCGCCTTTCTGCTCGATGCTGCGTGGGGTGCAGGGCATGGTGCTCGGCGGGGTCGGGCACCACCCGCTCGACCCCGCCGATTCCCGACCGCCGTGCGGCCGAGCCTGTTCAGGCGCCGGGGCGCCGAGTCAAGAGTTCTCGAGGGTTGTCGTCGAGCGCCTTGCGCACAGCGTCCGGTCGATCGGCCAGCGCGCGCTTCAGCGAGCCCACCGGGTCGCTGTCGGCCATGTCGAAGGGATAGTCGCTGCCGAGCACGAGGCGGTCGTCGCCGACGCGGTCGTGCAGGAAGCGCAGCGAGAGGTCGTCGTGCGTGAGCGAATCGAACCAGAAGCGGTGCAGCAGGCTCGACGGCGCCACGTCGAGGTGCTCGCGCGCCTCGGGCCGCACCGACCAGGCGTGGTCGAACCGGCCGATCTGATACGGCACGAAACCGCCGCCGTGCAGCAGCGCGACCCGCAGCGCGGTGTTGCGCGAGAGCACGCCCTGAAAGAGCAGCGACGCCGCGGCGATCGTCGAATCGGTGGGGTTGCCCACGTAGTTGTGCATGAAGTAGTCGTGCATGCGGTCCATGCCGGCGACGTCGGCACCGGGGTGCAGCACCACGGCGAGGCCGCTCGCGTCGATCGCCTGCCACACCGAGGCGTACTGCTCATCACCCAGGTTCGCGCCCGCCACGTTGGTGCCGAGCTCGAGGCCGACGACCTCATCGATGCCGATCAGGCGCTGCAGCTCGTCGTGCGCCGCCTGCTCGCTCTGCATCGGTAGGTGCCCGAGCACGACGAAGCGATCCGGATGCTCGCGCGCCATCGCGATCATGGCGTCGTTGTGCAGACGCGCGGCCACCGCGGCGGCCTGATCGTCGAGACGGTAGTTGAAGTGCGGCGGCGGCACGCTCAGGGCCTGCAGCTGAACGCCCGCAGCATCCATGTCGGCGATGCGCGCCTCGGTGTCGACCATGCCCAGCGGAATCGGGCCGCTCATGCGCCCGCTCGGGTACTGGAACCACCACTCGTCGCCGCGCTGCACGAGCGCAGGGGCCGCCTCCGGCACTTCGCGCGCCAACTCGGCGATGAAGCCGCGTGGCACGGTGTGCGCGTGGATATCGATCGTCATTGCTTCTCCAGGTCGGGCCTCGTGACCTCGATGCGTCGCCAGAACACGAACCGCTTCTCGATGTACCAGATGGTGAGGTAGACGACGAGACCGATCACGAGGAAGAGGAAGATGATGACCCAGTAGGCGGCGGTGTCGAAGCTCGAGCGGTACCGCAGCATGAGATAGCCGAGGCCGCCGGTCGCTCCGATGAACTCCGAGACGATCGCGCCGATGATGGCGGTCGTCGCACCGAGCTGAAGCCCGCCGAAGATGACGGGCAGGGCCGTCGGAATGCGCAGCTTGACCATCGTCTGCCACTTGGATGCCCGCAGAGACTTCATGAGCGCGACCGCGTTCGGCTCGGCGAGGCCCAGACCCGACAGCGTCGTGATGAAGACGGCGTAGAAGCAGGCGATCGCGGCCTGAAGGATCTTGCCCTCGATGCCGAAACCGATCCAGGCGATGATGATCGGCGCGAGAATCACCGTGGGAATCGCCTCGAGTGCCGAGAGGAACGGCAGGTAGGCCGCGCGCAACCGGCTCGACGAGCTGAGCAGCACGCCCAGGAAGAACCCTACGGATGCTCCGAGTGCGAAACCGCCCGCGATCTCAGTGAGGGTTCTGAGCACCTGGTCGCCGAACCCGTCGGCTCCGAGCACGCGCGGGAAGGCGATCCAGACCGACTCCGGTGTCGGCAGGAGGATCGCAGGCACTGACTTCGTGACAGTGGTGGCGAGCCACCACGCCGCGAGGATGATCGGCAGCAGCGCGATCGTCAGCATGTACGGCGAGCGGAGGAAGTTCTTCTTCTTGGGTGAGCTGTCGACGGCGATCTGCGCCATCACTTCTGTTCTCGTCATTTTCTTCTCGCCCTCGACTCTTCTGACCAGAACACGACACGGCGCTCGATGACGTCGGCGATGGAGACGAGCGTGATCGACAGGATGACCACGATCGTGACGACCGAGTACACCAGGCCCATGTTGAGCTGGGATGCGAATTCTTTCGTGAGCTTGCCGAGCCCGCCGTCTGACGCCGACAGGATCTCGGCGACGATGACACCCGTGAAGGCCAGCAGCAGCGCGTGCTTGACGCCGACCATGATCATCGGAAGGGCGGAGGGCAGCTGCAGCTTCGTGAACACCTGCCAGCGACTGGCCTTGAGCGACTTCATGAGCTTGAACTCATTGGCCGAGGGCAGCGCGAGGCCGACCATCGTGTCGATCCAGACCGGGAAGAAGCAGATGATGACGGCGAGCGCGATCTTGCTCTCGGGTCCGAATCCGAGCCACCCGATCAGCAGCGGCGCGAGCACGACCTTGGGCAGCGCCTGCACAGCGATCGCGTAGGGGGTGATGGCCTGGCGCATGAAGGGAGACGTGCCGAGCACGACGCCCATCGTGAAGCCGAAGGCGACGCCGATGACCCAGGCGATCGCGACCGCCGACATGGTCTTGGCGAGGTCGTCCCACCAGTAGCCGCCGCCGAGAAGCTGCACGAACGCGGCGACCGTCTCGCTGAAGGTCGGGAACAGCACACGGTTCACCAGGCCGGTCTGCGGAAAGAACTCCCAGAAGGCGATGATGACGGCGACCGTCGTGATGACGATCCAGGCCGAGCCGCCTCGAAAACGCTCCCACCAGGTCGGCCCGGGCGTCGGTGCGCTCCGAGCGGGCGTCGGCGGGGGCGCCGTGGTGGTCACTGCAGCTCCAGCATCTGGCGCGCCTTGGCGACGAGCTTGATGAAGTCGTTGGTGGTCTGCAGGTCAGGACGTCGAGGGCGGTCGAACGGCACCTCGATGATGTCGACGAGCCGACCGGGGCGCGCGCTCATCACGGCTACGCGGTCGCTCATGAACACCGCCTCGGTGATGTTGTGCGTCACGAGCACGGCGGTCGACTTGGCGTAGTCCTGCAGGCGCAGCAGCTCTTGGTTCATCGACTCGCGGGTGAACTCGTCGAGCGCGCCGCAGGGCTCGTCGAGCAGCAGCAGCTTGGGGTCGTGCAAGAGCACGCGGCACAGCGCGGCGCGCTGCTGCATGCCACCCGACAGCTGCCAGGGGTAGGAATCGCGGAAGTCTTTGATGCCCACCATCTCGAGCAGCTCTTCAGCCTTCGGGATGAAGTCTTTCTTCTTCTCGCCGAAGATCTCGACGGGCAGAAGCACGTTCTCGAGGGTCGTGCGCCAGGGGAACATCACCGCCTGCTGGAACATCATGCCGATGTGCCGGTTGGGCTCGGTGAGCTGCTCGCCGCTGAATGTGACGGTTCCCTCGGTCGCCTCGAGAAGCCCGCCCATGATGTTGAGGGCAGTCGACTTCCCGCAGCCACTCGGGCCCAGGAGGGAGAGGAACTCTCCCTCCCGGACCTCGAGGTTCAGTCCACTCAGGGCGACCATTTCCTTGTCACCGGAGCCGAAGCGCTTGGTCACGCCGTCGACTCTCACGAGGGGTGCGGTCTGGGTCATGGTCGTCATGGTGTTCTTTCTCAGTTCTCGATAGAGGTAATCAGCTGAACCGTTGCGGCAGTACTAGTCGTTCTGGAACTCGTAGGCAGCAGCATCCGCGGCGACACGATCACGGTCGAAGTCGTTCGCGAAGTCGATGAAGCCGTCGAAGAGCACGTCGGGTGCGTTCACCGCGATGTAGCTGTCTGACGTCGACTGAATCAGGTCGAGGAACTCCTGGGTGCCCGCGACATCGTGCTGACCGATTCGGTTGATGTCGGCCGGAACAACCTGCGTCTTGGCCAGCTCGAACCGCAGGTCGCCCTGCGAGACACCGTCAGCGTTCTGTTCGAACACCTGAGGAATCGCACCCTTCATGAGGTCGCGGCAGGCCTCGATGTTCTCCAGGCAGAAGTACATGCCCATCGCCGTACCCCGTGCGAAGCGCTGGAGCGCCTCACCGTTGTTGTCGAGGGTGTCCTGCGTCGTGATGATGCCGCGAGCCGGGAAGGTGTTGTAGATCGCCGGCGTCAGGTCGATGAGGTTCACACCGGCCGTCTGGATCGCGAAGATGTCGTTGTACGCCGTGGAGTACACGTCGACCGATCCGTTGTCGAGAGCCGCGAGGGTCTCGGGCCCGCCGTCGCCGATCGGGATCAGCTGCACGTCGGTGATCGGGTCGATGCCCTCGGCGCGCAGAGCGGCCTCGAGGAAGGCGACCTCACCGCCACCGGCCTCGGAAATGCCGATGTTGGCGCCCCGCATGTCGGCGATCGACTGGAACGGACCGTCTTCGGGCACGAAGATGCCGAAGATGGCGCCACTCGAGTAGGTGAAGATGTTGACGACCGGAAGGCCGACGAGGGCAGCCTCGCCGAACGCCGGTGCCGAAGGGTTGCCCGCGTCGGCGTTGCCGGCGATGACCTGCTCCATCGCCGCGCCCGATCCACCGGCCGCGACGAACTCGACGTCGAGACCGAGCTCGTCGTAGTAGCCGAGCGTGTCGGCTGCGAGCCAACCCCACCATTCGGCCGTGTAGGTGTCGCCCGAGGCCATGGCCATGGTGATCTCGTAGCGCTCTTCACCGGGCTCGGCACCGGGGTCGGTGGCGGGTGCGGTGCAGGCGCTCAGAGCGAGGGCGCCGACGGCGGCGATAGCCGCGAACTGCAGATGCTTCTTCATGCTCGAATCTCCTTTGGTCCGGTGCATTGGGGTAGTGCGGTGTGTGTCGGTGGTGCCGCTCGCCTGGCTCTCGAGCCGGGTACGCGCGTCGTACTGGTAAATCTGACAGCCCGATGGGCCAATGTCAAGACAGTGTCTTATTTTTTGGGGTACTGGGTCCGAATCGTGATTGTTGCGGGATGCTCACGCCGCCGTCGGCGCCTCGATGACGAGCTCGGCGCCCGCCGTCATGAGCGCGAACGACTCGGGCAGGGCCTCGGCGACCGCGCGCTGGGCGCGGAATCCGCTGCAGTGCATCGGGGCGATGAGCTTGAGGCCTCGCTCGCCGAGGCCGGCCACGGTCTGGTCGATCTTCTGCTGGGTGATGCCCGCGTGGCCGAGGTGGAAGCCTCCGAGCACGCCGTGGAGGGCATCCACCCCCGTGAGCTTTTGCGCGTGGTCGAGAGAGCTCAGCACGCCCGAATGGCCGCACGGGTCGAGCACCACGAGACCCACGCCGGTCACATTGATGATGAGCGTGAGGTAGTCGTCGATGGGGTCGGGGTGCACGTGGCCGTCGCGAATGCTCATGCGGCCCGCGGGCACCTCGTGCTCGAAATCGACCGTGATCGGAATCTCACCGCTCGTCATGATGCCCGGAGCGATGTCGAGCGGCTCGCGCACCGCCACGACGGCAGCGCCGGCCTCCACCAACTCACGCTCGGTGAGCCCGCGGTTGAAGTACTGGATCATCATGTCGGGGCGCTTGATTGACCGCGGATGGAACGCCGAGGGGTGCACGATGAGCGGCACGCGCCTGCCCATCGCCTCGAGGGCCGCATAGATGCCGCCGAAGTGGTCGGGATGCCCGTGGCTCAGCACGACCTGGTCGATCTCATCCCAGTCGATACCCAGCACCTTCGCGTTGTGGATGATCGGGATGCCGCTCATGCCCGCGTCGAACAGGATCGTCGTCGTGCGCCCGGCCGTCGTGGCCTTCAGCAGGAACGAGATGCCGTTCTCGGCCAGCGGCGTGCCGCGGCGCGGCAAGAAGTGCTCGGGCATGCCCTGGCGGCGGATGGTGGCCGTGTTCGGCATGAGCATGTCGATGTAGTTGTCGACGAGCACGGTGATGGTCAGGCGGTCGCACGACTGCATGGGCGGCGCTGCTCTCTCTTTATTCGGCGGAGGATCGGTGGTGGCGGTCGTCATCAGGCTTCGGGATGCGTCGAGAGCACGGCCGTGGCGTGGGCCGCGAGGGTGAGGCCCATACCGTGCACGAGCGAGAGCCGCGCATCGGGCACCTGGCGGCGGCCCGCGTCGCCGCGCAACTGCTGCACGGCCTCGATGATCAGGAACATGCCCAGCATGCCCGGATGCACTTGCGCGAGGCCCGCGCCGTTGGTGTTGAGCGCGAGACTGCCGCCGGGGGCCAGGTTGCCGTTCTCGACGAACGCGCCGCCCTCGCCCTTGGCGCAGAAGCCGAGGTCTTCGAGCAGCACGAGCAGACTGATGGTGAAGGCGTCGTAGACGTGCACGGTGTCGAGCTGATCGAGCGTGACGCCCGCCATCTGCAGCGCCCGTTGCGAGCTGCGGGCGGCCTCGGTGGCCGTGAGGTCGGGCATCTGCGAGACATTGCGGTGGTTGACCGCTTCGCCCGAGCCGAGCAGGTACACGGGGTTGTCGCGCAGATCGCGCGCGCGCTCGGCCGAGACCAGCACGACCGCGGCACCGCCGTCGGTGACCAGGCAGCAGTCGAGCTTGTGCAGCGGGCTCGTGATGACTCCCGAGTTCAGCACCTCGTCGACCGTGAGCGGTGTCGGATACGGCGCGGTGTCGGTCAGCAGGGCCCACTCGCGCGCCGAGACGGCGTACTGCGCGAGCTGTTCGCTCGTCGTGCCGTACTGCGCCATGTGCCGCTGCGCGACCATGCCGAACGCGCCGATCGGGTGGATGAGGCCGTAGGGCTGCTCGTAGGGCGAGCTCTCGGCCATGCTCACGAGCTTGCCCGCGTCGGTGCGCTGCGTGCTGCCGTACGCGACGACGGCGACGTCGCACAGGCCAGCCTGAATGGCCGCTGCCGCATGGCCGAGCTGGGCGATGAACGAGCAGCCGCCGAGCGCGGTCGAATCCATGTGCCGGGGGTGAATGCCCAGATACTCGGCGAGCGTCAGGGTCGGGAAGGCGTAGTACGACGAGGCAGTGAAGAGCCCGTCGACGTCGGCGAGCGTGAGCCCTGCGTCGGCCAGCGCCCGGTTCACGGCGACGGCCATGAGCCCGACGGGCGACTTGCCGTCGGTCTTGAAGGTGTCGAGCTGGGCGGCGCCCACGATGGCGCTCGTGCCGCGGATGCTCATGATTGCTCCTCGGCGGTGCTCTCGGCAGCGGAGGCGGGCCGGAACCTCAGCAGCGTCAGTTCGGGTTCGACATCGTCGAAGACGGCCTCGACGGACATACCGATGCGGGCGTCGTCGGGCGGGCAATCCACGAGGTTCGCGAAGACGCGCACGCCTCCGTCGAGATCGACGAGCACGAGCGTGTACGGCGCGTCGGCGGCGAAGAAGGGGTGGGATGCGCGGTGCTGGGTCGTGAACGAGTACACGGTGCCCGTTCCGGCGGCGCGCTCGAGGTCGAGCGACTCGCTCGAGCAGTGCGGGCACACGGTGCGCAGCGGGAAGACCGCGTGCGAGCATCCCGCGCAGCGCTGAAAGACGAGCTCGTGCTCACGCAGGTGGTCGAAGAAGACCTTCTCCTCACCGCGCGGTGTGATCGGCGGTCGTGTCGGAGCGTTCATGCGGCCTCCGCCGTCAGGGCGTGCCGCACCGCGGCGCGCACGGCGTCGGCGACCTCGGTCGTCGTCGCGGTGCCACCCAGGTCGGGAGTGCGCACGTCGGTCTCGCCGAGCACGTGGTGGATGGCGGTCATGATCACATCATGCGCCTCGGGGCGGCCGAGGTGCTCGAGCATCATCGCGGCCGACCAGAT
>SXMG01000133.1 GCA_005778835.1 Actinomycetota bacterium
CACCGTGTCGACGATCTTGCGCGCCGATGCGTCGAGACCAGCGTGGTCATACGACTTAAGCCGGATGCGGATCTTCTGTCCCGCCATGCTCAACTCTCTTCCTTCTTAGACGTGATGCACCCCTGACGGGCGCACCTCACGCGGAGCGCAATCGCTGTCGCACCACTGTTCTTCTGTCAAACGAACGCTTGCTTGTCGCCTGCTCACCCCGACCCCCGCGCTCGGGCGTGTCGCCCTCGCAACGCACGGCATCCGCACACAAGGTTTCCCTTGGAGAGGGTGCAGGGGGTGTGAGCTGTGTTCTGCTGCCCGCGGCCTAGGCTCATCACGACCCGCTGCCGATCACTCGGTGCGACGCTCGTCCTATGCACTGCCTGGCAGTGAGCCGCGCACGAAAACGCGGCGTGTGGAACTTGAAGAGTCTGCCACAGCGCGCGACCTGCTGCAACCCGGGCGTGTCGCGCTGACGCGCGACACGCCGAAAGAGTCGAAAATCGACCTACTCAGCGGGGTTCGGAGCAGCGACGTCGGGTTCCAGCACTCTCTTCGGCCGCAGAATCACGAGCTCGACAAGCAGCACGGCCACGACGCCGGAAATGCCGACGACGAGCCCGACTCCGAGCGCGATGCCGGCGAGCAGAAGACCCCATCCGCCCTCGTTCGCGTTCGCGAAAGCCAGAACGACGAACACGAGGACGTTGATGAGAATCGCCACGAACAGGCTCACGAGGTGAGTCGCAATGCGCCACCCGGCCCGCCGGTTGCGGTGGGCGATCGCGCCGATGATCACCATGATCGACCAGAGCACAAGGGCGATCGCCGTCACGCCGAAGAGCATGCGGGGAGCGCCGTCGACGAACGCTGCCAGAGGGTCGGTGGAATCGACGAGCGACACCAGCCCGAGCAGCAGCCACGAGAGTGCGACGGTGATGACGAGAATCAGAACGACTTCGAGGGTGACGCGTTTCGCCATGGTGCTCTCTCGTTCGGGGTGGTGGTTCGGGGTGGTGGGTCGTGCTGAGCGTAGCGCGACGACCGCTCAGGTGCGGGATGCCGTGATGACTCGTGCGACGAGCGGAACGCCCGGCCGAGAGGCGAGGTGGCGGTAGTCGGGAGCATCGAGGATGACCGCATCGCCCCGCGCGCCGACTCCGAGGTGCCCGACGTCGGTGCGGCGCAATGCGCGGGCTCCCCCGCGGGTCGCGGCGGCGAGCGCCTCGAGCGGAGTCATGCGCAGCTCGCGCACCGCGAGCGCCACGGCGAGCGGCATGCTGCTCGAGAAGTTCGAGCCCGGGTTGCAGTCGCTCGCGAGCGCCACAGCGACGCCCGCATCGAGCAGACGGCGGGCATCCGGGTACGGCTGCTTCGTCGAGAACTCGACGAGCGGCAGCAGGGTCGCGACGGTACCGCCGCCGTCCCTGGCACTCGCGGCCAGCAGCTCGACATCGTCGTCGGTGAGGAACGTGCAGTGATCGACGCTCGCGGCGCCGAGCTCGACGGCAAGGGCGACCCCTCCGTCGGGGGCGAGCTGGCCGGCGTGCACGCGCGGCTCGAGGCCAGCATCCTGCCCCGCCAGCAGAATGCGCCGCGCCTCGTCGACGGTGAACGCACCCGAGTCGATGAAGACGTCGATGAAGCGCGCGTGCGGAGCGCACGCCGCGAGCATGTCTCCGCAGACGAGGTCGACGTAGGTCTCACGGTCGTCGGCGAACTCGGACGGCACGACGTGCGCGCCGAGGAAGGTCGTCTCAGGGGTGACCTCGCGGGCGAGGCGCAGGGATCGCGCCTCGTCGGCGACCGTGAGTCCGTAGCCACTCTTGATCTCGAGCGTCGTCGTGCCCTGGGCGTGCGCCTGGGCGACGAAGTGGCGCAGTCGCGCGCGCAGCTCGTCGTCGCTCGCCGCGCGGGTGGCGGCGACCGTCGTGCGGATTCCCCCGGCCGTGTAGGCACGACCGGCCATGCGCGCCTCGAACTCGTCGACCCGATCACCCGCGAAGACGAGGTGATTGTGGCTGTCGACGAAGCCCGGGATGACCGCCGCGCCCTCGGCATCGATGCGGGTGTCGGCGGCGGGGGCATCGGCGGTGTCGCCTGCCCACGCCACGCGGCCGTCGGCGATGACGAGTGCGGCCCCGGTGCGGATGGGCCGCTCGGGTTCGGAGGGGTCGAGCGTGACGAGCTGGCCGATGTTCGTGATGACGGTGCTGGTCGCGGTGCTCATGGTGTCATCCTGCCGCGCGAGCTGCGGTCGGGCGGCTCGCCAGCCCCGCGAGTGCCTCGAGCACGCACAGGGCGGCGAGGCGCACAGTGCGCTGGTCGGCGGTGTCGCGTGTCGCATCGAGCTCGGTGAGGTCGATGCTCGTCACGGCCGGATGCGCGCCCGCGAGCCGCGCCGCGGTGCGCAGCTCGATCGCGCTGAGGCCGCCGGGCACGCTCGCGGGGCATCCCGGTGCGACGCTGCGGTCGCAGACGTCGAGGTCGAGGTCGACGTGCACAGGCCCGCCCGCCGTGGAGGCGCGGTCGAGCGCTGCGGTCATCGCGGCCTCGATCGGGGTGCGCAGCAGCTCGGCTCGGGTGACGACGGTGATGCCGTGCTCGGCGGCCCGCTCCGCGTAGGCCCGTGAGTTCGCGAGCGGCTCGATGCCGACCTGGCTGACCCGCTCGCCCGCGAGCCCGGCCTCGAGCAGCCGCCGCACGGGCGAGCCGTTGGTGGTGCCGTCGCGCAGGTCATGGTGGGCATCCAGCGTCACGAGACCCGCGGTCGCGATGCGCGCGCCCCACGTGCCGAGAGCGGCCGGCACGGTCGCGGCGTTGTCGCCGCCGAGCACGATCACGAGGGATGCTGTTGCCGCCAGCTCTGCGACGCGCGCGATCGCGCGCTCTTCGCCCGGGCCGTCCGGCTCGAGCACGTCGCCCGCGTCGAGCACGCTCAGCCGCGCATGACCTGCGTGGCGTGGTCGCAAACTGTCGCTACGGTCGGCGGGTTCTGCATTGTGCGACCACGAGGCGGCGGGGGTGCGCACGAGTGCGTCAGCGCTGTAGTAGCGGAGAGCATCCCGGATCGCGGCGGGGGTCGTGTGGGCCTGGCCCGGCGAGAGCGAGGTGCGCCAGGTCGGGATGCCCACCAGCACCGCGTCCGCCCGCGCGCCCGGCGCCCACGCGGGCCAGTCGCCCGCGCGCGGCCACAGCGGGTCGTGCGAGAGCGAGTGTGCCTGTTGCGCGCGAGTGTGCCCACCCGGGCCGGGCACGCTCGCGCCGGACGGGTTCACTCGCCCTCGCGCATGGGGATGCGCACGCCGAACTGCTCGACGACGGCCTCACCCTCGGTGTAGCCGGCGTCGATGTGGCGGATGACGCCCATGCCCGGGTCGTTGGTCAGCACGCGCTGCACCTTCTCGCCGGCGAGCGCCGTGCCGTCGGCGACGACGACCTGGCCGGCGTGGATCGAGCGGCCGATGCCGACTCCCCCGCCGTGGTGAATCGACACCCACGTCGCGCCCGACGCCGTGTTGACGAGGGCGTTGAGCAGCGGCCAGTCGGCGATCGCGTCGCTGCCGTCTTTCATCGACTCGGTCTCGCGGTACGGGCTCGCGACCGACCCCGAGTCGAGGTGGTCGCGGCCGATCGCGACGGGCGCGCTGAGCTCGCCGCTCGCGACCCTGTCGTTGAAGCGCTCGCCCGCCCTGTCGCGCTCGCCGTAGCCGAGCCAGCAGATGCGCGCCGGCAGCCCCTGGTAGTGCACGCGCTGCTGCGCCATCGGAATCCAGCGCTGCAGGCTCTCGTTCTCCGGGAACATCTCGAGCACGGCGCGGTCGGTCGCCGCGATGTCCGCCGGGTCGCCGCTGAGCGCCGCCCAGCGGAACGGGCCCTTGCCCTGCGCGAAGAGCGGGCGGATGTACGCGGGAACGAACCCGGGGAAGCTGAAGGCGTCGGCGTACCCGGCGGCGCGAGCCTCGGTGCGGATGTTGGTGCCGTAGTCGAACACCTCTGCCCCTGCGCGCTGAAACCCGACCATCGCCTCGACCTGCAACGCCATCGACGCCCGGGCCGCGTCCGCGAAGCCGAGGGGGTCGCGCTCGCGCGCGGCGTGCCACTCGTCGACCGAGTGCTCGACGGGCAGGTAGGCGAGCGGATCGTGCGCACTCGTCTGATCGGTGACGATGTCGATCGGGGCACCCATGGCGAGCAGGCGCGGAAACACCTCGGCCGCGTTGCCGAGCACGCCGATCGAGAGCCCGCGCCGGGCATCCCGTGCCTCGACCGCCAGTTCGAGAGCGTGCTCGAGCGAGTCGGCCGCCACGTCGAGGTAGCGGTGCTCGAGACGGCGGGCGATGCGGCTCGGGTCGACGTCGACGCAAATCGCGACGCCGTCGTTCATCGTCACGGCGAGGACACCATCGCCACCGATGGGAACAAAGAGCACGTCAATGTCGTCGAGCGCTTCTTTGGTTTCCACCGACAAATCTTTTGAATCGAGAGCGCCTAAAAAACACAGGTTCATACCTTCAAGGGAGATACTATAGATGGTA
>SXMG01000134.1 GCA_005778835.1 Actinomycetota bacterium
AGGTGTGCATCCACGTGATGACGCCGATGACGTTCTCAGCGGCGTTCGCCTCGCGCATGACCCGCAGAATGCTCGCCGAGTCGACGAGGGTCGGCTTCCAGACGATCGTGACGGGGATGCTCGCCGCGGCCTGCAGGCCCTCGACGACCCTCTGCGACTGCTCGGCGACCTGGCGCAGGGTCTCGTCGCCGTAGAGGTTCTGGCTGCCGGTGAGGAACCAGACCTCGTAGGTCGTCAGGTCGGGAACGATGCTGCGGGTCACGAGGAGGCTCCTTGGTGTTCAGCTGAGCGTGCTGCGGGCAGGGCGTCGATCGCCGTGCGCTGAATCTCGAGGCCGGCCTCGTACTGCGCGAGGTAGGCGGTGAAGCCGGCGACATCTGCCGGGTCGGGGGCGACGACGGTCGACCCGCCCTCGGCGAAGACCCGCTTCTCGAGGTACGCCGCGAGGTCTCCTCCGCCGGCGGCCGAGAACGAGGCGAGCACGGCGATGCCCCACGCTCCGCCTTCGGAGGCGCTCTCGGCCAAGCCGACCGGCGCATCGAGCGCGGCGGCGAGCAGCCGCTGAGCGACACCCGCGGTGCGGAAGAGGCCTCCGTGGGCCTGCATGAGGTCGATCGCGATACCCTCGTAGTGCAGTGTGCGCATGCCGAGGCTGAGCGTGGCGAACACGCCGTAGACGAGCGCGCGCATGGTGTTGGCCAGCGACAGCTCGCTCTCGGGGGTGCGCACCACGATCGGGCGCCCCTCGCTCAGGTCGGCGATGGGCTCGCCGGCGATCTGGTTGTACGCGAGCACGCCGCCCGCGTCGGGCGCGCCGTCGAGTGCCTCGAGCAGCAGCAGGCGGTAGGCGTCGTCGGCGTCGATCGGCGAACCCGTGAGCTCGGCGAACCGGCGGAAGACGCCGACCCAGGCGGCGAGCTCGCTCGTGCCGTTGTTGCAGTGCACCATCGCGACCGGGTGGCCGGCGGGCGTCGCCACGACATCGAGCTCGGGGTGCACGCGTTGCAGCGGCTGCGCGAGCACGACCATGGCGAAAATGCTTGTGCCGGCGCTCACGTTGCCCGTGCCCGGTGCCACCGCGTTCGTCGCGACCATGCCGGTTCCGGCGTCGCCCTCGGGCGGGCAGAAGACCGCGCCCGGCTGCAGCGCGCCGGTCGGGTCGAGCAGCGCTGCACCCTCGGCGGTGAGCGCGCCCGCGGTGGCACCGGCGGGCAGTATGGAGGGCAGCATCCGTCGTATCGGGGCCGCGATCGCCGACCTCGCGACGGCCGCGTCGTACTGGCCCAGCATGACGGAGTCGTAGTCGGCGCCCGCCGCGTCGATCGGGAACATTCCGGAGGCGTCGCCGACGCCGAGCACGCGCTCGCCCGTCAACTGCCAGTGCACGTAGCCCGCAAGGGTCGTGACGAAGCGCACGTCGGCCACGTGGCTCTCGCCACTCAGCACCGCCTGGTGCAGGTGCGCGATCGACCAGCGCAGCGGAATGTTCACGCCGAACAGGTCGGTCAGCTCGGTCGCGGCCGCAGCGGTGCTCGTGTTGCGCCACGTGCGGAAGGGCACGAGCAGCTCGTCGCGCTCGTCGAAGGCGAGGTAGCCGTGCATCATGGCCGAGATGCCGATCGCGGCGACGCTCGTGAGCTCGGCTCCGTGGCGAGCACGGGCGTCGGCGACGAGCGCGGCGTGCGCGCTCTGCAGACCGGCCCAGACGTCGTCGAGCCCGTAGGTCCAGACGCCGTCGACGAGCTCGTTCTGCCACTCGTGCGAGCCGACCGCGAGCACGTCGTTCGGGTCGTCGCCGACCAGGCAGGCCTTGATGCGCGTCGAGCCGAGCTCGATGCCGAGCACAGCACGACCCTCGGCGATCACGGTGGCGGCGGTCATCGCGCGCCCCCGCCCGGCTGGGCCGCGCCGTGCGAGACGGCAGCGTCTTTCTGGCCGTAGACGTTCTGGTAGCGGTCGAAGAGAGCGTCGATCGCGTCGGGCGCGATCGTCACGAGCTCACCGCCCTGCCGAGCGATGTGCACGGTGCGGGCGACGTCTTCGACCATGACCGCGGCCTTGACGGCGTCGCGGGCGTCAGAGCCGATCGTGAACGGACCGTGGTTGCGCATGAGCACGGCGCGCGAGCGGTGACCCGTGAGGGTCTCGACGATGCCGCGGCCGATCGAGTCGTCGCCGATGATGGCGAACGGGCCCACGGGAATCTCGCCGCCGAACTCGTCGGCCATCGCCGTGATGACGCAGGGGATCGCCTCGGCCCGAGCCGCCCACGCGGTGGCGTAGGTCGAGTGCGTGTGCACGACACCGCCGACGTGCGGCATGTGGCGATAGACGTAGGCGTGCGCAGCCGTGTCGCTCGAGGGGCTGCGGTCGCTGCCGGGGGTGTCGGGCACGACCTCGCCGTCGAGCGTGCACAAGATCATGTTCGAGGGGTCGAGATCGTCGTAGTCGACGCCGCTCGGCTTGATGACGAAGAGATCGGCACCGGGCACCCGGCCCGAGACGTTGCCGCCCGTCCAGACCACCAACCCGTAGCGCACGAGCTCGGCGTGCAGCGCGGCGACCTCGTCGCGAACGCGCGCAACGGCGACCTGCACTTCAGGGCTCAGCGCGTTCACGGGACTCCATCGTCACTCTGGCGACGGGGACCCGGCGCCGGGGTGGATCAGGGATCAGGGCCGGCGAGGCGCCGACCGCACCGGATGCTCGCGTCGTGTGACCGTTCACATCAGGTGTTCGTCATTCAACGGCGAAACGGTCACATCTGTCAACTGCGCGGAGGGGCGAAACGGTCACAAGTCGATAACGACAGCGCTCAGCGCCGGCGGGCGGTCGACTCGCGCACGATCAGCTCGGGCTGCACGGGGTCGTGACTCAGCCCTTCCTCGCCGCGCAGCTCACCGAGCAGCAGGGCGATCGCGCGACGACCGATCTCGGCGACGTTCTGCCGCACGGTCGTCAACGGAGGTGCGAAGTGCGCCGCCTCGGGGATGTCGTCGAAGCCGACGATCGAGATGTCGCCCGGCACATCGAGGCCGTGCTCGCGGCACGCGTGCATGAAGCCGAGAGCCATCTGGTCGTTGCCGACGAAGACCGCCGAGAAGTCTCGGTAGCGCAGCAGCTCGATGCCGGCGTAGTAGCCGAACGAGGCCGTCCAGTCGCCGAGAATCGGCGCCCGGGTGCGCAGGTCGGCGTCAGAGAGCTCGCGCAGGAAGCCCTGCATGCGCGCTTCAGCCTCGATCCAGTCTTGCGGGCCCGAGATGTGCATGATCTCCGTGTGACCGAGCTCGATGAGGTGGCGGGTGGCGATGCGCGCCCCCTGCACCTGGTCGACCCACAGCGAGTGCGAGGTGTTGAGGCCCGTGGCCTCGAGCGTCACGTAGGGCACGGCGACCTGCAGGTCGTTGAGCGCCTCGAACACACGCACCTGGGGGGCGATGACGATGAGCGCCTCGACCGACTGGCTCATGAGGTAGTCGACGGCCGACTTGATCGAGGCGTACTCGGTCGAGCTGATGTTCGTAATCGAGAGCCGGTAGCCAGCCTCGCGCGCGGCGGTCTCGATCGCGTTGGTCGCCGTGGCCGGCCCGTAGTGCACAGTCTGCGCCGACAGCACTCCGATCGTGCGCGACCGGCTCGTGACCAGTGCGCGGGCGGCCTGGTTCGGCCGATAGCCGAGCTCGCTGATGGCGTCGCGCACGCGCTGCAGCGTCTCGGGCCTGATGCTCGGGCTGTCGTTGAGCACCCGCGAGACAGTCTGGTACGAGACCCCGGCGACACGGGCGACATCGCGGATGTTGGGCGCGCGCACGCGCTCCGGCTCAGCCGGACGCTCGTCGTGGGTCGCCATCGAAGTCCATTCACGTTGCGATGTGTACGGTCACATCCGCACGTTCATTATGCACGCGGCCTCCCCCTAGAGCGACCGGGCTTCGACTCCTAGACTGAGCCGACCACCGGGAGCCGACCTGGCTCTCCCACCGAGAGGGCGACGATGCTGCACACCGACATTCCTACCGAAGCCGAACTGCGTGCTCTCGCCTCGACCCGATCGCTCCACTGCATCTCGATCTATCTGCCGACGAGCACCCTCGCCGCCGAGGCCGAGCAGTCGCGCACCGAGCTGGGCAACCACCTGGCTTCCGCCCTCGAGCAGCTCGAGGCGGTCGGAGCCGACAAGGCCGACATCGCGGGTGTGCGCGACGGCATCACCCAGCTCATCGACGACTCCTTCTTCTGGACCTACCAGTCGAGCAGCCTCGTGATCTTCGCGACCCCCGAGCGCGTGCTGACCTACCGCATACCCAACCGCGTCACGGCGACGATGCAGGTCTCCGACCGCTTCCACCTCAAGCCGCTGCTGCGCGCCGTCGCCTTTCCGCAAGCCGCTTTCGTGCTGGCTCTCTCGCAGAACGCCCTGCGGCTCATCGAAGTCACCATCGAGGGCTCGGCCGAGGAGGTGCCCGTCGCCGACCTGCCTGCCGACGCCTCGCGCATCTTCGCGACGCGCGGCAACAGCGGCTCAGCCCGACTCATCGGCGACGAGGGCGACAAGACGCTGCTGCGCCATTACTCGCGCCAGATCGACGACGCCATCCGCCCGCTGCTCCTCAGCGCGCATGTGCCCCTCATCATCGCCGGGGCCGAGCCGCTCGCGAGCATCTTCCGGGGCGCCAGCCGCTACGACGGACTCACCGCCGAGACGATCCGCGGCAATGCCGAGACGATGAGCGCCGATGAGCTCGCAGCCGAGGCCCGCCCCATCCTCGACCGGCTCTACGCCGCCGAGGTCGCCGCCCTCGGCGAGCGCGTGAGCGACGCGATCGGCACGGGCTCGGGTTCGGCCGACCTGAGCGACCTCGCGCGGGCCGCCACCTACGGCGCCCTGAGCACTCTGCTCGTCGACATCGACCGCACGATCTCCGGCTTCGTCGACGAGCAGTCGGGGGCGATCACGCTCTCCGACTCTGAGGACGCGGTCGACTACGGCGTGGTCGACGAGATCGCCCGGCGCGCTCTGCTGACCGGAGCACGAGTCGTCGCGGTGCGCGCCGACGAGATCCCGGGTGGTGCGGTCGCCGCCGGCATCATGCGCTTCCCCGTCTGACCCGACGGAGCGCTCGCCGTTCTACGCCAGCGCGGTGAGCGCCTGGCGCACGTCGGCGAGCAGGTCGTCGACCTCCTCGATGCCGACCGAGAGGCGCACGATCGCGTCGCTCACCTCGAGCTCGGTGCCGCGCACCGAGGCGTGCGTCATCTCGCTGGGGTAGTTGACGAGCGACTCGACTCCGCCGAGAGACTCGGCGAGGCTGAAGACGCGCAGGCTCTCGGCGAAGCGGCGCGCGGCGGAGGCTCCTCCCGCGAGCTCGAGCGAGAGCATCCCGCCGAAACCGCGCATCTGCCGCGCGGCGAGATCGTGTCCGGGGTGATCGACCAGGCCCGGGTAGTAGACGCGGGCGACCGCTGCGTGACCGACGAGCGACTCGGCGATCGCCTGAGCGTTGGCCGAGTGCTGGCGCATGCGCACCGCGAGAGTCTTGATGCCGCGCGTCGTGAGCCAGGCATCCATGGGGCCCGAGACGGCGCCCGCCGCGAACTGGTGGAAGCGCACCTGATCAGCCAACTCGTCGTCGTTCGTGACGATTGCGCCGCCGAGCACGTCGGAGTGACCGCCCAGGTACTTCGTCGTCGAGTGCACGACGACATCGGCGCCCAGAACGAGCGGCTGCTGCAGGTACGGCGTCGCGAAGGTGTTGTCGACCACGACGATGGCGCCGGCCGCGTGCGCGAGCTCGGCGAGGGCCGTGATGTCGGTGATCTTCATGAGCGGATTGCTCGGCGTCTCGAGCCACAGCACCCGAGGCTGCAGGGTCTCGAGCGCCTCGCGTGCCGCCTCAAGGTCGCCCAGCTCGAGCGTGGTGAGCTCGATGCCCCACGGGCCGAAGATGCGCCGCACGAGTCGATGGGTGCCGCCGTAGACGTCGTTGCCCATGAGCACGCGGTCGCCCGGGCGCAGCACCGCGCGCAGCAGCGCGTCTTCAGCGGCGAGGCCCGAGGCGAACGAGAGCGCGAACCGGCCGCCCTCGAGCGAGGCGAGCTGGGTCTGCAGGGCGTCGCGCGTCGGGTTGCCGCCGCGCGCGTACTCGTAGCCGCCGCGCAGATTACCGATGCCGTCTTGGGCGTACGTCGTCGAGAAGTGCACGGGCGGAATGACCGCGCCCGTAGTCGGGTCGAACTCCTGCCCCGCGTGAATCGCGCGTGTGGCGAAGCCGTGCAGATTCTCGTCGTGGGTCACGAGGTGCCTTCCGGTGCGGCGAGCGCCGCGATCAGGTCAGTGCGGGTCAGCATGCCGATCGGGTTGCCTCCGTCGAGCACGAGCAGAGCTTCGGGATGCCGTCCGCCCGCTCCCCGTTCGCCGAAGCGGTCGCGCGCAGCCTCGAGGCTCTCGTGAGCGCCGACCACGGGCAGGCTCGGGCCCATCGCTGCGGTGATCGGATCCGCCGCGGTCACGGCACCGGTGGCGAGTGCCCGCAGCAGTGTGGGAGAGTCGACGGCCCCGAGCACCTCGCCGAGCACGACGGGCGGCTCGGCGGCGAGCACGGGCAGGGCAGGGTGACCGGCCTCGAGTGCCGCGACGGCATCCGCCACCGAGCTCTCGCGGCGCAGGTGCGGCAGAGCGCGCGGGGGCGTGCCGAGCAGGTCGGCCACGGTCGGAGAACCCGCGGCGCGCGTGAAGCCGTGGCGGCGCATCCAACCGTCGTTGAAGATCTTGCCGAGATAGCCGCGCCCGCCATCGGGCAGCAGCACGACGACGACGTCGTCGGGGCCGAGCTCACGCGCGACCTCGAGAGCACCGACCGCCGCCATGCCGCAGGAGCCGCCGACGAGCAGCCCCTCTTCGCGAGCAAGGCGCAGGGTCATGTCGAACGACTGCTGGTCGCTCACCGCGACGATGCGGTCGGTCACGCTCGGGTCGTAGGCCTCGGGCCAGAAGTCTTCGCCCACCCCTTCGACGAGGTAGGGCTGCCCGGTGCCGCCCGAGTACACGCTGCCGACCGGGTCGACGCCGACGATCTGCACCCGCCCGCTCGCGCGGTCGGCGCTGATCTCGCGCAGATAGCGGCCGGTGCCGGTGATGGTGCCGCCCGTGCCGACCCCGGTGACGAAGTGGGTGACGAGCCCTTCGGTGTCGCGCCAGATCTCGGGGCCGGTGGTCTCGTAGTGGCTGAGGGGGCCGTTCGGGTTCGCGTACTGATTCGGCTTGAAGGCGCCCTCGATCTCGCGGGCGAGGCGGTCAGAGACGCTGTAGTACGACTCCGGGTCGTCGGGTGCGACCGCCGTCGGGGTGACGACGATCTCGGCGCCGTAGGCCGTGAGCACGTTGCGCTTGTCCTCCCCCACCTTGTCGGGCAGCACGAAGACGCAGCGGTAGCCGCGCTGCTGCGCGACGAGCGCGAGCCCCACGCCGGTGTTGCCGCTCGTCGGCTCGACGATCGTGCCGCCCGGCTTCAGCAGGCCCTCGCGCTCGGCGGCGTCGATGATGCGCGTCGCGATGCGGTCTTTCGCCGAGCCGCCCGGGTTCAGGTACTCGACCTTGGCGAGCACCGTCGCAGAGATTCCGTCGGTCACCCGGTTGAGGCGCACGAGCGGGGTGTTGCCGATGAGATCGACGATCGAGGCGGCGTACTTCACCCCGCGAATCTATCAGCGGCCCGACGGCCGCCGGGGTTCGTGACGGTCGAGGTCAGTAGGCGATGGTGCGGCTCCCCGCCGGAACACTGACCCCGGCGAGAGCGAACGCGTCGAGCACGAGGCGCCGCCGGTTGTCGATCTCGCGGCCGAAGTCGCGCGCGAGCTCGGGGCGGCGCGCGACGAGATCGTCGATCACGGCGACGGGCACGAAGAGCACGGTCACGGGCGACATGGCGTACACCGCGGCATTGATGCCCTGTCGCGTGAGCGAGGTGAGCCCCACGATATCGTCGCGCGTGAGGTCGGTGACCGGCACCCGCACGCCTCCCTCCGCCTCGACGATCATGCGCGTCAGCCCCGATTCGATGAGGCGGATGCCCGCTGGCACCTCTCCGACGTGCTGCAGCTTCTCGCCCTCGACGAACCGCTCGACCCGCACGCGGGGCGCGAGCCCGCGCACCTCCTCGGGGGCGCAGTACAGGGCTGAGGCGAAGCGCTCGAGCAGCTCGGCCCGCCGGTCAGCCGTGTCGTAGTCAACGAAGTAGTCGCCATCGAGGTGCAGCCCGGCGCGCCGAGCCGCGTACCAGAGGCGCCGGCGAAACTCGGTGAGCGCGTCGTACTCGTCGCCCGGCGTCGCCACGGGAATGTTGATCTCGTACTCGCCCGCGGCGAAGGTGCCCACGCTCGGCTCGCGACCGGCGACGATCTGCGGCAGGTCGGCCGCCACCTGGTTCATGACGGCGATGACCGTCTCGGGCTCGTCCTCGGTGGCGAACTGCACCATCTGGAAGGCGGTGAAGGGCGCGTTCTTGGCGGTGAAGTTCTTGAACGACGCCCCCGCGAGCTCGCTGTTCGGCACGATCACGACGCCCGAGACGGTGCGAATGTGCACCGAGCGCCAGTTCACCTCGACGACGAAGCCGCGCACGTCGCCGACCTGCAGCCAGTCGCCGATCTGGAACGGCTGCTCGAACAGCAGCAAGAGCCCCGAGAGCACCGAGCCGACCGCGTTCTGCAGCGCGAGACCGATGACGATCGACCCGATGCCGAGAGCCGTGAACAGCCCGCCGACATCGGCGCCCCACACCCACGAGAACAGCACCGCGAGCGAGATGATGATGATGAGGAAGCGCGTGACGTCGACGAAGATCGTCGGCAGCCGATCGCGCCAGGTGCCCTTGCGCGCGGTCGCGAAGAGCGCCACGTTGAGCCCGTTGATGAGCACGAGAATGATCAAGAATCCGAGCACGGTCGCCGTAATGCGGCTCCACGAGGCCTCGACCTCGGCCTGCTCGACCTGGCTCAGCAGCACGAGCAGCGCCGCGACGGGGGCGATGTAGTTGCGCACAAGGCGCACGATGCGCGCGGCCGGGTTGCCCTGCCGCGTGAGCGACTCGTAGAGCTCGCTCAGCACGAGCAGCACGAGTGGCAGCCCGACGATCACCGCGACCGATGGCCAGAACCAGGGCTCGAGCCAGACCTCAGTCATGACCGTGGGTGAGGTCGATGCGCAGAATGCGCTGCGGGCCCGAGGGCGTGTCGACGACGCCCACGTCGACGAGGGGCACCGTCGGGGGCACGCCGCTCGCGACGCGCTCGGTCAGATAGATGCCCGACTCGCCCCGCTCGGCCTGCACGCGGAAGGCGAGATTGACCGCCTCGCCCCACAGGTCGTAGACCATGTGCGCGCGACCCACGAGACCGCTGCTCGCGCTGCCGAGATCGAGGCCTGCCCGCAGATGCAGAGAGACCCCCCACTGGGCGCTGAAGCGATCAAGGATGCGCTGCAACTCGATCGCGAAGTCGACGATGCGCCGCGCGTTGTCGATGCGGGGCACCGTCAGACCGCAGCTCGCGAGGTAGCCCTTCGTCGCCGTGCGCACGTGCTCGACGCCGATCGCGGTCGCGGCCTCGTCGAACTGCCGCACGAGCTCGTTGAGCGCTTCTAGCGTGGCTTCAGAGTCGAGCGACCTGCTGTAGTCGTCGAAACCGACGATGTCGGCGTACATGACCGAGATGTCGCGGTGATCCTCCGCGATCGTCTGCACCCCTTCGCGATAGCGACGGATGACCGGCTCGGGCATGAGCGCACGCAGCAGCCGCTCGCTCTCGGCCTGCTGCTGGTCGAGCAGCTCGGCCTTCACCTGCAGGCTGCGGCTCATGTCGTTGAAGGCCGCCGAGACGCTCGACATCTCGTCGCTCGAGCCCGCGTCGACCGTCACCCCGGTCTCTCCGGCGGCGATGCGCTGCGCGGCGGCCGAGAGCCGCCGCAGCGGTTGCACGAACACGCGGGCGAGCAGCAACGAGAGCACCGACACGACGAGGGCGAGCACCGCCGACGAGATGATGAGGTTGCGGGTGAACTCGGTGACGGGCGCGAAGGCCTCGCTCGTGTCGAGCTCGGCGATGACGACCCAGTCGAGGTCGTCGAGCGGCACACCGCCAAACGCTGCGAGAGTCTCTCGTCCGAGATAGTTCGCCGAGATGGTCGTGCCCTCGCCGCCGGCGAGCGCCGACTCTACCGCGTTCGAACGGACCGGGAGCACCCCGAGAGTGGTACCTCGTGCCAGCACGAGGTCGATCGTCTCCTCGGCAATGCCCGCGTCGCTCGCGGCAGTAGCGAAGGCCTGCGGTTCCTCTTGCAGGAGCCGAGAGGGCGAACGCATGAGGGCGTCAATGCCGACGAGGTAGGTCTCTCCGGTCGCCCCGAGACCTCCTTGGCTCCAGTCGCCGTCGGCCGTCATGACGTTGCTGAGCCGTTCGATCGGCAGTTCGATCGCCATCGCCCCGATCAACTCGCCCCCCGACCCGACGGGTGTCACCGCCCACCCAGCAGGCAGGTTGAGCGAGGGCGGGTAGGCCTCGAAGTCGGTGAAGCTGACCTCACCCAGCAGGTTGCTGCCCATGGCCGCACCGTACGCGGCTGACAGATTCGAGAATCGGTATGGCCCGCTCAGCACGTTGGTGCCGAGATCAACGCCCTTGAAGGCGCTGTAGACGACGCGACCCTGAGCATCGAGCAGCAGCACGTCTTCGTAGTCGAGCAGCTGCGTCATCGACCGGAAGTAGTCGTGGTACTGAGCGTGCGCGGCCGACCATGTGCTGCCATCTCCCGCGTCGTCGACCGCGATGGCCGCGTCGAACGAGTCGTGCGGGGCCGTGTACAGCACCTGCAGATATCGCGCCGCCGGCGCGTTCGGCACGAAGCTCTCGACGCTCGCCACCGAGCCGGTCGCCTCGCTCAGCCGCGGGCCGAAGACGTCGGAGTAGTAGCTCTCCAGCAGCGCGGTCTGCTCGTCGGTGAGCTCGATGTCGCCGAGCTCGTCGAAGGCCTCGGTGAACGCGCGGGTCGCATCGACGACGCTCTGCCCGCGCGAGTGCACGACGACGGTGTTCTCGATCGTCGAGAAGAGTCGGCTGATCTCGCGCGCTCGCGAGTCGCGCACTTCGACGAGCCGCTCGAAGGCCGCGTCTCGCAGCGAATCGGTCGCGTTGACGTAGCCGATGACGCCCACGAGCACGTTCGAGGCCAGACTCACTCCCAGCAGCATGAGCAGAACGGTCGACTGGATGCTCAGCCCCGTGCGCCGCCGCCGCGCATGCCTACCCGGCGCGGGGTCGTTCCCCGGTTCTTCCGGAGCGAGCGTCATGCGGTTCCTCTGCTCGGGGCGCTGGAGCGCACGAGGGACACAGGTTGCATCACAGTACCGCCGCACCGGGCCCGAGGGCGAGTGAGAACGAGAAGTCTTCACAGCATCCCCTGTGTGTCGTCTGGCAGTCTTAGACCGACCTGTGCACTGCACCGACCCCTGCCCGAACCCCCTGACAGGAGCCCGCCCCGTGGCCGAGAACGACAAGACCGCCGACGAGAGCCTCACGATCAAGCAGCAGCGCGAGAAGCGCCGTGCCGAGAAGGTCGCTGCGCTCAAGGCCAAGCAGGCGAAAGAGAAGCGCAACCGCCTGATCGGCATCGTCGCGGGTGCCACGGCCGGAGTGCTCATCGTCGGCACCCTGGTGACCGTCGTCGTGACGTCGGCGACGCCGCCGGTCGACCCCGACACCATCGAGATCGCCGGACTCGAGACGTTCGACGACCTCGAGGCCCTGCATGTGCAGACCGCGGTCGACTACACGATGACGCCGCCCGCCGGCGGGCCGCACAACCCGTCGTGGCTGAACTGCGGCATCTACGAGCAGCCCGTGCCGTCGGAATACGCGGTGCACTCGCTCGAGCACGGTGCCGTCTGGGTCACCTACGACCCCGAGCAGGTCACGGGTGGCGATCTCGATGCTCTGCGCGGCGCGATGCCGAGCACCTACATCATCCTGTCGCCGTTCGAGGGCCTCGATGCCCCGGTCGTCGCGAGCGCGTGGGGCGTGCAGGTCGCGCTCGACGGGGTCGACGACCCTCGCCTGCGCGAGTTCATCATCAAGTACCGCGAGTCGCCCAACGCTCCTGAGCCCGGCGCGCTGTGCAGCCAGGCCCTCGACGGCGAAGGCAAGATCTCCTGACCATGACGGCCGTCGAGTCGAGTGACCCCACCGCGCCGGCGCCCGTCGGCCGCGCACGACTCCTCGTCGTCGTCGGTCTGCTCGTGCTCGTGACGCTCGTCATCGGAGTGATCGTCGGCCGCGTCACGGCCTCGGGCACGCCGATGCCGGGCGAGTCGAGCGCCGAGGCCGGGTTCGCCCGCGACATGAAGGTGCACCACGGCCAGGCGGTCGAGATGTCGTTGCTCGTGCGCGACCGCACCGACGATTCGGAGATCCGACTGCTCGCGCTCGACATCGCGACCGCCCAGACGCAGCAGCAGGGTCAGATGTTCGCGTGGCTCGCCATGTGGGGCCTGCCGCAGACCGCGTCGGCCGACGAGATGGAGTGGCTGGCGCGTCCCGTCATTGACGGCTCGTCGGGCCACGACGGCCACGGGGATCACGTGCCCGGTGAACCCATGCCAGGCGTCGCGTCGTTCGAGCAGATGCAGGCCCTGCAGAACTCCACGGGCGTCGAGGCCGAGCGTCTGTATCTCGAGCTCATGATCGAGCACCACATCGGCGGCGTCGAGATGGCGGAGGCCGTGATCGCCCGCAGCGACCACCCCCTCGTCACCCAGCTCGCGCAGGGCATGGTGCAGCTGCAGCAGAAAGAGCTCGACTACATGGCCGAGCTGCTCGCCGACCGGTCGTAGTCGGCCGACTGCTGCGCGACGAGCCGGGCGTAGACGCCCCCGAGCTCGATGAGCTCGCCGTGCGTGCCGCTCTCGACGATGCGGCCGTGGTCGACGACGTGGATGACGTCGGCCGCGCTGATCGTCGAGAGCCGGTGCGCGATCGCGATCGTCGTGCGGCCCCGGCTCGCGGTGTCGAGCGCAGCCTGCACGACGCGCTCTGACACCGAGTCGAGCGCGCTCGTCGCCTCGTCGAGAATCAGCACGGGCGGGTCTTTCAGCAGCACGCGCGCGATCGCGACGCGCTGCGTCTCACCGCCCGACAGCCGGTAGCCGCGCTCGCCCACGATCGTCTCGTAGCGATCGGGAAAGCTGTCGATGGTGTCGTGGATGCTCGCCGCACGGCAGGCGGCCTCGAGCTCCGCATCCGTCGCATCGGGCTTCGCGTACCGCAGGTTCTCGGCGATCGACGCATGGAACAGATAGGTCTCTTGACTGACGATGCCCACGTGGTCGATGAGGCTCTGCTGCCGGAGGGCCTTGACGTCGACACCCGCGACCTCGACGGCGCCGCTCGTCGCATCGTGCAGGCGCGGCACGAGGTACGAGATGGTCGTCTTGCCGGCGCCAGACGGCCCGACGAACGCGACGAACTGACCTGGCTCGACGGTGAACGAGACGCCGTCGAGCGTCGGCGTGCTGTCGCTCGCCGCGTCGGGGTAGCGAAAGACCACGTCGTCGAACCGCACGCGCCCGCGCTGCTCCTCATCGACCTCTCGAGCATCCGGCGCCTCGACGATGCGCGGCTCGAGATCGAGATACTCGAAGATGCGAGCGAAGAGCGCGCCGCTCGTCTGCAGGTCCAGCGCCACGCGCATGAGACCCATGAGCGGGAAGGTGAGGCGGGCCTGCACTGTCGTGAAGGCGACGATCGTGCCGGCGGTGACGGCGACATCCATCTGCAGCAGCCAGGCGGCCACGAGGTAGACGACGGCAGGGATCACGGAGAGGAACACGTTGACGAGGGCGAAGAACCACTGCCCGCTCATCGCGAGCTGCACCTGCAGGCCGCGCTGGGTGTCGTTCTCGCGCCGGTAGCGCTCGACCTCGCTCTCCTGGCGGTAGAAGCTCTTCGCCAGCAGAATGCCCGACACGCTCAGGGCCTCTTGCGTGATCGCCGTCATGTCGCTCAGCGACTCTTGCGTCTTGGTCGCAATGCGTGCGCGCACCTGGCCCACCCGTCGCTGTGCGACGACGAGAACGGGCAGCAGCACGACGGCGACGATCGTGAGCTGCCAACTCAGCAGCAGCATCGCGATGAAGGCCGCGATGACCGTCACCGTGTTGCCGATGACGCTCGACACGGTGTTGCTGAGCACCCCGGCGACGCCGCCCACGTCGTTCTGCAGTCGCGACTGGATGACGCCCGTCTTGGTGCGAGTGAAGAACCCGAGCTCCATCGCCTGCAGGTGGGCGAAGAGCCGCACCCTCAGCTGCGCCATCACGCTGTTGCCGATCGTGGCCGTCAGGTGCGTCTGAGCGATGCCGAGGCCAGCCGACACCACCCAGAGCGCAAGCATGACGCCGACGATCTGCAGCAGCACCGGCACGTTCGGCGTGCCTTCCGGTGGGAAGAGCCCGACATCGAACGCCTGCTGGGTGAGCAGCGGGGGCGCGACGCTCAGCGCAGCCGACACGAGCACGAGCGAGATGGTGATGCCGAGCGCGGCCCGGTGCGGCCGGAAGAGCTGCGCGATGCGCGGCAGCAGGTCGGGAATCCGAGGCGCCTCGGCGTTCGCTGCCCGCTGCGCCTCGATATCGCCGCTCGACACGCGAGAACCCCGGCGGCCACCACCCATGCTCATGCGCTGAGCCTAGGCGGCACCACCGGGGTTCTCGATGTGAGCGGAATCAGCCCTTCGTCGACCCTGCCAGCAGGCCGCGCACGAAGTAGCGCTGCAGGCTGAAGAACACGATGAGCGGAACGATGAGCGAGATGAACGCGGCCGCGGGCAGTCGTTCGGTGTTGCGGCCGAAGTTGCCCACCAGTTCAGCCAATCGCTGCGTCAGCGGAGCGACATCGGCCGTGCCTCCCGAGAACACGAGCGCGACGAGCAGGTCGTTCCAGACCCAGAGGAACTGGAAGATGCCGATCGACGCGAGAGCCGGCAGCGATAGCGGAATGATGATGCGGAAGAAGATCTGGGTGTGGTTCGCACCGTCGACTCGGGCCGCTTCGATCACCTCGCCGGGGATCTCCCTGATGAAGTTGTGCAGCAAGAAGATGCACAGCGGCAGGCCGAAGATCGTGTGCGCGATCCAGACCGCCGGGAAGGTACCGCTGATGCCGAGCACCTGCGAGAAGATCTGCAGCAGCGGCACGAGGGCCATCTGCAACGGAACGATCTGCAGCGCGAAGACGAGCACGAACAGTGCGCCCGATCCCTTGAACTTGATCCACGCGAAGGCGTAGGCGGCCATCGTCGCGATCGCGATCGGGAACAGCGCGGCCGGGATAGCGATCACGAGCGAGTTCACGAAGTACTGCCCGAGGTTCGCCGACGAAGCGCCGGAGACCGTGAGCACGTCGAAGTAGTTCTCGAGCGTGAAGCTCGGGCTCACGAAGATGTTCCACCAGCCGTTCGACCGGATCTCCTCCGGCGTGCGGAACGAGGAGACCAGCAGCCCGAAGGTCGGGATCGTCCACAGCGTCGCGATGAGGATCGCCGCCGCGGTCGCCCAGGGCGAGGTGAGGCGTTCCTTCACGCGCCGCATCTGGCTCGGCTCGGTCTCGGCCGGTGAATCGGCGTCCTTCTGTCCGAGCGGACGATCGAGCTTTTCTTCAGCTTGGGTCGTCGAGTCGCTCATCGGATCTCCTTCTGCTGGCGCAGGACGCGCACGTTGTAGACGACGATCGGCAGCACCATGACGAAGAGCACGAGGGCGAGAGCAGAGCCCTGCCCGAACTCCCCGCGGTTGAAGGCCTGCGTGTACATCTCGTTGGCGACGACCGAGGTGTCGAAGTTGCCGCCGGTCATGGCACGCACGATGTCGAACACCTTCAGCGTTGCGATCGAGATCGTGGTCACGACGACGACGAGCGTGCCGCGGATGCCCGGTACCGTCACATTCCAGAACTGCTGCCAGGCGTTGGCGCCGTCGAGTCGCGACGCCTCGATGATCTCGACGGGCACGCCCTTGATGGCGGCCGACAGGAGCACCATCGCGAAACCGGTCTGGATCCAGACCATCACGACGATGAGGAAGAAGGTGTTCCACGGCGAGTTCTGCAAGAACTGCTGCGGCTCTTGACCGAGCCAGACGAGGATCTGGTTCAAGATGCCGATCTGCTCGCTGAAGCCGACGGCGCGGTACTCGTAGACGAAGCGCCAGATGATGCCGGCACCGACGAACGAGATGGCCATCGGCATGAACACGAGCGACTTGAGCACCTTCTCGCCCTTGCTCTTGTCGATGAAGACGGCGTACACGAGGCCGAAAGCCGTCGAGAGCGTCGGCACGAGCGCCACCCAGATGAGGGTGTTGCCAAGGGTGGTGAGAATGGTCGGCTCCGTGAACATCCACACGTAGTTGTCGAAGCCGACGAATTCAGAACTGTTGCGGTTGAAGAACGAGAGCACCGCGGTGTTGATCGCCGGGTAGACGAGGCCGACACCCAGCAGGATCATCGCGGGAGCGAGGAACGCCAGGAGCTGCCAGATGTCTCGACCCCGTTTCGGGGCCCGATCGGCAAGGAAGAGAATGACACCGACCGCGGCGGCGAAGACGGCGAGCCCCAAGAACATGAGCCCGAACTTCGCAGCGAGATCGGAGAAGAATTCCGACGTCATGCGTTAAACCTCCATTGGTTTTGAGCAACACGTGGTTCGAGACACACGCTACCTGACGACCTGGCCCACCGAGCAAGAGAACTCGATGGGCCAGGTCTGTGTCAGTCACCACGGCGGCGCAAGGCCGCCGGGCGTGTTACGGGAACGTGCTGTCGATGAACGTCAGCAGTTCGCTGGTGCTGCGGTTTCCGCTGACCCAGTCGACCATGCCGGTCCAGAACGAGCTGGTACCGACCTCGGCAGGCATGAGGTCAGAGGCGTCGAAACGGAAGATCGTGTCTTCGCCCTGGAGGATCTCGACCGACTGGCGGGCGAGGTCAGAACCGGCGAGCGACGGGTCGAGACCCTTGTTCGCCGAGATGACGCCACCGAGCGCGATGCGGTTGTTCGCCCACGTGTCGCTCGACATGTAGGCCTGCAGCGCGCCCGTAGCCTCACGGTCGTTGAACGCCGCGACGAACTCGCCACCACCGGTGACGGCCGACGGGTCGCCCTCAGCGATCGGCGGGGTCAGGAAGGCCCAGATGTCTCCATCCGGAGCAACCGTCACGCCGTCGCCCCACTGAGCCTCGTAGAACGAAGCCTGGTGGTGCATCGAGCAGTTGCCGTCGAGAATCGCGAGGCCGCCATCCTGGAAGCTGGTCGAGACGATCGAGTCGACTCCACCAAATCCGCCGTTGACGTACTCGGGGTTGAGCAGGATGTCGCCGACGAGGTCGAACGCTTCCGTGATCTCGGGGCTGCTGAAGGCGAGGTCGCCCGTGACCCACTGGTCGTAGGCCTCGGGGCCCGCCGTGCGCAGCACAGCGTCTTCGACCCAGTCGGTGCCGACCCAGCCGGTGGCGTCACCCGAGCCGAAGCCGACGCACCAGGGGCGGTAGGGGCCCTCGTTGCGCTCGGTCATCTGATCGGTCAGCGCGACCATCTCGTCCCACGTCGTGGGAATCTCGTAGCCGTTCTCCTCGAAGTCCGAGGGCGAGTACCAGATGTAGCCCTTGACGCTCGCCATGAGCGGCGCGGCGTAGAAGGTGCCATCGATGGTGCCGTAGCCCTTCCAGCTCTCGCTCCAGAACTCGTCGACGTTGGCCTCGACAGCGGCGGGCGCGGCGACGACATAGCCGTCGGCCACGAGACGCTGCAGCAGACCCGGCTGCGGGATGATCATCAGGTCGGGGGCGTCACCGGCGGCGGCGCGCACGTTGATCTGCGTCTCCGCCTCCTGCGTGCCGACGTACTCGACATCGATGCCCGTGCAGGCCTCGAAGTCGGCGATCGACTCGACCATGGCGTCAGCCTCGACGTCGATGATCGTCGCGTACAGCTCGACGCTCTCGCCCTCGAAGGTTCCGTACTGCTCGTACGCCGCGCAGTCGGCGTCGCCGCCGGCTCCCGGCTCTTCGGTCGCGGCCGCACAGCCGGCAAGTACCAGGCTGAGGGCACCAAGTGCCGCTGCAGGCGCAATGAGCCTGCGTCGGAGGGTGGAACTCATGTGTTTCCTCCTCATTGAGGTCGGTCAGCACGTCAGGCGACGCGCGTGGTGGTGTTGGTGCGGGTGGTGGAGGTCGGCTGTGACGCCCCGCCGTGGCGCGACATCGGCAACCGGTTCCAGGGTCACGGTACGTCACGCCTGACCAGCGCGCAACCCGTTCGGCCAGGCCCGTTATCGATCCGTTGCGGAACTCTCCGGGAGCACCCAGGGTCGCCGACCGCACAATGGCCCCGTGAGACCGTTCTCACGTGGCACCGGTTCCACAGGCCGTCGAAACGGGCTACACTGACCCGACAGCGCGACCCTCGAGGTCTCCGCCGCCGCAGTTCGCAGTCCACCCACTCGCCGCAGTCCAATGGAGGGCCCGAGGCCATGAGCATCCTCGCTGACGTGGCGCGCATCGCCGGGGTGTCGAAATCGACGGCTTCGCGCGCTCTCAGCGGTCGGGGCTACGTCTCAGAAGACACGCGGCGACGCGTCGAGTCGGCGGCTGCAGAGCTCGGCTACGTCGTGTCGAGCACGGCGGCGAGTCTCGTCACCGGCCGCACCCGCAACGTCGCCGTCGTCATCCCCTACATCAACCGCTGGTACTTCGCCGAAGTGCTCGAGGGCATCGAGGCCGCGCTGATCCGCGCCGGCTACGACCTCACTCTGTACCGGCTGAGCACCGACCGCGACCTGCGCCGCAGGGTGTTCGACTACTTCCTCGTGCGCAAACGCGTCGACGCGGTCATCTCGGTGACCATCGACCTGAGCCCGCACGAGGTGCAGATGCTGCAGTCGCTCGGCAAGCCGCTCGTCGGCATCGGCGGGCGCATCGACGGAATCCCCTCGCTCTCGATCGACGACGTCGAGACAGCGAGGCTCGCCACCGAGCACCTCATCAGCCTCGGCCATCGACGCATTCTGCACATCGGCGGCGACCAGAACGAGCAGATGGACTTTCGTGTGCACTCGCAGCGCTACACGGGCTTCTGCCGCGCGCTCGCCGACGCCGGCATCTCGATCGACGACGACTTCCGCGAGGCCGACTTCTCGATCGAGGGCGGCTTCACGGTCGGGCTCGCCGTGCTCGGCGACCCGCGCACGCGACCGACCGCGATCTTCGCGGGCTGCGACGAGATCGCCATCGGCGTTATGGTCGCGGCGCGGCAACTGGGCATCTCCGTTCCGGGCGAGCTTTCGGTGATCGGGGTCGACGGCCACCCGCTCTCGGGCATGTTCGGCCTCACCACGCTCGTGCAAGAGCCGGGCGGCCAAGGCGCACGCGCCGTCGAACTGCTGCTCAGCCAGCTCGAGCACACCGACGCACCGCCGCCCGACGAGCACGTGCTGCTGCCGACGGCCCTGACCGTGCGCACGAGCACCGCGGCGCAGCGCCCCGCCCAGCGCTGAGCGCCCTTCGAGCCACCACGCACGAGAGCCCCGCGCCGTCTCTCGACGGGCGGGGCTCTCGGGTCAGCAGTCGGTGACTACTTGAGGGTGACGGTGGCGCCAGCCTCTTCGAGCTGAGCCTTGGCCTTCTCGGCGGCCTCCTTGTTCGCGCCCTCGAGCACGACACCGGGGGCGCCGTCAACGAGAGCCTTCGCCTCACCGAGGCCGAGGCTGGTGAGGGCGCGCACCTCCGGGAT
>SXMG01000135.1 GCA_005778835.1 Actinomycetota bacterium
GACGAGAACCACACCGAGGTGTAGGTGTCGAAGACTTGCAGGGCGTCGAGCACCGGGAAGAGATCGGGGTTGTCGCGCTCGAACTGCACGACGCCGTTGGGGTCGGCCGAGCGCTGCGGCACCAGTGAGCCCGGAATCGCCGCGACGGCGAGCAGCAGCAGCAGCACGAGCGCCGTGCGCATGCTCGTCAGCTGTCGCCAGGCGAAGCGCACCCAGCCGGCGGCGTCGAGCTTGGGCTGCGCGATCGTCGACCGCGGCGCGGGCCCGTTCTTGTCAGGCTCCGTGCTGTCGTGGAAGTCAGAGGGGCGTAACGGTTCCACCGATCACCGCCGAGAGGCTCGAGACGAACAGCTGCCAGAGACCGGTCACCATCATGAGTCCGATGATGATGAGCAGCGCACCGCCGATGATGTTGATGACGCGGATGTTGCGCTTGAGCCACGCGGTCGCCCCCGCGACCCAGCGGAAGCCGAGGGCGACGAGCAGGAACGGCACGCCGAGGCCGAGGCTGTACGCCGTGCCGATGAGGGCCGCCCGCCCGAGATCGCCCTCGCCGAGCACGAGCGCGTTGACGGCGATGAGCGTGGGGCCGATGCACGGTGCCCAGCCGAGGCCGAAGACGATGCCCAGCAGGGGTGCCCCCGCGAGACCGGTGGTCGTCGTGATGCGCGGCGTGAGCGTGCGCTGCAGAAAGCTCACCTGGCCGATGAAGACGAGGCCCATGACGATGACGATGACGCCGGCGATGCGGGTGATGAGATCGAGCCACGGCAGCAGCAGCAGGCCCGCCGTGGCGAAGACGATCGAGAAGCCGACGAACACGGCGGTGAAACCGAGCACGAAGAGTGCGACCCCGAGCAGCAGCCGGCCGCGGCCCTGCTCGAACTCTTCCGCCCGGGTGAAACCGCCGATGTAGGCGAGGTACCCGGGTACGAGCGGCAGCACGCACGGCGAGGCGAAGGCGAGAAAGCCGGCGGCGAGCGCGATCGGCACGGCGAGCAGCAGGTTGCCGCTCAGCACGATCTCACCGATGGGGTTCACCACCGCCGACCCGAGCACGGGTCAGGTCGCTTCGGCGAGCACGTCGGTGATCATCGACCGCAGCACGCTCGGCTCGGTGAGCAGCCCCGAGATGCGCGCGGCAACCCTGCCCTGCTGGTCGAGCACGAGGGTCGTCGGCACGGCGTTGGGGGCGACCTGGCCGGCGAACGCGAGGCGCACCGAGCCGTCATTGACGTCGAGAATTGAGGGATAGGTCACGCCGAACTCGTTCGCGAACGACAGGGCCGTCGGCGCCTGGTCGTAGATGTTGACGCCGAGAAAGCCGACACCGTCGGCGGCGAACCGCTGCGAGAGCTGCTCAAGGTCGGCGGCTTCGAGACGGCATGGCGGGCATCCGGCGTACCAGAAGTTCACGACGAGCACATCGCCGAGATAGTCGTCGCTCGAGACCGAGTCGCCGCTCTCGATGAGCCCCGAGAACTCGACGGGCTCGCCGCGGTCGGCCGCCGCGATGACCGTGTACGCGCCGTCGCCCGAGATGTAGCCCTGGCCGGTGCCCTCGCGATACAGCTCCGCAAGCGGGTCGCTCGAGGTGCAGCCGGCGAGAACGATGACAGCCGCGGCGAGGGCGAGGGCGCTCGCGCGGCGCACGGCGGTTCGGTGGTTCACACTGCTCCCAGGTCGGTCGACTCTGCGATCAAGTCTGCACTCGGCTCCTGATAGTCGGTCTCAGTGAAGCGGCCGTCACCCCACGTGAAGCTCGTGACGCTCGAGAGCGAGCAGCGGCGCTTGCGCGGGTCGTGGTGCAGGGGTTCACCGGCGAGAGCGCGGTGCGCCATCCAGATGGGCAGCTGGTGGCTGACCATGACGACCTCGCCCGAGTCGACCGAGTCGCGGGCATCGTTCATGGCGGAGAGCATCCGCGCCGCGATGTCGGCGAACGGCTCGCCCCAGCTCGGAAGCCGCGGGTTGCGCAGCAGGTGCCAGTGCCGCGGGTCGGCGAGAGTGCGGCCGTTCATGCGCTTGCCCTCGAAGCGGTTCGTGGGCTCGATGATGCGCGGTTCGGTGCGCACATCGAGACCGAAGCCTTCGGCCCACGGCGCCGCCGATTCTTGCGCGCGCTGCAGCGGGCTGGCATAGAGCGCGCTGACCGGATGCCCCGCCAGCAGCGTCACGGATGCCGCCGCCATGCGGTGCCCGAGGTCGCTGAGTCCGAAGTGCGGCAGCCGCCCGTAGAGCACGCGATCGGGGTTGTGCACCTCGCCGTGGCGCACGAGATGAACCAGGTCGGCGGGCATGCTCTCAGTCTAGAGTTCGCAGGCTTGGTCGCCGCCGAGAGCGGCGGCCGGAGCGGCACAGCGGCGCCGCCGGGAGCCTCGCTCACCGCCGGTAGGCTTGGGCGCTATGACCCGCACCGTGATCGCGCACCTCGCCCCCCTGCCCGACGGCCCTGTGACCGTCGCCGGATGGGTCGAGACCGTGCGTGATCAGAAGAAGGTGCAGTTCGTCATTCTGCGTGACGAGTCGGGTGCCGTGCAGCTCGTGAACCCGGCGACCCGCGCGCTGGAGCTTGAAGGCGAGGCCATTTCTGGCCTCGACCGCGACGCCAGCGCCGATCAGCGTCCCGCTGATCGGAACGAGCAGGAGGCGGCGATCGCGCTCACCGAGACCATCGGCGGCCTCGCGCACGGCACGATGGTGCGCGTCACGGGCGAGCTGAAGCACGACGAGCGCGTGAAGCTCGGTGGCATCGAGGTCAAGATTGCTTCCCTCGAGGTCGTGAGCGAGGCGCTCGCCGAGACGCCGATCGCCGACGACTCGAGCCTCGACAAGCGTCTCGACTGGCGGTTCCTCGACCTGCGCCGCCCCGAGGCGAGCCTGATCTTCAAGATTCAGACGACGTTCGAGCACGCACTGCGTAGCTGGTGGGTCGAGCGCGACTTCATCGAACTGCACACCCCCAAGCTCATGGCGAGCGCCTCCGAGAGCCGCGCCGAGCTCTTCGAGATGGAGTACTTCGAGACGAAGGCCTACCTCGCCCAGAGCCCGCAGTTCTTCAAGCAGATGGCGCAGCCCGCCGGCTTCGGCAAGGTCTTCGAGATCGCTCCGGCCTTCCGCGCCGACCCCTCATTCACCTCGCGCCACGCGACCGAGTTCACCTCGATCGATGCCGAGATCAGCTGGATCGACTCGCACGACGACGTCATGGCGATGCACGAGCAGCTGCTGGCGGCGGCGTTCGGTGCTGTCGTCGAGAAGCACGGTGCCGCGATCGAGGCCGCGTTCGGCGTCGAGCTAAGCGTGCCAACCGCGCCCTTCCCGCGCATCCCGCTCGCCGAGGCGCGCCAGATCGTCGCCGACGGCGGCTACGAGATTCCGCGCGCCGACGGCGACCTCGACCCCGAGGGCGAGCGCCGACTGAGCGCCTGGGTGAAGGCCAACCACGGCCACGACTTCGTGTTCGTGACCGACTACGCCATCGGAATCCGCCCGTTCTACCACATGCGCCGCGACGGCGACCCGAGCATCACGAACAGCTACGACCTGCTCTACAACGGTGTCGAGATCTCGACCGGCGCGCAGCGCGAGCACCGCATCGACGTGCTCATCGAACAGGCGAAGGAGAAAGGACTCGAGCCCGAAGAGCTCGAGTTCTACCTCGACTTCTTCCGCTACGGCGTGCCGCCGCACGGCGGGTTCGGCATGGGGCTCGCGCGCGTGCTCATGCTCATGCTGGGCCTCGGCTCGATCCGCGAGACGACCTACCTGTTCCGCGGCCCGACGCGCCTGCTGCCCTAGCCCCGACTCAGGTCAGATCGACGACCGTCGCGCCCGCCGCGTTCTTCATGACCGACTCGACGGCGCTCTTCGCCGAGGCCTTGGCGACGTAGTTCTCGCTCACCGCGAGCGTCTGGCCATTCGATGACACGATGCGCCAGAAGTACGGCTGGGTCGCGCTCTTGCCCTTGACGATCTCGAACTTCATCGGTCTCTCCCGTCTGCGGGCGGCCGGGGTTGCCGCCTCTGACGCGATGCTAATTCGCGGCTGCGCGGCACGCCAGACTCAGACCGTGAAATCGGGGCGGATGCTCCAGCCGGTGTACTGCTCGAGCTGAGCCATGAGCGTCAGAGCCTGCAGCCGCGCGTGGTCGTCGCTCACCGTCGAGTAGACATCGATCGCCAGGGGCGGGGGTTCGCCGAACTTGGGTATCTCGATCTCGACCCAGGCTCCGCGGCCATCGCGCGGCTCGTCGAGCGGCACGAAGGGTCGCATGGTGCGCTGCCGCTCGACGGGGCGGTCGACGGCGAGGGCGACGATGGCGAGAGCATCCAGCTTCGTCACGGCGCTCATGACCACGATCGTGGCGCAGTACTCCGCCGGCTGGTCGGGGCGGCGCAGCAGTTGCCGCAGGGGGTCGAGCATGAGGCAACGCTAAGCGGCGAATCTGAACGCGCGCCGGGGTGGGAATACCTTTGGCTTTCTATGCGTTTGCATGGATACCATGGAAGGCGAGCACGAAGAGGAGACCACCATGACCGTCGCCCCCGAAGGACTGCACCACGTCACCGCGATCGCC
>SXMG01000136.1 GCA_005778835.1 Actinomycetota bacterium
CCGCCGCCGTCGCGCCCGAGCTCGACGCCGCGCGGGCCGCTGAAGAGGTAGGCGTGGTTGACCCGGTCGCCGCGCAGGGCCGCGCGCAGCGGGTCGGTCACGTGACTCTGCCCGATGAGCTCGGCGAACGTCTCGGGGCGATAGCGACGGTAGAGGGCGGTGACCACGCCCCCAGCGTAGTCGCGACCCCTGTCGCGGATGCCCGCCGGGTCGACCTCGTGGATGCTCGCCCGCCGTCGCTCGCACCCGCTGGCACTCGACGGTCTCAGCACGCGCGCACAGGCCGCACGGAGGCGCACCTGATCTGGTGGGCGCATGCGCATTGCTATTGCCGGAGGACACGGCCAGATCGCCCGACTGCTCGCACGACGACTCGTCGAGATGGGCCATGAGCCCGTGGCTCTCATCAGGAAGGCCGAGCAGAGCGCCGACATCGAGTCGGATGGCGCCACTCCCGTCGTCATCGACCTCGAGCACACCGACGACGCTCACCTTGCCGAAGCGCTCACCGGGTGCGATGCCGCCGTCTTCGCAGCGGGCGCCGGCCCCGACAGCGGCGCCGCGCGCAAGCTCACACTCGACCGCGACGGCGCCATCTTGCTCGCCGACGCCTGCGTGCAGGCCGGCGTGGAGCGCCTCGTCGTGATCTCGTCGCGACGAGCCGACAGCTTCGATCCCGATTCTGACGACGGCTTTCAGGTCTACCTGCGGGCGAAGTCGGAGGCCGACGCGGCCGTGCGCGCTCACGATGACCTCGACTGGACGATCGTGCGGCCCGGCGGCCTCACCGACGAGCCGGGCACCGGGATGCTCGAGATCGGTGAGAACGTCGAGGGCAGCATCCCCCGCTCCGATGTGGCGCACCTCGTGGCCGAACTCGTCACGAGCGGCCGCGGCGTGCACCATCAGTTCGAGGTCGTGGCGGGAAGAACTCCCGTCGCCGCACTGCCGCTCTAGGCAACTCAGCCCACGAGGGCGGAGGCGGCCTGCGCGATCGCGAGCTCTTCGTTCGTCGGCACGACGAGCACCGACACGGGTGCTCCCTCGCTCGAGATGACCCGGGCATCGCGCGAGCGCACGGCGTTGCGGTCGGCGTCGACGCCGAGCCCGAGGTGGGCCAGGCCGTCGAGCGCACGCGCCCGCAACTCGGGGCTGTTCTCTCCGATGCCGGCCGTGAAGACGAGGGCATCGAGCCCTCCGAGCTGGGCGAGGTACGCCCCGACGTAGTGCCGAATGCGGTGTGCCCAGACCTCGAGGGCGAGCGCAGCATCCGCGTCGCCGGCCTCGACGGCCGCCTCGACGTCGCGCATGTCGCCCGAGCCGGTGAGCCCGAGCAGCCCGCTACGGCTGTTGAGCAGCGCATCGACCTCGGCGATCGAGAGCCCTGCGCGCAGCAGGTGCAGCAGCGCCCCGGGGTCGATGTCGCCCGATCGGGTGCCCATGACGAGACCCTGCAGCGGAGTCAGCCCCATCGAGGTGTCGATCGAGCGGCCGGCGTCGATCGCCGCCGCTGACGAGCCGTTGCCGAGGTGCAGCACGATGAGCTTGAGCGACTCGAGCGACCGATCGAGCAGGCGTGCGGCTCGACGCGCGACGAACTCGTGGCTAGTGCCGTGAAAGCCGTAGCGCCGGATCCCGTGGTCGAGCGCGACAGCGCGATCGATCGCGTAGGTCGAGGCCGCGGCGGGCATCGACTGGTGGAAGGCCGTGTCGAAGACGGCGACGTGCGGCACGTCGGGCATGGCGAGGCGGGCGGCCCGGATGCCCGCAAGATTCGCCGGATTGTGCAGCGGCGCGAGGGTGCTGATCTGCTCGATCGCGGCCTCGACCTCATCGTCGATGACGGTCGGCGCCGTGAAGGCGCTGCCGCCGTGCACGACACGGTGACCGACGGCGACGATCGACGCCGCGTGGTCGCCGAGGCGTTCGAGCACGACGCGCATCCCGTCGACATGATCGACGGCGTCACCGCCCGGCTGCCCGATGCGCTCAAGCAGCCCCGAGAGCACGACGTTCTCGCTCTCGGCATCGACGAGCTGGTACTTGATCGAGCTCGAGCCTGAGTTGACGACGAAGACGCGCACTAGGCGACCCCGCCGATGGTCGAGATCGGTGTGGTGGGCGGCGGCGCCGAGCGCTGCGCCTGAATCGCCGTGATGGCCACGGTGTTGACGATGTCGCTCACGAGCGCTCCACGGCTGAGGTCGTTGACAGGCTTGCGCAGCCCCTGCAGCACGGGCCCGATGGCCACAGCACCGGCCGACCTCTGCACTGCTTTATAGGTGTTGTTGCCCGTGTTGAGGTCGGGAAAGACGAAGACGGTCGCGTGGCCGGCCACGGGCGAGCCGGGCATCTTCGAGGCCGCGACGCTCGGCTCGGCCGCCGCGTCGTACTGCATGGGGCCGTCGACGAGCAGTTCGGGCGCCCGCTCGCGCACGAGCCGCGTCGCCTCGCGCACCTTCTCGACGTCATCGCCCGCGCCCGAATCGCCGGTCGAGTACGACAGCATCGCCACGCGCGGCTCGATCGCGAACTGCGCGGCCGTCGCCGCCGAGCTGATCGCGATGTCGGCGAGCTGCGGCGCCGTCGGGTCGGGCACGACCGCGCAGTCGCCGTAGACGAGCACGCGGTCGGCGAGCGCCATGAGGAAGACGCTCGAGACGATGCTCACGCCGGGGTCGGTCTTGATGATCTCGAAGCTCGGGCGGATCGTGTGGGCTGTCGTGTGCGCGGCACCACTCACCATGCCGTCGGCGAGCCCGAGGTGCACCATCATCGTGCCGAAATAGCTGACATCGGTCACGACGTCGCGCGCGGTCTCATAGGTCACGCCCTTGTGGGCGCGCAGTGCCGCATACTCCGTGGCGAATCGATCGCGCAGCGTCTCATCGAAGGGGCTCAGGATGCTCGCGGCGGCCAGCTCGAGCCCCAGCTCGGCGGCGCGGGCCCGCACAGCCTGCTCGTCGCCGAGACTCGTCAGGTCGCAGACGCCGCGCTGCAGCAGTGTGCTGGCCGCGCGGAGCACGCGGTCGTCGTCGCCCTCGGGCAGCACGATGTGCTTGCGATCGCTGCGGGCGCGCTCGAGCAGGTCGTGCTCGAACATGAGGGGTGTCACGACGTCGGGCCGCGTGACCTCGAGCCGGTCGAGCAGCTCGGCCGCATCGATGTGCTTCTCCCAGAGGCTTAGGGCCGTGTCGTACTTGCGCTGGCTGTCGGCGGCGAGCCGGCCCCGGGCATCCATCATCGCCAGCACCGTGTCGTAGGTGCCCGTGCCGACGCTGATGATGGGCAAGCTCGGGTCGAGGCCCGTGATGAGGCTCTGCACCGCATCGGGCGTCTCGAATCCGCCGTAGAGCACGATCGCGGCGATGCTCGGAAAGGTCTCGCTCGTGTGCGCCATGAGAACCGCGAGCAGCACGTCTGACCGGTCGGCGGGCACGAGCACGACGGCGCCCTCGGTGAGCCGGGGCAGCACGTTCTCCATGCTCATCGCCGCGACGACGGCCCCGAGCACCTCGCGTTGCAGCAGCTCTTCGTCGCCGCGCACGAACGTGCCGCCGCAGGCTTCCATGACGGCGCGCACGGTCGGGGCGATGAGAAAACGGTCTTCGGGAATCGCGCCGACGACAGCCTCCGGCGCGAGAGAGCGGAGAGTCTGAACGATCTCGTCGAGCTTCTCGGGGTCGGCGCGGTTGGCGATGATGCCCAGCAGCTGCGCGTGCTCGTGCTCGAGTTCGGCGAGCGCCACCTCGGCAGAGCGGCGCAGATCGTCGGGAGTTCGGGCGCCGGGGTCGGCGAGCCCGCGTCCGCTCGTCTCCGACGAGTCGCGGCCGCCAAGCACGAGCAGCACGGGCGCCCCGAGGTTGGCGGCAGCTCGGGCGTTGATGCTCAGCTCAGTGGGGCTCGAGACGTCGGTGTAGTCGCTGCCCACGATCACGACGGCATCGCACTGCTGCTCGACGTCGTGGAACCGCTCGACGATGCTCGCGAGCGCCGCCTCGGGGTCGGCATGCACCTGGTCATAGCTCACGCCGATGCTGTCGTCGTAGCCGACGGCGACGCCGTCGTGCTCGAGCAGCACCTCGAGTACGTAGTCGCGCTCGTCGCGCGACCGCGCTATCGGACGGAAGACCCCGACCCGCTGGCCACGCCGCGAGAGCGCGTCGATGACCCCGAGCGCCACGGTCGACTTGCCCGAGTTGCCTTCGGCGGAGGTGATGTAGATGCTTCGCGACATTGCGCCCAGCCTAGGGCGGTGGCCTTGGAGGGCCCAGGGTCGATGGTCCCGGGGCGTGCGGCGAGCATCCACCGACAAAAAAGGACCCCTCGCGCACCCGCCAGAGCCCGGTTACCCTTGCTGCATTTCTGCCCTGGGGGAGTTGGCCTGGATGGCGCCACGCGAGGAGCCGCCCCCAGTTTACGGCTACGATTGCCCAAGTCGAACCGTTGCGGTGCGACCGCCAGGAGGATTCGCCTAGTGGCCTATGGCGCACGCTTGGAAAGCGTGTTGGGTGCAAGCCCTCGGGGGTTCGAATCCCCCATCCTCCGCCATGCAGGTCAGTCGTCGGGGTCGCTCGGGTCGAGCGGCGCGTGATGGTCGAACGCGGCTTCACCGCGCTTCCAGTAGCCCGAGATGGCGTACTGCTCTCTAGGCAGCTCCAGCTCGTGACGCAGCCATCGACGCACCTCGGCCATCGCGGCGGCCTCACCCGCGGCTGAGACGTAGGTGGCCTGATCGACGCCACGCGAGCGCAGACGCAGCAGCAACTGCTCGACCGTCGGCGCCTCGTGAACGACGAGGTCGTCGCGGCCCGACTGCTCGCAGAGGTACGACGCCGCTCCGGCAGCGCCCGCGCCGGCGAGTACGTGCACCTCGACGGCGGTGGAGGCGGGCACCTCGCGCGCCCACCGCGCCGACGTCGGCAAGGCGGTGGCGTCGGCGATGAGCAGGATGCGCGCCGCGCCGTGAACGGCACGCTTGGTGCCGCGCGGCCCGACGAGCACGAGCGGGTCGCCCGACGCGGCGGCGCGCGCCCACGCCCCGAGCGGCCCGGGCTCGGGGTGCAGAGCCACATCGAGACTGAGCACGACGTGTGTTCCGTCACGTTCGATGAGCATGGGAGTCAGATCTCGACCGTGCGCGGGGCGATCAGGACGCACGATGCCATCGGCGTCGGGCCCGACGGCGACAGGGGCAATCAGCTCTCCCGTGCTCGGGTCGGGCACGAAGGTTCGCACGTGGTCGCTCGGCCCATCGCTCTCGATGTCGAGCAGATCGGGGCCGGTGACCCGGATGCGCATCATCGCCGGAGCGACCTCGCGAGTGTCGACCACCGTCGCACGCCGAGCCGTGAAGCGAAGGCGGCGACCAGGGCGCGCGAAGGGTCCTGCCGGCTCGGGCCGGGGCGTCACGTGCTCACGCCGAGCGTCGGGTCGTGGGGCAGAATGGCGACGAGGTCGGCGTGTACTCGCGTGCCCTCGTCGAGGTGGGCAGCCATCACCTGGCGCGCCGGTCTGCTCGTGGGGTCGGGGAAAGCTCGCTCCCACTCTCGATTGATCGCCTCGCGGTCGCGGTAATCGAGCACCCAGAAGGTGATCTTGATGATGTCGTCCAGCGAACCGCCGACGGCGTGCATGAGCTCTCGAAAGCGATCGAACAGCAGCACGACCTGCTCATCGAGGGTGTCGGGGGTTTGCTGCGTCTGCGGATCGCGTCCGGCAAGCACTCCGGAGTAGACATAGGGGCCGATGCGCGAGGCCGCTGGCACCGGGTTTCGGTGAGCGAAGCCGGAGATCTGCACCGATTGACGACCGCTCACGGTCGCGGCTCGTCAATCACAGTGTTCTCGATGGCCCCGAGGCCGTCGATCTCGGCGCGCACGATGTCGCCCGCCACGAGAAAGCGACCGGTGGGTGCGCCGATCCCGGCGGGTGTACCGGTGGCGATGATGTCGCCGGGCATGAGAGTCATCACCTGGGTGAGGTAGGCGATCTGCTCGTAGATGTCGTAGATCATGTCGTCGGTGCGCCAGTTCTGGCGCTCCTCACCGTTGACCGTCAGCCGCATGCCGAGGTCGAGGGGGTCGTCGATCTCACTGTCGGTCGTCAGCCAGGGTCCGATGGGTCCGTGGGTATCGAACGACTTGCCGAGGGTGAAGGTTGGCGAGCGCTTCTGCAGCCAATCTCGCACCGAGACGTCGTTCGCCACGAGGTAGCCGCCGATCACCGCGCGTGCCTGCTCAACCGGCACGTGGCGGCACCGGCGCCCGATGACCACGGCGAGCTCGATCTCGTAGTCGAGTTGGTCGCTGATCTCCGGTTTCACGATGGGGTCGTGGGGCCCGGAGATGCACGACACCTGCTTGTTGAACCAGAACTGGTTCTCCGGAATCGTGATGCCGGCCTTGCGAGCCTCCTCGGCGTGCTCGCGATAGTTCATGCCGATCCCCAGGTACTTCTGCGGGGCATCCACAGGCGGCAACAGCCAGACCGCGTCGAGGGGGTGTCGCTGGCCTTCTGCGGCGATGATCGTCGGCTCCAGATCGACAATGGTCGGCAGCAGCTCCTTCACCGACGAACCGACTCCGAGCGCGTCAGTGATGTCGACCACGACGTCGCCGTCGACGCGGCCGAGGCGAGCTGGCCCCTGGTCGACACGGAAGCGGGCGAGCTTCACGACTCGCCTTCCGAGTTCTGCTCCGAGGGCAGCGCGCCCCACACCTGTTCGGCGGTCGGCGTCATTTGAAAGCTCAAGAACCGCCACTCCCCGCGCTCGTCGCGCCGCAGTACCTGTGTGGCGACGCCGCTCAGCGTTCGCTCACTGCCGTCGGGGTTGCGCAGCCGGTTGACGAGCGAACCGGTCATGATCGCGACGTCGCCCACCAGTCGTATGGCCAGTTCGCCGCGCTCGATGTCGAGATAGGCCTGGCGAGTCGCGAGGTGCTCGAGAAGCTGCGCCTTGGTGTGCACGACTCCCGGCGCGTGGATGTGCACGAGTTCGTCGTCGAGCAGCATCTCGAGGGCATCCACGTCGACATCGATGAGAGCTTGTCGCCGGCGGCCTTCCACGGCGATCAATTCCTCGCGGATGCTCGCCGCGGGTTCGTCGACCCGACTCATCGTCTCTTCTCCTTCCGTGACCGCTCTCGGCCGCGCCTCAGGCACGGGCCGAGGCCTCGTCCCACGTGCGGAACCCTGTGGCCTCGCCAGCCTCGAAGCCCGGGCGCGGTTGACCGACAAGACGGTGGTAGCCGCTGAAGATCTCATCGGCTTCGGCGAGGGGCAGCACCTCTTCGATGTCGTCGAAGGGCTTCCCGTTCGTGCGCTCTGCGACCATGCGACGGATGACCTCGTACCCTTCGCCTCGCATCGACATGACGATGCGGTTCACGGGTTCACGCCGCGCGGCGTCATAAGCGACGAAAGCCTCGTGGGGGTCGTCGTGCTCGCCAAGCTTCTCGGCGATGACGCGCGCGTCGAGGAACGCCTGGCAGACCCCGTTGCCCCCGCGCGGGAACATCGCGTGCGCCGCGTCGCCCAGCAGCACCACTCGTCCGTCGACCCAGTTCTCGAGTGGCTCGTGGCGGATGAGGGGGAAGAGATACACCTCGCGGGCATCTCGCATGAGTGCCTGTACGTCGAGGAAGGGAAGCTTCACCGTGTCATACAGAGGCACGATGTCGTCCACGCTGCCGATCTGGTTCCAGTCCTCCACCGTCTCGTCGCGCTCGTACTCCACCACCCAGTTGATGAGGTCGAGACCCGAGCCTTCGAAATCGTGCGCGATGGGGTAGATGATCATCGATGAGACGCGCGGGTCTCCGATGTGCAGAATGGTGTGGCCATCGCGGAACGGCTCGCGCAGTGTGGTGCCCCGGTACATGGTGATGCCCGAGTAGTGCGGGTCGGAGAGCGTCGGGTGCATCTGCTGGCGGATGGCCGACTTGATGCCGTCTGCCGCGATCACCGCGTCGTGTCGCACCGTCTCGGTACGTCCATCGCGATGCTCAAGGTGCAGAGTGACTCCCTCGGCGTCCTGCTCGTACTTCACGACCCGAGCACCGAGGACAATGCGCTCGGTACCTCCCATGCGCTCGACGAGGGTGTCGTAGAAGAGCATCTGCAGGTATCCGCGGTGCACGAATCGCTGCTCGTGCAGATAGCCCATGTGCACGCCGCACTTCTCGGCATAGATCTCTTGGCCGTAGTGGTTGAAGAAGATTGAGTCGACCGCATCGACCGAAATCTCGCGAAACTCCTCGAGCAGACCGAGTTCTTCGATCTCTTTGGTGCCGTAGACCTTGATGTCGACGCCGACCCCGAGCGGCTTGAGCTCGGCAACCGACTCATAGATGGTCGGAGTGACGCCCTGCTGCAGCAGTCGGAGCGCTGTGACAAGGCCCCCGGGGCCGGCGCCAATGATCGCGATGTCTGTCATGGTTCTTTGGATTCCTTCGTCATAGTCGGTTCAGTTCTGCGATGGTCGGATGGCCGCGTCACGTGAGCGGCGCCCCGTCGGGGTCGACGCCTTCACCACGCAGCGCCTCGGCCAGCAAACGCTCAGTCGAGAGCCAGGCTCGGCGAGCACTGCGCGCGTTGTAGCCGAGCACGGGGTGATTGGCGGCGCGCGGCACAACAGGGTTCGTGAAGGCATGGCGGGTGCCGCTGTAGAGGTCGAGCTGCCAGTCGAGCCCGGCACTGTCAATCCCTTGGACGAGGCTGTCACGCTGCTCGGCGGTCGCCATCGGGTCATCGGCGCCGGTGCAGATCAGCACCGAGGCGTCGGCACGCGCAGACTCCCATCCCGGCGCCAGAAGATCCAGACCACCGTGCACACTGACGACAGCACGAAGGTCGGCACCGACCCGCAGCAACTCGAGAGCTGTCGACCCTCCGAAGCAGTAGCCGACGGCGGCAATGCGAGTCGCGTCGATTTCTGGCAGGGCCTGAGCAGCGGAGAGCGCGGCCGCGGAGCGGGCGTGCCACCGAGGGCGGTCTGCCAGCATCGAGCCGATGAGAGGCCCGATCTCCTCGACCGACGTCGGTTGGGTGCGGCCACCCCAGACATCCGCGGCGAAGACGGCATAACCGAGAGATGCATAGTCATGGGCCCAGGCGATCGCGAGCTCACCGAGCCCGAAGGCGTCGTGGAACAGCAGTACAGCGGGCTTCGGGTCCGCGTGTTCGGGAGCGACGAGCATCCCGATCATGTCGACGCCGTCGTGCGCGTACGCAACATCGCGCGTGATGAGCGTGGTCATCGCGCCTCCCGGTAGCGCTCAGCACCGGTCGGTTCGTCGCACCTCAGTCGTCGTGCGGCTGGCGGAACCAGGAGGTCATGAACGCGAGGAACACCTTGACCCGCTCGGGCGTCTGGCCTCCCGGGCCGTGCACGGCGTACAGCGAGCGAGACTGCACCGGGTGCTGAGGCAGCAACTCGACGAGCTCTCCTGCGTCGAGAGCCTTGCGCGCCGAGCGGCGCGGAATAAGCCCTATGCCGAGGCCCGACTCGACCAGTTGCTCGATCACGAGGTAGGCATTCGTCGCCACCAGCGGGTCTTGCACCTTGACATGGGCGATCTCGTCGTCGACCGTCAACCGCCACGTCGCGTCGCTCATGTGGGCGAGAAGCGTGTGCTCCTGCAAGTCGGCGATCGTCGACGGAGTGCCGTGACGAGACAAATAGTCCGGCGACGCGGCAAGCAGGAAGGGCAGGTCGGTGATGCGCCGCACACGCACGCGCGAATCCTTCGGATCCCGCGCGTGGAAAGCCACATCGAAGCCGCGGTCGAGGAAGTCGTACGGTCGATCGGAGATGCCCCCGAGCTCGAACCGAACTCGAATGCGGGGATGCGCCCGAACGAAGTCGCCGATCGCGGCGCCGAGGTCCATGAGCCCGATCCACTTCGGACTGATGACAGAGAGCACGCCCTCTGCCGAGTCTTGTCGGCCGGCAAGCCGCTCGTCGGTCTCCTCGATCTCGAGCAGAATGCGGTCGGCGAACTCCGCGTAGGTCTGACCCGCCTCTGTCAGGCTCACCGACCGAGGTGTGCGGTTGACGAGCCTCACCCCGAGCGTCTCCTCGAGGTCGGCGACGTGCCTCGACACCAGCGAAGGCGAAATGCCGAGCTCCTGCGCTGCTCCGCTGAAAGTCGACGAATGAGCAACCGCAGCGAGCGTGCGCATGACGACGAGCCGGTCCATGGCCGTGGCCTCCCTCTGCAGCGCGGCGAGTGCCCGTCAGTCTATCCAGGGCGTCGTGCGCGCTCGTCACGAGACTGCCTCTGCCTTGGCACGGAACTCGCGCCGCCGGGCGCGGCGTTCGTCTCTGCCCTCGGGGCTCGATGCGGGCGTCGCCCCGAGCAGGCGTCGGGTGTAGGGGTGCTGCGGTGATCCGAAGATGTCATCGACAGGAGCGAGCTCAACGAGGCTCCCCTGCGACATCACGCCCACTCGGTGAGCGATGTGCCGCACCAGGCCGAGGTCGTGGGCGATGAACAGATAGCTCACTCCCGTCGACTGCTGCAGGTCGGCGAGCAGGTTGATGATCTGGCCTTGCGTCGACAGGTCGAGAGCGCTCACAGCCTCGTCGCAGACGACGAGGCGCGGCCGCAGCACGCGCGCGCGGGCCCTCGCGACGCGCTGCTGCTGCCCTCCCGAGAGCTCGTTGGGGAATCTCTGCAGGTGCGAACGGTCAAGACCCACCATCTCGAAGGCCTCGAGCGTACGATCTCGCACCTCAGACCGAGTGGTCACCCCATGTCGACGGAGCGAGCTCTCAATGGAATGCGCCACGAGGTGCCGGGGATTCAGCGACGCCGAGGGGTCTTGGAACACGGCCTGCACCTGCCGCCGGTACGACAGCGGTGCCCGTGGCCCATCGTCGGCGACATCTCGGCCGTCGAACCTGATCGACCCTGCGAGTGGTGAAACAAGCCGCAGGATCGCCTTGCCGATCGTGCTCTTGCCTGAACCTGACTCACCCACGAAGCCGAGAGTCTCTCCGGGGGCGATCTCGAACGACACTCCTTCCACCGCTGGCACGATCCCGCGCCGTCCCCAGAATCCGCCGTTCGTCTCGTATCCCACGCTCAGATCGCGCACCTCCAGCAGAGGAGTCATGGCGTCGCCAGTCGCCGTGCTCATGCGCCGGCCTCGTCAGCCTCGAACGCGTCGAGCTGCCGATCGATCTCCATGCGCAACTCGCCATCGATGGTCGCCAGGCGCCCGCTCGACTCCGCGTTCGCGGGATTCGCTGCCAGCAATGAGCGTGTGTACAGATGCTGCGGGTCGTGGAACAGAGTCTCGACCGAAGAGTCTTCGACAATGCGGCCCCGGTACATCACGGCTGCTCGATCGCACGTCTCTGCGACAACACCGAGGCTGTGGGTGATCATGAGAACACCTAGTCCGTACTCGTCTCGCAGGTCGAGAATCAGGTCGAGCACCTGGGCTTGCGTCGTCACATCGAGTGCACTCGTCGCTTCGTCGGCGATCAGCAGCTCGGGGTCTGCCGCGAGCGCCATGGCGATCGCTACGCGCTGCGCCATGCCTCCTGAGAACTGATGCGGATAGTCGTCGAGACGCGAGGCCGCGTTGCGCACGCCAACTCGCTCGAGAAGTTCGATCGCGCGAGCACGTGCTTGCGCTCGGTTCATTGCCTTGTGCAGACGCAATGGCTCCGTCAGTTGCATGCCGACCGAGTGCACCGGCGACAGCGCGTTCATCGGGTCTTGGAAGACTGCCCCCATGCGCGTGCCGCGGATGTGAGCGAGCTCGGACTCTCGGCGATGAGCCAGTTCTTCACCCAGCAAGCGGATCGAGCCCGTCGCCAACCAGGTACCAGGCGGCAGCATGCCGAGCACCGCGCGAGCGAAGGTTGACTTGCCCGAGCCCGATTCGCCCAGGAGCCCGACAATCTCTCCCTTCGCGACGGTGATACTCACGTTCTTGACGATGCGCGCCTGCGTGCGGTCGGGCATTGCCAGCGCCACGCTCACGTCGTGGGCGACAAGTACCGGCTGGGCGCCAGAGCTCGACGATGTATCCGCCCCGATCGCCGCCTGCACGGTCGGAACCGCCGCGCGCGCCGCGCGCTCCTCCTCGGCCTGGGCGAGGCGAAGGCCCAGCCTCGGGAGCCGTCGTCGCTCGCCCGTGAGGGCATCGTTCAAGCCATCACCGAACACACTGAAGGCGAGCACTGTGAGCACGATGGCGATGCCAGGAGGCCAGGTCAGGTGGGGGGCGACCGCCTGATTGTCCAGCGCGAGACTCAGCATGGCGCCCCAGGTCGGGATATCCGACGAGAGACCGATGCCGAGGAAGCTCATCGCCGACTCGATCATGATCGCAGAGCCCAGGAACACCGTGCCTTGAGTGACGATCGGGCCCACGAGGTTGGGCAGAATCTGCCCGAAAATGATCTGGCGACGCGGCAACCCGGCAACTTCAGCAGCCTCGACGTAGAGCTTGTTGCGCTCGACGAGGACAACGGCGCGGGTCATGCGGGCGAACAGGCTCGCACCGATGAGTCCGATGGCGAACATGAGAATGATGATGTTCCGGCCGAGGATCGCGACGACGGTGAGACCGATGACCATGCCAGGCAAGGCCTGCGCCATGTCGATGAAGCGCATGCCGATGCGGTCCCACCACCCACCGTTGAATCCGAAGATCAAGCCGAGAGGTACGCCGATGAGCGCTGCAACGACCACGGCACCCAGAGCGACGATGAGGACGATCTGAGCGCCGAAGATCAATCGACTGAGCTGATCGCGACCGAGATCGTCAGTGCCGAGCCAGAACTGCGCCGACGGGGGTTCGAGAATGTTGTCGAAGTTGACCTGCGTGGGATCGTAAGGAGCGAGGAGCGGCGCGAGAATCGCCGTGAAAAACAGCACGACGATGAACGCACCGGCGACGATCGTTCCGGGCTGCTTCCGCATGCGTGCGACGATGCGGCCGATGTTTGACGATCGGCCTTGGTGGCGTCCCGAGCCCGAGACGGCGATGAGGGTCGTAGAAGTTTCACTCATGAGGGACGCGACTTCGGGTTCAGGAGGCCATAGCTGACATCGAGGATGAGGTTGATGAGGATGATCATGATCGCGATCAGAAGCACGCCGCCCTGCACGACGGCGAAGTCCTTGCCGGTGACGCTGCGGATCATGAGAGCGCCTATACCGGGGAAGGAGAAGACCTTCTCGACGGAGAAGCTGGCGCCGAGCATGATGCTCACGGTGAGACCGGTGGAAGCGAGCACCGGCACGAGGGCGTTCTTGAAGCTGTAGCGGAACACCACGCGGCGCCGGGGCACGCCCGCGGCAGTCAACGAATCGATATAGCGGGACGACATCGCGCTCGCCATGGCAGTGCGGGTCTGCCGTGCGATAAGCGCAGCGCCCCCGACACCCAGGGCGATCGAAGGAAGGATGAGTCCTCGTGCCCAGCCGAACGGATCGACGTCGAACGGCACGTACGAGACGACGGGAAGAATGCGCAGCTGCACAGCGAAGATCAGCAGCAGCACGATGCCGACCCAGAACTCAGGCAACGACATCGAAACAGAGGTGAACGCCGTTGCGACGCGGTCGCGGATCGAGCCGGGCTTGGTACCGCCCATAATGCCGAGAGCAAGCCCGAGGATCACCGCGACGAGCATGCCGGCGAGGATGAGCGAAGCCGTTGCCGGTATGCGCTCGACGAAGAGTTCGACGACGGGTCGTCCCGAGATGTAGGAGTTTCCGAGATCGCCTCTGACTAGCCCGGCATAGAACTCGCCAAGTCTCACGTACCAGGGGCGATCGAGACCTAGTTGTGCTTCGAGCCGCGCGATGCCTTCAGGGGTAGCCGCTGCCCCGAGGATCGCGCCAGCTGGACTTCCCGGAATGAGGTAGGTCAAGAAGAACACGAAGAGCGACAGGAGAAGCAACTGGGGTACCGCCAGGGCGAGACGGTAGAGGATGAGTTTCAGCATCGTGGGATGCGGTCCTTTCTGTTCTCGCCCTGGCGGTAGGGATGGCGGGTAGTGCTAGGAGACGGGCGTCAGGTCACGGAAGTTGACCGACTTCGGCTCCCACGGCTCACGAGGAGCGTCGACGCCCGCGACGGTGTCCCCGTTCCACGCCAGGATCTCGACACCACGCAGGTGAGCGCAGGTGAGCGCTTCGTCGGCGATGACCTTGGTCACCTCACCCCAGAGCGCCTCAGCGGCGTCAGAGTCGCCCGCCGCGATCGCCGCATCGGCCGCAGCCTTCAACTCGCTGCTCTCCACGCCCGAAGGGTTTCCGGGAGCATCGCCGGCGAACCACGAGCTGTACCACTCGAACGGCGTCTGCTCTTCATTGCTCGAGAGGCCGAGCGGGAACCTTCCGCTGTTCCAGGTGCTGTTGTACTCGGGCGGAGGGAGCTCCGTCACGGTAACCGCAACACTGCCGAGCGCAGCCGTGATCTGTTCCATGTAGACCGTGATCTGGCGCGCGTTGTACGGAGCCGCGACCATCTCGACCGAGACGTTCGGGCTGCCGCCCGCTGTGAAGAGCTCTTGCGCCCGCGCGGCGTCGGTCGGGTAGCCCTCGATCGCCGAGTTGAAGCCGAGCTCTCCCTCGGCGAAGTGCTGCGTCGCAGCTTGACCTTCACCGTCGATCTCGACCCATTGTTCGACATCGATCGCCGTACACATGGCCTGGCGAACCTCGACCGACTCGAAGACGCCTCCCGGCCCACGGTCGAAGAAGAACAGGTTGTTGCGGATGGCGGGGTACTGCAAGGTCTCGATCGAGCTGCCCTCGAAGCGCGAGAAGACGCGAATCTCCGAGTCTGCGACGTCGATCTCACCACTGACCAGCGCGGCAGCGACCGCTTCAGGGTCATCGATGGTGAAGAGCTCGACATTGGCGAATCCCGGCTTGTCTCCCCAGTACTCGTCGAATGCGAGGAACGACAGCTTGGTCCCGAGAATCGAACTCGACTCGTCGAACGCCCAGGGTGACGTGCCCACGGGAGCCTGAGCGATCGATCCATCGGCGATCGCTGCCGGGCTGCCGATAGGCAGCACGCGCGAGGTCAATGTCGTCGGCAACGATGGGGTCGGTCCTGTGAGGTTGAGGCGCACGGTGAACTCGTCGACGACATCGACCGACTCGACGACCTGAAGCGGACCCGAGTAGGCAGTGGCGCTGTCACGCACGAGCTCCACATTCGCCTTGACTGCTTCGGCGTTGAATGGCTCGCCGTCGTGGAAGACGACATCATCGCGCAGCGTGAGGGTCAGCGAGTCGGCGGTGAGTTCCCACTCGGTCGCGAGATACGGAGCGGGCGCACCGTCATCGCCAGGAACAAGAAGAGTCTCGTAGGGGATGCGAAGGGGTCCGCCTTCCATCTCCTGGCCGGGCGACCAGTTCTCAGGGAATTGGCCGAAGTTGACCCGGAGCGTCGCATCGGCAGCGGCCGGCTCCTCCGGCTCGGCGGTGGCCGTGCATCCGGCCAGGAATAGAGCGGCCGCTGCGATCGGCACCACCGCTCTCAACAGCACTGACTTTCGTGGCATCGTTGCCTCCTTGCATCGTGGCCGTGGCGTCCGACAGGACATCGGCGTCTGTGGGTGCTGATCACGGTAGCCAGCGGGAGGCTTCTCGCGTACGCCGTATCGCGCAACATAACTGTGCACGATCGTGAGGCTACCGACGCACCGGCCCTGTCTAGGGTGAGAGGCGCGGCGGCGTTGCCGTGAATCCAGAGAGCAGGGAACCATGACGGTCGTCGACATCAATGTGCATCATCTGCCCGAAGATCTCTTCACGAACGAGAAGATTCTGAACGGCTTCCTCACTAGTGCTCCGCGCGGGTTCGGCGAGATCGCCACCGTGGGCGAGACTGCCGACGGCCGCAAGCAGCTGATCCTGGAGAAGCCGAAGGGCTTCCAGAACCTCAACTATGTCGACGGTGACTACTCGGCTGAGGCGAAGCTCGCTGCAATGGATGAGGCCGGCGTCGACTACGGCATCATGCGAGTGCCCGTGTGGCAGGAATGGCTGGGTATCGAAACCTGCCGCGCTGTTAATGACAACGCGCACGAAATCGTTCAGCGGTCGGGTGGGCGGCTGTTCTCGACGGCATGCGTGCCGCCCTGGGGTCGAAAGGAAGACCTCTATGAGCTTGAGCGCTGCGTGAACGAGCTCGGCGTTGTCGGCGTGCAGATGGCCTGCCACTACGGCCAGCTCTACCTCGACGACGAGGTCTTCAAGCCCTATCTCGCTGTGCTCGACAAGCTGGGCCTGCCCGTGATCGTGCACCACACCCCGCTCCCCGTCGAGTGGAAGTCGGTCATCGACTACACGAACCTCCGTCGCGAATTCGGGCGCATTGTCGACCAGGCGACCGCGGTAGGACGTGAGCTCTTCAGCGGCATGTTCGACGAGTTCCCGAACCTCAAGTTCATCCACACGATGATGGGCGGCAACTGGTTCGCGAACGCCGATCTCATGACCCCGCACGCCACGGTCAAGAAGGAGGCGCTGAACCGTCTCGATCCGACCGGCGGCGAGAAGATTCGGCACTACCTCCAGAACAACATCTTCTTCGATATGACCCACCCACACTCCTGGGGCAAGCACCAGGTCGAAGCGGCCGTGAAGATCAGTGGCGCCGAGCACTACTTGTTCGGGTCCTCATTCCCGGTCTTCTACAGCTGGATGGGGCAGGGCGTCGAGTTCCTCAAGAACGAGATCGAGGTGACCGACGAAGAGCGCGAGCTGCTGCTCTCCGGCAACGCCAAGCGCCTCTTCAATCTGCCGATCTGATCGCGACGATGGCCGACCGTACCGACGAGGACATCGACGGGTTCTTCACGACCGCTCGGGTGAGCGGGAGAGAGGAGGCCGTGCTGCTGGGCGAGGCGAGCTTTCGCGACTATCTCTATGAGCATGATCACGAGTCGCTCGCGCCGTGGCGGGGCATGACCTATGAGGAGTTCACTGCCGCCCGCCAGGACAACCCGTTCCTGCAGCAGTTGCTCGCCGACTGGAACGCCCTCTACGACGAGGAGTTCGTCGGCGTGACGAGCGACGGCGTCGTGCAGGAAGCGCTCTACACGCTTCCCCCCGAGGGTTCAGCAGACCCCGCGCTGGTCGGGGCAGCACGCCGCCTCGTCGATGCCCTCGATGACACCGGTCGCGCCGCAGCGATGCACGCGCTCGATGCTCGGCAGTGGCGGGCGTGGAGCAACCCCGAGTTCGTCTTCCACCGTGTTGGCATTCGCCTCGAGGACCACTCCGACGATGTCGTCGAGCACGTGCACGAGCTCTTGCGCGCTGCGTTGAGCCCCGAGGGCTACCAGCAGGTGCGCGAAGCGATGGAGCTCAACGGGTTCCTCGGTGAACTCGTCGATCTGCCGTCGATCATGAACGAGCGCAGCTACTGGTTCTCGTTCTTCGGCACGCCGTCGATCGATGAACCCTGGGGTTTCCAGATCTTCGGACACCACCTAGCACTCAACTTCCTGACGGTCGGCGGACGCGAGGTTATCGCTCCTGTCTTCATCGGCGCCGAGCCCGCTCTCAGCGACGACGCTCGAAGGCCGATCTTCGACACACGCGAGAAGACCGCTGTCACTCTGGCGTCATCGCTGAACCCCGAGCAGCGCGCTAAGGCCGTCGTGTATCCGTCAGTACTCGACCCCACGATGCCCGAAGGCCGCCTGCACCCGGCCGACGAGCGCCACGTGGCGGGGGCGTTTCGCGACAACCGAGTCGTCCCGTACGAGGGCATTCCGGTGACCGAGCTCGACCGACGTCAACGCGCTCTCTTGCGCGAGATCGTCGAAGACTTTCACCTGCTCCTCGCCTCGCCCGAACGAGCGGCGACGATGGGGGAGTACGACGCGCACCTCGACGAGACCTGGTTCTCGTGGTACGGGGCGACCGACGGCAGCGAACCGATCTACTTCCGTGTGCACAGTCCGGTGATCCTCGCCGAGCTCGACAATCACGCGGGCGTGTGGCTATCGAACACCCTGCCGGCGAGATTCCATGTACACAGCACGCTCCGTCATCCGAACGGCAACGATTACGGTCGCGCTCTGCTCGCGCAGTGGCGGGCACGGCGCGACCGCTAGGGAATCGTCTCGTGCACAGTGTCGAGGAGGCCGGCGAGCGCCGGGTTCGCGGCGCTGGCACCCGGGCGCGTCAGCACGAGCAGGCGAAGAGGTTCCGGTTCGGGATCGAATGGGCGGACGACGATGTCGAAACGGACGAGGCTGCAACCGTCGGCATCGGGCAGCGCACCGACTCCGACGCCGGCTTCGATGAGCGGGATGCTCGCCTGAAGGGTCGAGGTCGTTCTCACTCGCCCCGGCTCCACGCTGCTGAAGTCGAGCACCCGCTGCATCGCCTCCGGCAGGCTCGGCACTGCTGCCATACGCCGCGGCAGCAGAAGCGTCACGTCCGCGAGTGCGCTCAGTGGGTAGGCGTCGTCGGCGTCGTCGCTACCGGGGGGAAGGGCCGCGACGATGCGGACCGCGCCGCCGTCGATCACCTCGAGAGTTTCCCGAGTACGGGCGATGAATCGATCGTTGTCGGCGACGAGCACTGCAGCAAGGTCCACTCGGCCGCTGAGCACGAGTTCGATGGCCTCCCACGGCGGCGGGTCGACGAGCTGCACTTCGACGTGCGGCGCTCGCACCGCGTGCTCGCGAAGCAGGCGTGGAACCCAGTGCCAGATCACCGCGGGCACCGCAGCCATCGTGAGCGAGCCGACCGTGCCCGCGCTGAACCGCTGGACGCCAGCGACGATGTCGTCGACCTCACCGAGCACGCGCGAGGCGGCATCGAGCAGGAAGCGGCCGGCGCTCGTCGGTTCGACGCCGCGCGAGCTGCGAACGAACAGGGGCGTGCCGAGCTCGTTCTCGAGCTTGCGAATGGCCACCGTCAACGGGGGCTGCGAGAGGTGCAGCTGCGCTGCGGCCGCGGTCAACGAACCGGCCTCGGCGGCAGCCACGAAGTAGCGAAGCTCCCGCAGTTCCATAACTTGACACTAGTGGATGCGGCTTTCCATAGGCTCCGACTATGGCGACAATCGGCAACCGGTAGTTCCACGGGAGACCATCCTGGACGCACCATGAGGGCATCCGATCCAACACTGAGGAGGCATTGATGCTGCCGATGACCAATTTCTCACCGCCGTTCGCAATCACGCGCGCCAGCCACGTGTCACTATCTGTGACTGACCTCGAAGCGAGCCGCGACTTCTATCGCGACGTGATTGGGCTAGTCGTGACCGAAGAGACCGATGATGCCGTCTACCTGCGCGGGCTGGAAGAGGCCGCCCACCACAGTCTCGTGCTCGAGCGCGGCACCGACGCGAAGGCACTGCGGGTGGGTCTGCGTGTGCGCACCGACGCTGACATCATCGCCGCCGAAAGGCACTTCGCATCAGCGGGCATCGAACACGAGCGCGTCGAGAAACCCTTTCAGGGCCCGACTCTGCAGTTTCGCGACCCCGTCGGAACCCATATGGAGCTCACGAGCTCGATGCAGACGGTGCCGCGCAAGATGCAGGCCTTCGATGAGTTCGTCGCCGGAGCCCCGCAGCGGCTCGACCACTACCAGGTCGTGACCTATGACGTGCAGGCCGCCACCGACTTCTGGATGGGACTCGGCATGCGCATGTCGGAGTACACCGCGACTGATGGCACGGATGAACTCTGGGGCACCTGGATGGAGGTCAAGGGCAACACTCACGATCTCGTGTTCACCAACGGCCGCGGGCCTCGACTGCATCACTTCGCCTACACCGTGCCTGACGGCCTGTCGCTGCTGCATGCGGCCGACGTCGCAGGGGCGAAGGGCTTCGGCGACGAGATCGACCGTGGGCCCGGACGCCATGGCATCAGCAACGCACTGTTCCTCTACCTCCGAGACCCCGACCAGCACCGCATCGAGTTGTTCACGACGCACTATCAATTCATCGACCTCGAAGACGAGCCCCTGCGGTGGGACGTCAGCAATCCGAAGCGCGCGCAGCTCTGGGGCATGCCCGCCTCGAACCGCTGGTTCTTCGAGGCAAGCGAGTTTCCCGGCGAGACGTTGACCGAGCCGCTGCTGCAGGCGACACCGCCGACCCTCGAGGCCTACCTCGGCCTTCACTAGTGTCGCGATCATCAAGGAGACCCATGACGACGCCGCAGCCCCTCGAGCCCGCCTTGCGCGAGCTCCTGCTCGCCGCACCGACGGCAGGCCTCTCGGCGCAGTTGCGCGCCCTCGGCATTCAGGGAGTCTCGATCGAGGGGGTGACACCTGTGCGCCCGGGCGCCAAGTTGGTCGGAGTCGCCCGCACCCTGCGATATCTGCCGCTCCGTGAAGACCTCTTCCGCGAACACGGCGGCGGGTACAACGCGCAGAAGCGCCTGTTCGACGACGTCGGCGAGGGCGAAGTGATCGTGATCGAGGCGCGCGGCGATAGCCGCGCAGGCACCTTGGGCGACATCCTTGCCGCTCGTGCCGTTTCGCGAGGAGCAGCCGGAATCGTCACCGACGGTGCCGTGAGAGATGTCGATGCTCTGGCTGCCCTGACGATGCCCGTCTTCGCGCTTGCTGGCCATCCCGCTGTTCTGGGGCGAGCTCATGTGCCCTGGGAGCACGACGTGACGATTGCGTGCGGAGGCGCAACCGTGCAACCAGGAGATGTGATCGTCGGCGACACCGACGGAGTCATCGTGATTCCCCGCGGCATGGTCGACAAGGTTGTGACCGCGGCCCTCGTTCAAGAGGAAGAGGACGCGTGGGTGGCGGCGCGGGTGTCGGAAGGGCATCCGCTCGACGGACTCTTCCCGATGAATGCCGACTGGAGGGCCCGCTACGAGGCCAGCCATCCGGCGGGAGAGGAGCGCTGACCGGATGCTCTCGCCCGACCTCATCGACACCCTCGGCGCCGAACTGGCCGAGGCGACACGCCAGCGCTCCATGCTGCCCCGCATCACTGCCCGTCACCCCGAAGCCGAGGTGGACGACTCGTACGCCATCCAGCGCGCGTGGCGTGAGCGCCGCCTCGCGGAGGGCCGCAGCATCATCGGCAGAAAGATCGGACTCACCTCGCGCGCCATGCAGCTCGCGACCGGGATCACCGAGCCCGACTACGGCATCATGTTCGACGACACTGTCTGGCACGACGGAGACGAGATTCCGACAGCCCGCTTCGCCAACACCCGCCTCGAGGTCGAGCTCGCTTTCGTTCTCAAGAGCCCACTCGAAGGCGAGGGGCTCACGATCGACGATGTGCTCGACGCGACCGAGCACGTGACACCCGCACTCGAGCTGCTCGACTCGCACTTCGAGCTAGAGGGCCGGACGATCGTCGACACGATCAGCGACAACGCGGCCTACGGCGGCTTGATTCTCGGGGGGCGTCCCGTGGGCCCCCGCGAGCTCGATCTGCGCTGGATCGCGGCAACGCTGAGCCGCAACGGAGCGATCGAAGAGACCGGCGTAGCGGCGGGTGTGCTCGGGCATCCCGCGCTCGGCGTCGCGTGGCTGGCGGCGAAGCTGGCGCAGCATGGCGATCGGCTTGAAGCCGGCGAATACATACTGGCGGGGTCGTTCACGCGGCCCGTCTGGTTCTCGGCGGGCGACACTGCGGTCGCCGACTACAACGACCTGGGGAGCATCTCGTGCCGCTTCGTCTAGCCCCGACCCTGCGTGATCGGCTCGCCGACACTGACCGCCCCCTTGCGGGCATGTGGCTGTGCACCGGCAGCCCCCTCGTCGCTGAGATCGTCGCCGGTGGTGAGCTCGACTGGGTGCTCATCGACATGGAGCACTCGCCGCTCACTCTCGACTCCGTTGCAGCCCAGCTGCAGGCGATTGCCGCGTACGCGACGACTCCGGTGGTGCGAGTGCCCTCCAACGACGCGGTCGTCATTAAACAAGTGCTCGATCTCGGCGCGCAGAACCTGCTCGTGCCCATGGTGTCGTCCGCAGACGAAGCGCAAGCGGCCGTCGCTGCCGTGCGCTACCCGCCGCACGGCGTTCGCGGCGTGGGGTCGGCACTCGCACGCTCGGCACGGTGGAACCGCATCGATGACTACCTCGAGAACGCCGGCCGTTACACCGCTCTCTTCGTGCAGATCGAGACGATCGCTGGAGTGGAGGCGGCGACCGAGATCGCTGATGTCGACGGAGTCGATGGCGTCTTCGTCGGCCCGAGCGATCTCGCGGCATCGATGGGGCTGATCGGCCAGCAGTCTCACCCCGAGGTGGTGGAAGCCGTGCGCCGAGCCTTCGCGGCAGTGCGAGCGTCGGGCAAACCGGTCGGAGTGAATGCGTTCGATGCTGGCCTGGCGCGCGACTATGCGCGTGAGGGTGCATCGTTCTTGCTCGTCGGAGCCGACGTCGCCGTGCTCGCTCGAGCGGCTGAAGGCGTCGCTGCTCAGTGGGGCGCCGCTCCGTCTGAACAGACAATCGACTCCTACTGACCGACTTGACCTTGCTCAGCACAGAGCGGCTGACACCCCGTTGAGTCAGCGTGCGCAGTGGAGACCCAGCATGATGTATCGTTTGTCGATAGATACCACTCGACAATCGATAGGAACGCGATGCACCGGATCACCATCGTCTCGCTCAAGTCGCTCATCGCCGTGCTCTTCGCACTGCTGCTGCTCTGCCAGACCGTCGTCGTACCGATCGTTGCGGCACAGATGGCCGACGCTCTGCCGCCGCTCGCGTTCTTGCAGTGGCCCGGCGTCATCGCGGCCGCCCTCTTCGTGCTGTGCCTGCAAGTCGCCCTCGCGTGCGTCTGGCGGCTGCTGACCCTCGCGCGCGAGGGCATCATCTTCAATGCCAAGGCCTTCGCCTACGTCGACGTCATTCTTGCGGCGATCATCGTCGCCACCGTCATCGTGCTCGGCTCGATCATCCTGCTCACGATCGTCGGCGCCGCCTCGCCCTCGATCACACTGCTCGCGGCGCTCGGCATCGTCATCGGCGCGATACTCGCCCTGCTGGTTGTCGTGCTGCGCGGGCTTCTGCGACAGGCCTCGCAGCTCGAGAGCGACCTCGCCGAGGTGGTCTGATGCCCATCATCATCAACATCGACGTGCAGCTCGCGCAGAAGAAGATGTCGGTCGGCGACTTCGCGGCGGCCATCGACATCACGCCCGCGAACGTCGCCGTGCTGAAGAACGGGCGTGCGAAGGCCGTGCGCTTCTCGACGCTCGACGCCATCTGCCGGGTGCTCGAGTGCCAGCCGGGCGACATTCTCGTGTGGGTGCCCGAGGGCGACCCTGCGAGTGACAGGGAGCAGTCGTGACCGCCACGATCGGCGAGCCTTCGCACTGGAGCACGCTCACAGTCGCCCGGCTGCGCGACGCCACGAAGTGCCCCGTCTGCTCTCGACGCCTCGTCGCGGGCGTCTGCCCTCAGTGCGGCGCCGACCTGCGCGGCGACGCCGGCGTCGAGGTCTGGAAATCGGCCGCCGCCGCCGCGGAAGCCCTGACGGCGTTGCAGGCGACCGTCGCACGGGTGCCGCGCCACGCCCTGCAGCGCGCCACGTCTGCCGCCACCAGTGACCCGGCACCCGCGCGACCCACGCCACCCGTCGCGGAACCGCTTGCCGCCCCGCGGGCGAGCACGACCCTGCAGTCGGTGCTCGCCGTCGCCGGCGCCGGCCTCATCGGTCTCGCGGCGATCGTGTTCACGCTGCTGAACCCCGACCTCACCGACCCGGCGGCGCGCGGCGCGATTCTCGTGGTCGCCCTGGCGCTCTTCTCCCTCGCAGCGCCCGCGCTCATGCGGCGAGGCCTGCGGGTCTCGGCCGAGTGCATCGGCGCTCTCGCGCTCGTGTTCGCCGCTCTCGCCGGCTCGACGCTCGCCCCGGTGCTGGCACCGGGCGTCGATGCGTGGTCGGTCACGACGGCGCTCGCACTGCTCGGCGGCGCGGCGGCCCTCGCCCTCGGCCTGCGCTCGCGCATACGGGTGTGGATGCTCGCCGGCAGCATCGCCCTCGCCCTCGTTCCTCTGCTCGCGAGCGCGTCGCTCGGCGGGCTGCTGCCGTCGCTGTGGGGCCCGCTCGGCACCGCGTTCGCGGCACTCGCCCTGCTCGAGGGCGCGACCGCGCTCGAGTCGCGGCGCTCCCTCGCGCTGCGGATCGAGCGGCTCGCCCTCGTCGGCGTGCAGGTCGTCGGGTTCGTCGCCCTCGCCGCGGCCGCCTTCGCGATTCTGGTCGAGGGGGACGAGCAGTGGCTCGCCCTCGCCGCCGCCCTGCTCGGCGCGGGCGCAGTCGCCGCGCGGTCAGCCCGTCACGCGCCCCGTCGGCTCTGGAGCTTCGCGGCGGGCGCGAGCGCTCCCGCCGCACTCGTGCTCGCGACGTTCGCCATCGACACGTCGACGTTCGGTGCCGAGTCGGCACGCATCGTGCTCATTCCCACCGCGGCGATCGTCGGCCTCCTGCTGGTCTCGACGCTCTCCTCCGCTCGCAGCGCGCCGCATCGTGGGTCTGTGCTCGTGGGGGCGATGAGCGTCGCCGCGCTCTCGATAGCACCGCATGCTGCGCTCGCCGCGCTCGGCGCGCTCGGCGCCCTGCTCAGTGCACAGTGGCTGAGCGAGGCGACCCTCGACGCCGACACGGGTGTGGCCGTCGTGCTCTCACTGGTCATGGCGAGCGTCGGGCTCGGCGCGCAAGCACGAGTGCTCGCCGCACGCGCGGGTCGCGCCACCCGCACCACGGGTGTGCGACGAGCGATGGCGTTCTGGCTGCTCGGCCTCGCGGGCCTGGGCGCGCTGGGACTCACGGTCGTCGACGCAGGCACGCGCGCCGTCGCCGCAATCATCGTCGTGACGGCGAGCGCGGTAGTCCTCAGCGCTGTCGATCGTGCTCGGCGGTCTGCTCTCGCCGATCGCACTCCGATCGTGCTGGCCGCGCACCTCGCGCTGATCATCGCCGCCTCTCTGTCGTGGCAGTCGGTGCCGCTCGCTGTCGCGCTCGGCTCAGCAGCGCTCGTCGCACTCGCCGCGGTGGCGCGCACCGTGCCGCGCGTGCTACGACCGGCCCACCTCGCCGTCGGCTACGCCTACGCGCTCGTGCTCGTCGCGTCGGCGCTGTCGCTCGCCTCCATCGAGGGGCCAGCGCAGCTCAGCCTCACCGCCACGGCCGGGCTGCTGGTCGCGATCGCCGCGACGTTCGTGCGCCGCCTCGACGCCGTGCGCTGGATCACGATTCTCGTGGTCTCGGTTGTGCCCTTCGCGATGGCGGTCGTGCTCGTCGTGGTCGAGCGCAGCGGCTGGGTCGCCCTCTCGACCTCGACCATGATCGTGCTCGCCCTCAGCCTGCTGCTGACCCGACGACCGGGCCTCGGCATCGTGATCAGAGCTCTCGCAGGCGCCCTCATCATTCCGTCGATCGCGGTCGTGCTCGTGAACCTCGGGGCGCAACTGCTCGTCACGAGCGGCTCGCCTGTCGTGCTGCCCGCCATCGCGGCGGTCGTGGCGCTGACCCTGCCGGTGATCCCGCGCGCGATCGCCCTGCTGAGGGCTCGCGGCATGAGCGCCGAGCACGCCACCGCGGTCGGCGAGGGCATCGAGTTCTCTACCCTGCTCACGGCGGCCCTCGCCGTGCTGCTGAGCTTCAGCCGCGAGGCGGCGGGCGCCCCGACGGCGCTAATCGTCTTCGCCCTGCTTGCCGGGGGTGCAGCTATCGCGGCGGCCGTGCGCCGTCGACCTCTCTATTGGTGGATGTCCGGCGGGACGGCGACGGCGGCCCTCTGGTGCCTCTGGCAGGTGCTCCGCGTGACCTCGCTCGAAGCCCACCTGCTGCCGCCGACACTCGGCGTGGCCGCCGTGGCCGCCGTGCTCACCGCGCGCGGCACCCCTCGGCCCCGGCTCTACGGCGGTGCACTGCTCGCAGCGATCGTGCCGCTGCTCGCGGTGCTCGCGCTCGACGTCGAGGCGTCGCCCGGGCGAGCCGTCGGCCTCGTGGCCGCGTCGGTCGTGCTCACCGGGCTCGGGGCGGGCATCCGCGCCCTCGACGGTCGGCTGGCGGCCCTCGCGACGCCGACGCTGCTGGCTGCAATCGCCGCGGGTCTCGCGGGCGCCGCGCAGGCCGCCCGTGTCGGGCTCGGCATCGATGCCGTCGCGACCACGGTGCCGACCGTGATCATCGTCATCGCGATCGCTGCAGCGGGAGCGCTGCCCATGGGCATCGCCGGGCTGCTGCTCGCGCGCGGGGCAGGCGCTGCGCAACGACGGTGGTCGCTCGTACCGGCGATCGCGGCCGTCGCGGTCGCCAGCTGGACAGCCGTTGCCGTCGACGAGTTCACCGTCGCCGTGCTCTGGTCGCTCATGCTGGCCCTGCTCATCACGATGGTCGCCGCCGTCGCGCGCGAGCAGCGCACGGCGACGACACTGCCCCGCCCGTGGGTGCTGTTCGCGCTCGCCCTCGCGACCGCGATCGCCGCGTGGAGCACGCGAGAGTTCTTGCGCGTCGAGGCCTTCTCGCTGCCGCTCGGCGCGATGCTGCTCGTCGCGGGCGCCCTCGGCCTGCGACACAGCACGGCCAGGCCAGCGCCCCTCCACCACTGGCCCGTGGGCCGCACGGGGTCATGGCAGCTGCTGGGGCCCGGCATCGTCGTGCTGGTCTTTGCCTCGATGCTCGCGACCGCGACCGACCCGCAAACCTGGCGCGCCGTGCTCGTCATGGCCATCGCTCTCGTCGCCATCATCGTCGGCGTGCGCTGGCGGCTGGCAGCGCCGTTCGTGCTCGGCATCATCGTGCTGCCGATCGAGAACGTGCTCGCGTTCTCGGTGCAGATCGGCCGCGGCATCGAGGCCATGCCGTGGTGGATCACACTCGCCGTCGTCGGACTCGTGCTGCTCGTCATCGCGGTCGGATCTGAGCGTCGGGGCGGCGACGATCGCGCCTCGAGCGCGCGCCTGCGCGACCTGCGCTAACCGCCCCTAGGGCCCCTCGATGTCGACGATCTCGACCTCGGTGCGATTGCCCGCCTCGTCGAGACCGTAGACGCAGTAGCGAACGGGCAGCTCGTCGGCCGCCAGGAACAGCGGCACCGTGAAGAACTCTTGGAACGAGGCCGTGTCATCGCAGTCGAGCTCGTCGGCGTCGCCCCAGATGAAGCGCACGGTCGAGACCTCGGGCGGATCGATGCGCGGCCACACGATCACGGCGCCGTCGCCGGCATCTTCCACGACCGCCCCTGCCGGTGCAACCGGAGGCGTGCGGTCGACGGCGAAGAGCTGCGATGCCGCGCCCGCGTAGTCGTCGCCTGCAACGGCGCACACCATGAACCGGCCCTCCTCGGTGGGCAGATCGACCGGCAGCGGCACGCCGAGCTGCTCCCAGACCTCGCCCCCCGCGGGCAGATCGATGAGTGCGGCCCCGGCATACGTGGCGGGCTCGAGGCACGCGGTAGCGTCGCCAATCGGCACGAGGGCCGTGCGGGCCTCACCCGCCTCGGCCCCCACGAAGCTCGTCGACGGCACGCGCCCGGTCGAATCGGGCTCGCCGCCTCCGCGGAACGATCCGCCCGAGCCCTCGGCCCAGATGCTCGACACGGGCAGAGGGCAGTCGCCGCCGATGGCGAACAGGCCCTGCGCGTCGAAGCACGACCCCATGCCCGCCACACTCTGCGCATAGCTGGTCCCTTCGACCATCACGGCACCGTCGGCCGTCACCTGGCACGGGCGGTTGAGCCAGCAGGCCCCGCCCATCGCGGCCGTCGAACCGACCGACGTCGTGTTGATGAGGCCCACGATCTCGCGCGGCTCGCCGTCAGCATCCACGCTCAGCAGCGGTGAGCCGCTCGAGCCCTGGATGATGCCCGGACAGTCGTTCGCCCAGACCCCGAACCACAGCCACTGGAACTCGATGAGCGTGTGCTGGCCGCCGAGAGTGCAGTCCCCGCGCCGCAGCACCCAGTCGTCGTAGTCGAGGCCCTGCACCGGCACGCCGACGTTGACCACCGCGTCGCCCTCGGCTGGCTCTGACGCCGCGATCGGCACCGCGCGCAGCCCGAACTCTTGCAGCTCGCCGAGCGTCGCGTCGAGGCGCACGATGGCCGTGTCGGTGTGGCGCATGGTCGAGTAGGCGAGCTCGACGACCTCGACCGTGAGGCGTTCGCCATAGCCCTCGGCCCGCAAGAACTCGGCCGTGCCGCCCCATTCGATGCCGAGCGTGGTCTGCTGAGCAGGACGACCCACGTCGCCCGTGCAGTGGCCATTGGTCAGAACGTAGGCGGGGCCGGATGCTGTGCCAGTGTCGATGAGCGTGCCCGAGCAGTTCGACCCTGCGTTCATGGCCGCGATGCCGCTGAACGCGGCCAGTTGCTCGAGCGGCAGCGCCGGTGCTGCCTCCGCCTCGGGGGCTTCGGGCGCAGGTTCAGGCGCGACGACGCACCCCGCGAGCATGCCGCAGAGAACAACCGCGCCGAGCACACAGGCCAGGGCCGAACGCCGGCGCGCAGGCTTGCCCATGGGGGCGACAGTAGCCCTGTCGAGTCGCGTGCACAATCGACTGTTTCTGCCTCTCGCGAAGCGCGCTTTCGTAGTGCAGGATTACCGCAATGAGCGCGCGCACTCGCGCGCGCCACGAGCGGGAGGACCACCCCCATGTCCGCAGGTTCCGTTGTCGAGACCAGGTCGTCCTGGCTCCCGTTGATCGTCGTCATGCTCGCGCAGGTGCAGCTGGCGTTCAACGCGTGGAACGTCTCGATCACCGGCATCACCGAAGACCTCGGCATCTCGCCGACCACGGTGGGTCTGGCGAACACGGCGAGCACGTTCGCTGTCTCGGCCTTCCTTCTGCTCGGAGCCAAGATCACGGCGAAGATCGGCCCCGTGCTGGCTTTCCGCATCGGCGTCATCATCCCCGCGCTCGCGGCTATCCTCATCGCGACAGCGCAAGACGGGTCGGTGCTCTTCATCGCCCAGTCGATCACGGGTGCCTCGAACGCCATCACGCTGCCGGCGCTGACGATCATCATCGCGGCGAGCTTCCAGGGCAAGCAGCAGGCCTCGGCGATCGGCTACTTCGCCGCGAGCATCCCTCTCGCCCAGGTGGTCTCGCTGCTCATCGCCGGTCAGTTCGCGTCGACGATCGGCTGGCGCTGGTCGTTCGTGCTCGTCGCGTCGATCGGCCTGATCAACTTCGCCGCGAGCTTCCTGCTCAAGCCGGTGCCGCCGCAGAAGAACCTCATCGTCGACTGGACGGGCGGCATGCTCGCCGCCATCTCGATCATCCTGATCAGCTTCGGCATGAGCGTCATGAACGACTGGGGCCTGCTGACGGCGACCGGCAACGCTCCCCTCTCGATCGGTGAGTTCTCGGTCGTTCCGTTCTTCTTCGTCGCGGCCGTCATCTTCGCGCAGCTCTTCCTCAGCCGCACGCGCAAGCGCATGGCCGAGCAGAAGGTGCCGCTCGTCAACCTCGACATCGTGGGCACGCGGCCCGAGCGTGCCACTGTCACGGTCATGGGCCTCATGCTCTTCGTCGGCACGGCCGTGAGCTTCCTCATGCCGCTCTACATGCAGGTCGTTCAGGGCTTCGTCGGCATCGAGGTCTCGTTCGCCGTCATTCCGTACACGATCTCGATCTTCATCGCGAACACTCTCGTCTCGCGTCTCTACAGCCGATTCGCGCCACGCACGATCGCGAGTGTCAGCATGACGGTCGTCACCCTGGCGCTCGTGTGGTTGTCGTTCACGATCGCGAATGACTGGGGCCAGGCATCTGTCATCCTCGGTCTCGTGGTGCTCGGCCTGGCGCAAGGCTGCGTCGTCGCCCTCGTGTTCAACTCGCTGCTCACCTCGGCGCCCGCCGAGAACGCCGGCGACGTCGGCGCGATCCGCGGTCTGACGCACAACCTCTCGGGCAGCGCGGGCATCGCCGTCGCGTCGGCCTTCGCGGTCGGCCTGCTCACCTCGAGCGCCTACTCGGCCGCGAACGACTCCGAGATCTTCACCCCCGAGATCGTCGAGCAGCTCAACTTCGACAACGTGAACTTCTTCACCAACGCGCAGCTCGAGCAGGTGCTGACCGACCGCACCGACGCGACAGAAGAGCAGATCGCGTTCGCCGTCGAAGAGTTCACCGAATCGCGACTCACCGCGCTGCGCACCACGATGCTCGTGCTCGGCGGCCTCGCCGCGCTGGCGATCGTGCCCGCGCGCCGCATGCCCGGCTTCCAGAAGGAAGACCTCTACGTCGGCTACCCGGAGTCGGACGAGAAGAAGGACTAGCGAACGACACGAACGGGCCCCGGCGGATGCTCTCCGCCGGGGCCCGTTCTTCGTGTCTGCGCGCTACGCGGTGAAGCGCTGCTCGATCGCCGTGAGCAGCGTGCGCACCGAGACGCCCGTCGCACCCTCGGCGAGGTACCCGTAGCCGGGGCCCTCGTTGACCGCGGCGCCCGCGATGTCGAGGTGCGCCCACGGGATCGGGTTGCCGTCTGCGCCGTTGCCGACGAACTCCTTCAAGAAGATGCCGGCGACGAGCATGCCGCCATCGCGGTTGCCGACCTTGAGGTTCGCCATGTCGGCGAAGCGCGAGTCGAGTTGCGAGCGCAGCTCTTCGGGCAGCGGCATGTGCCAGTGCGGCTCACCCGTCTGCTCTCCCGCCGCGACGATCGCACCGACCAGGTCGGTGTCGCCCATGACGCCGACCGTGCGACGGCCGAGCGACACGATCGCGGCGCCCGTGAGAGTCGCGACGTCGATGATGGCGTCGGGCTGCTCTTCGCTCGCGAGCACGAGGCCGTCGGCCATGACCAGGCGCCCCTCTGCGTCGGTGTTCATGACCTCGACGGTCGTGCCGCCGCGGATCGTGAGAATGTCGTTGACGCGAATCGCGGTCGACGAGACGAGGTTCTCTGACATGCAGAGCCAGGCGGTGAGCCGAACCGGCAGCCCGAGTCGGGCCGCGGTCAGCACGAGTCCGAGCGAGACGGCTGCGCCGCCCATGTCGTTCTGCATGCCGTTCATGGCCTCGGCCGGCTTGAGCGAGTAGCCGCCCGTGTCGTACGTGATGCCCTTGCCGACGAGCGCCACATGCTTCTCGGCCCCGGCCGGCGAGTACGAGACCTTCACCAGGCGCGGCTGCCGCGACGAGCCCTGGCCGATGCCGATGATGCCGCCGCAGCCCTCGGCCGCGAGCTTCTTCTCGTCCCACACCTCGACGGTGACCGGAGCGCCCTGGGCCGCCTCGGTCGCGGCGTCGGCGAACGACTGAGGGTAGAGGTCGCCGCCCGAGCGGTTGGTGAGGTCGCGCACGAGCGCGACGTGCTCGCTCACGATGCGCACGCGCTCGATGGCCTCTGCCGAGACGGTCGCGGTCGTGCACACCGTCACCGACTGCACGGGTGCCTTGACCTTCGACGCCGTCTTCTGGCGGTAGTCGGTGAAGGCGTAGGCGGCGATGCTCGCGCCTTCGATCATCGCGTGCACGTGGGCCTCGTCGTCGAGACCGAAGGCGAGCGCCACGGAACCAGCGCCGGCCAGCTGCCGCACGGCCGAGCCGGCAGCCTGCCGTGCGGTGACGGCGTTGAGGGCCTTGCCGACACCGACGAAGGCCACCGAGGCGCGCGAGCCGTCGAGCGTCGGAAAGCGCACGAGCTCGTCGGCCTTGCCGGTTGCGCCCACCGTCGCGAGGTGCGGCTGCAGGTGCGCCAGATCGGGGTGCGAGACGAGCTCGGGGCCGTCGGCCCCGGCCCGCACGGCGACGACGACGATGTCGACGTCGAGAGAGGCGGGTGCTTCGGTAGAGGTGGTCACCGACAGGCTGGTCATGGGCTTTCCGTTTCTCGTGCGAGTGCTGACGAAGTGTCGGGCTCAGGCTATTCGCTTTGCGTTCTGGGCGATATGGTGACGAGGATTCTGTCGGCCAACGGGCGGCAGTCAGAGAGGACGACCCATGCCCCCCGAGGCCCCCTCCCCCGCTGCCGACGCCGACCCGGGTTCCGACACTGTGCGCGCTCGCGCGAGCTGGCTGCGGTCGGGGCCGTTCGCGATCGGCTTCATCGGCACCCTCGGCGTGCTGCTCGCGCTGCTGCTGGGCGCCGCCATCTCGCAGCTCGCCTACACGATCACCCTCATCTTCTTGGCCACGTTCATCAGCCTCGGGCTCTACCCGGTGGTGACGCGGCTCGAACGGCGCGGGTTGCCCAAGGCGGCCGCGATCGGCCTCGTGCTCGCGGCCTTCCTCGCGGTTGTCGCCGTGCTGCTCGTGCTCATCGTGCCGATCGTCATCGAGCAGGCCACCGAGCTCGCCCGCACCCTGCCCGAGAACCTCAACGACATCGAGAACCAGGGCTGGTTCCTCGATCTCGACAACCAGTTCAACGGCTACCCCTTCATCCTGCTCGAGTGGGTGCGCCTCACCTCGGCCGACCCGAATCTCTGGATCACGCTCGGCGGCGGCGCCCTGCGCATCGGCGCCGACATCATCAACGGCAGCTTCGGCGTGCTGCTCGTCGTGGTCATCACGCTCTACTTCGTCGCCTCGCTCGACTCGATGAAGCAGGCGCTCTACGACCTCGTGCCCGGCTCGAAGCGCGAGAGCTTCGCCGAGATCGCCGAAGAGATCTTCGACTCGATCGGCAAGTACCTGAGCGGGCAGGTCGTCATCGCGGCGATGAACGCCCTCTTCTCGTTCATTCTGTTGAGCGTTCTCGGGGTGCGCTACGCGGGCATCCTCGCCTTCATCGCGCTCTTCATCACCTTGATTCCGGTCATCGGCCCGCTCATCAGCGCCACGCTCATGGTGCTCGTCTCGCTCTTCACGTCACCGGCGACGGCGCTCATCGTCGCGATCGTCATGATCGTCTACATGCAGTTCGAGGCCTACTTCATCTCGCCCCGCATCATCGGCAAGGCCATCAGCATTCCGGCCTCGCTCGTGCTCATCGGCGCCGTCATCGGCGGCACGCTGCTCGGCCTGCTCGGTGCGCTCGTCGCCTCGCCGGTCGTCGCGAGCATCCTGCTCATTCTCAAGAAGGTCGTCGTGCCGAGGCAGCGCGCCCGGTGAGTGCCGACCCGGTCGACCTCATCGCGATCATCGCGGTCGCCCTGCACGTCGTGCTGGGGTCGATCGCGGTCATTCTCATTTCAGCGCGACGCCGACCGTCGACGGCCATCGCGTGGATGCTCACGATCATCTTCATCCCCTACCTCGGCGCGATCGCCTTCTTCCTCGTCGGGCTCAGCAGACTGCCGAAGCGTCGGCGTGAGAAGCAGCGTGAGGTGAGCGAGCTCATTCTCGCCCGCACCGAGGGCCTCGACCGGGTGAGCCACCGCGACGAGTGGCCCGAGTGGCTGGGCTCATCGGTGCGTCTGAACGAGAATCTCGGCGCCCTGCCCATGGTCGGCGGCACCCGGGCCGAGCTCACTGACGACTACGAGGGCTCGATCGCCTCGATGGCCGCCGACATCGACACGGCGCAGTCGTACGTGCACGTCGAGTTCTTCATCCTCGCCCTCGACGACACGACCGAGCCGTTCTTCGCGGCGCTCGAGCGGGCGGCCGCGCGCGGGGTCACGGTGCGCGTGCTGAGCGACCACCTGATGAGCATCCTGTCGCCGGCCCGCAAGCCGACCCTCGCCCGCTTGGCCGCGATGGGCGCCGAATGGCACGGGATGCTCCCGCTGCGCCCGCTGCGTGGCCAGTGGCAGCGGCCCGACCTGCGTAACCACCGTAAGCTCGTGGTCGTCGACGGGCGCGTGGGCCACACGGGCTCGCAGAACATGGTCGCGGCGAACTACGGCAAGAAGAAGGCCATCAAGCGGGGCCTGCACTGGCACGAGGTCATGGTGCGGCTCGAGGGCCCGGTCGTGCGCGAGCTCGACGCGGTCTTCGTGACCGACTGGTACAGCGAGACCGACAAGCTGCTGCCGCTCGACACCACTCCGGTCGTGCTCGGCGACGACCCCACCCTGCTCGACGCGCAAGTGCTGCCGAGCGGCCCGAGCTTCGAGAACGACAACAACCTCAAGCTGTACACGACGCTCATCCACAAGGCCGAGCGCCAAGTGAGCATCACGAGCCCCTACTTCGTGCCCGACGAGGCGATTCAGCTCGCCATCATCACGGCGGCATCGCGCGGGCTGCTCGTCGAGCTCTATGTGAGCGAGGTCGGTGACCAGTTCTTCGTCTACCACGCGCAGCGCTCGTACTACGAAGACCTGTTGCGCGCGGGGGTGCGCATCTACCTCTACCGCGCCCCGACCGTGCTGCACTCGAAGCACTTCACGATCGACGACGACGTGGCGATCGTGGGCTCGAGCAACATGGATATCCGCTCGTTCAGCCTCAACATGGAGGTCTCGGTGATGGTGCACGGCGCCGACTTCGTGCAGCGCATGCGCGAGATCGAGGCCTCGTACCGCGCGCAGAGCCGCGAGCTGCAGCTCGACGAGTGGGTGCGACGACCGCGAGGCGAGAAGGTGCGCGACAGCCTTGCCCGCCTCACGTCGTCACTGCAGTAGCGCTACGACCTAGGCGAGCGCCTTCGTCTTGATGGCGTCGAACTCGGCCTGCGAGATCGTGCCATCGGCAAGCAGCGCCTTGGCCTTGGCGATCTCGTCAGCAGGGCTCGTGCCGGCGACACCGCGAATGTACTCGGCGGCGGCCTCCTGCTGCTTCTGCGCCTGCGACTGGCTGCGCTTCGCCATGCCGCCGCCGCGCGCGATGAGATAGACGAACAGCGTCACGAAGGGAACGAACCAGATGAAGAGCAGCCAGACGGCCTTCCAGCCGCCGCTGAGCGACTCATCGCGGAACAGGTCGACGACCACGCTGAAGAGCGTGATGAAGTAGGCGATGAACGCGAACGAGATGAAGAAGAGCAAAACGAAGTCCCAGACATTGCCGAGAAATCCGTCCATGGTGGTGGTCCTTTCGATGACCTGATGCGCGGCGATGCCTTCTCCGCGATATTCACTCTACGAAGAAATGCCCGGCTCAGTTAGTGTCTGACCGTGAGCGATATCGCGATGACCATGCTGATTCTCGCGATCGTGGTGCTCGCGTTCGTGACCAACCGCATTCCGGTCGGCCTCATCGCCCTCGGCGCCTCGCTCGCCCTCTATGCCACGGGCATTCTCGACCTCGGTCAGACCTTCGCGGGCTTCGGTGATCCGGCCGTCATCCTCATCGCGAGCCTGTTCGTCGTGGCCGAAGGTCTCGACTCGTCGGGCCTCACGGCGTGGACCGGCCAGCGCCTGATCGCGAGCGGCGGCGGCAGCTCGCGCACGCTCACGATCATCATCATGATCGTCGTCGCCGTGCTCGCCGCGCTCATCAGCGTCAACGGGGCGGTCGCCGCCCTGTTGCCCGTCGTCGTCGTGATCGCGACGAAGATGTCGATCGCCTCGGCGCGGCTGCTGCTGCCGCTCGCGTTCGGGGCCCACGCCGGTTCACTGCTCACCCTCACCGGCTCGCCCGTCAACGTCATCATGTCCGAGCTGGCCGAAGAAGAAACCGGCCGGGCTTTCGGCTTCTTCGAGTTCGGGCTCGTCGGCGTGCCCATCGTCGCCGGCACGATCCTCATCACGGTGCTGTTCGGCAACCGCCTCATTCCGGCCCGCATCCCGACGACCCTGTCGACCGATCTGGGCGACCACGCACGCACGCTGCTGAGCCAGTTCGGCAACGCGCAGCCCTTCGGACGCGTGCGCGTGCTCTCCGGTTCGCCGCTCATCGGCAAGACCGAGGGCGAGATCGTCTTCGAGGCGCCGACCCCCGTCTCGCTCATCGCAATCCAGTCGCCGTCGAAGCCGGGGCCGCGCGACGCAGCCGCACCGATCCGCGTCGGCGACGTGCTGATCCTGCAGGGCACCCCGACAGCCATCAGGGCCGTCAGCGACGACTCGAAGCTCGAGGGCGTCGGCACGAGCACGGTCGCGGCGAACTGGGCAACGCTCGACGCCGAGTACGGCGTCGCCGAGATCGTCATCCCTCCCCGCTCCCGCGCGATCGGCGACCCGGTCTGGCCCGGCATGGTGACCGAGAGCGGCGATCTCATCATCGTCGCGATTCAACGCGGCGGCGAGAACGTGGGTGATCAGACCGGCCTCCGTCTCGAGGCCGGCGACATTCTTCTGGTGCAGGGCCGCTGGGATGCCCTCGACGCGAATCTGCGCGACCCGTCGGTGATGGTCGTGGATGCTCCCGACCAGATCCGCCGCCAGGCAGCTCCGATCGGCCCGCGCGCCTACACGGCGCTCATCGTGCTCGTGCTCATGGTCATCGCGCTCGCCACGGGCATCGTGCCGCCCGCCGTGGCCGGCCTGCTCGCCGCGGGCGCCATGGTGCTCACGAGGGTGGTCTCGATCGAGAAGGCGCACCGCTCCATTCAATGGACGACCGTGCTGCTCGTCGGCGGCATGATCCCCGTCTCGACGGCGATCACCGAGACCGGAGCGGCAGACCTCATCGCCACCGGCATTGTCGAGATCGTCGGCTCACTGGGGCCGCACGTGGTCATGACGGCGCTGCTGGTCGTGACGCTCATCTTCGGCCAGCTCATCAGCAACACGGCCACCGCGCTCATCGTCGCGCCCATCGCGATCTCGGTCGCCTACGAGCTCGGCGTCTCGCCGCTTCCGTTCTTGCTCGGCGTGGCCGTAGTGTCGGCGGCCGCGCTGCTCACCCCGGTCGCCACCCCGGCCAATCTCATGATCATGTCGCCAGCGGGCCTTCAGTTCGGCGACTACTGGAAGTTCGGGCTGCCGATCATGGTGCTGGTCCTCGCGGTCGCGGCGCTGCTCGTGCCCGTGCTGTTCCCCTTCTAGCCCGGCGGAGACTCCTCGATCAAGGCGTCGCGGATCGTGCGCAGCAGCGTCTCGGCGGTGAACGGCTTCGAGATGAAGTGCCGCACACCGGCATCCCGGGCTCTGTCGACCGCGGCGGAGGCCGAGAGCCCGCTCGAGGCGACGATCGCGACGCCCGGGTGATTCTCCATCACGTACGTCGCGGTCGCCGCTCCATCCATGATCGGCATCATCATGTCGGTGAAGACGAGTCGCACGCTGCCAGCGTGCTCGTGAAGCAGCGCCATCGCGTCACGGCCGTTCTGCGCCTGCACAGTGCGGTACCCGTTGCGCGTCAGGGTCTGCGACACGATCGTGCGGATGCTCTCCTCGTCATCGATCACGAGAACCAGTTCCCCGTGCCCGCTCATCAGCTCGACGTCAGGAATCGAGGTCTCGGCATCCGCCTTCTGGGTGTCGTCCACCGCCGGGACGAAGAGGGTGAATCGCGACCCCACTCCTGTTTCACTGTGCACCTGGAGGTAGCCGCCGTGACTGCGAGCGATCGCGAGACTGCTCGCCAGACCCAGCCCCGTTCCGTCTCCCGGGTTCTTCGTCGTGAAGAACGGCTCGAAGATGCGACTCTGCACGTCGGGGCTCATGCCGAGGCCTGAGTCTTCGACCGCCACCGCCACATAGCGCCCAGGCTCGAGAACCGACCGCCCCTCCGGGCTCGCGGTCACCTCCTGTTCCTGCACGGAGATGCGCAGCGTGCCGCCGTCGGGCATGGCGTCTCGAGCGTTGGTCACGAGGTTGACGAGCACCTGCAGAATCTGGGTCGCATCCCCCCAGAGAGGCGGCACCTCTGCGTGCTCGATCTCGACGTCGATCGACTTCGGCAGCACGGCGAGAGTGAGCGTTCCGAGCTCATCGATCAGGCTGGCAGCGTGCACGGCATCTCGAGCTCCCTCGACTCCTCGTGCGAACGAGAGCACCTGGCTGATCATGTTCGCACCCCGGGTGATCGCCGATTGCATGCCGTCGAGCAGTTCCTCTTGCTCGCGCGCGGGCTGCATGGTGCGCAAGAGCTGCACCGACATGAGCAACGGAGTCAGCACATTGTTGAGGTCGTGTGCGATGCCGCCCGCGAGCGTGCCGAGGCTCTCGAGGCGTCGGGCGCGATTCTGCTGCTCTTGCTGCTCGCGGAGTGCCGTCACATCGGAGTTGACGGCGAAGTAGCTCGTCGGTCGTCCCTCGTCATCGACGATGGCCTGCCAGCGGCACGCGACGATGATGCGCCTGCCGTCTTTCGAGCGCTGCTGCAGCTCTCCCGACCACCTTCCTGTGGCCGCCAGTGTCGCGGCGGGCTCGTCGAACCGCGTGGCGTCGTCGTAGATGAGGTCACGGATATCGCGGCCGATCGCTTCGTCTCTCGTCCACCCGTAGATCTGCTCCGCACCGCTGTTCCAGTAGGTCACTCGGTACTCGAGGTCTTCGGTGATGAAGGCCTCGTTCGAGATATCGAGCAGAGAGCTCATGCGCACCGCACGCTGCGTCGCTTCGTCGAGCTCGCGACGTTGACGCTCGAGGTCAGAGACATCGCGCATGTGCACGGCGATTCCCTCGACCGTGGGATAGGTGCGGGTCTCGAGCCAGAGATCGAGCGTCGCGTGGTACGCGCGAACGTAGGTGACCTCGCCGTTCTCCATCGCTCGACGCAGGGGGCCGCCGAAGTCCTGTTCGGCCGGATCTCCGGGAAAGAGGGCCCCGAGCGTCTTACCCACCACCTCGTCGGCAGTGAGCCGCAGATACCGCTCTGCCGCGCGGTTGAGGTAGGTGTATCGCCACTGACGATCGAAGAAGATCAGCCCATCGGCGATCTGATCGAGCGCCTCGTCGAGCCGCGGGTCACCGCCGCCGTATCGCTCTGCGTCACGGTGCGGAGGTCGGGGCACGGCGGGCACCCTTCTCACTGGAGTCAACGTCGTCGGCATACGGGGTGCGCTCATGGTGGCACATCCGGGCCCGCGCCGCACGGGGCGCGGGCCTGCTCAGCCGCCCTGGGCGATGACCGCCGCGGCGGCCGCTCGGCCGGTGCGCACCGCGCCCTCCATGTAGCCGCACACCCACTGGTCGCTGCCCGCGACGTAGAGCGGGGGCTCGTGCGTACCGTGCAGCGGCCCGACGCCCATAACGTCACCCGGCCGCCAGCTCGTGATGTAGCCGAGCGTGAACGGATCGATCGCCCACCGGCGCACGGCCAGTTGGTGCACGTCGCGCGCTCGCGGCCCGAAGGCTGCGACGAGCTCGTCGAGTAGCTCCTCGTGCAACCGCTCGGGCGAGGTGGAGAGAAACGCGCTCTGCCGCTCGGGGGGCACGAGCGCCGAGAGAATGCCGTCGCGCTGCACCCACGTGCCGCCGAGCATGCCGACTTCGGCATACGCGGTGCCGTTGAGGCCGTCGGCCGCCCAGAACGAGTCGCTGTAGGCCGCGGTGACCTTCGACGTGAGGGCGTGGCGCTGGCGGTCGAGCGACGCGCGGCGAGCATCCGACAGGCCGTCGATGCGGATGCTGCGCAGGGGCCCCGCGGGAATCGTCGAGATCACCGCGCCGGCCGTGAAGCACTCGCCGCTCACGAGCGTGACGGTGCAGCCCTGCGTCGAGAGGCTCACGCGGTCGACGACGGCACCGAGGGTGATGCGGTGCCCGAGCTCGGCGGCCATGCGCAGCGCGACGGTCGCGGAGCCCTCGCCGACGCGCGAGACCTCCCACACGTCGTAGTCGTAGAAGCCGGTCGCGCCGACGGCGGCCTCTTTGCGCAGGTCGCTCAGCAGCGACGTGCGCTCGACCGACTCGGCCGCGAGCGCGAGCATCGCCACGTCGCGCGCGCGGACGACGTTCGGGGTGGCTCCGACTTCGCGCAGCCACTGCCCGACGCTGAGCGCGTCGAGCCGTGCGGCGTCGGGGTGCGTCCAGGGGTCATCGGGGTCGACCGAGCGCACGAGATCGCCGAACGCGCGCTCGGCCACCTCGTAGCTGCGGCGATCGTCATCGCTGAACCAGGGAATGCCCTCGCCGCGGTAGGTGCCGTCGGCGAGCACCCAGACGTCATCGCCGGGCAGCCCGGCGAACGCGGGTACGAGGGTCAGGCCGAGCTCGTCGACGAGCTGCGTGTAGGCCGTGTGCGAAGGCCCGACCACCTCGCCGCCGAGTTGCACGAGGCGACCGTCGGCGAGCTCGGTCTGCTCGACTCGCCCGCCCACGCGGCCCCGCGCTTCGAGCACCCGCACGTCGACACCGGCGGCCGCCAGGTCGCGCGCGGCCGACAGCCCGGCGAGACCGGCACCGAGCACGATGACATCGCTCGCGTTCATGCGTCGTTCCCCTTCTAGCGGCGCCCGAGGGTGCCGAAGATGCCGCGCACGACCTCGCGAATGACGGTCTGGCCCGAGCGCGAGCCGAGCAGGTCGCCGATCGTGTCGCCCACGGTCGGCGCGGGTTTGGTCGAACGCCGGGTGGTCGTGCGCGTTGTCGTGCGCTCGCTCTTCTGCAGGTCGCGAAGCGCCTTCTCGTACTCCTCCTGCGCCTTGTCTTTCTGCGTCGCCGCCTCGCGCGCGGCTTCGGCATCGGCTGCGGCGTTCATGCGCTCGGCGAGCATCTCGTGGGCCGAGACCGGGTCGATCGCTTGCCCGTAGCGCGCCATGAGCGGCGAGGCAGCGACCGTGGCCGTGACGAGTTCGGCCGGCGCGGGATCCATCGATCCTTGCGGAGCCCGCAGCCTCGTCCACGCAACAGGCGAGGGGGCGCCCTTCTCGTTCATGACCGTGACGATCGCCTCGCCGATGCCGAGCCCCATGAGCACCTCTTCGAGGTCGTAACCCGAGTTCGGGTACGTGCGCACGGTTGCGCGCAGGGCCTTCTGATCGTCGGGGGTGTGCGCCCGCAACTGGTGCTGCACGCGCGAGCCGAGCTGGGCCAGCACGTCGGCCGGCACGTCTTTCGGCGTCTGGGTCACGAAGAAGATGCCGACGCCCTTAGAGCGGATCAGCCGCACGGTCTGCGTGATCGCGGCGAGGAAGTCTTTGCTCGCATCCTTGAAGAGCAGGTGCGCCTCGTCGACGAAGAAGACGAGCTTAGGTCTCTCGATGTCGCCGACCTCGGGCAGGTCGTTGAACAGGTCGGCGAGCAGCCACATGAGGAAGGTCGAGAACAGGGCGGGCTTGTCGGCGACTCCCGGCACCTCGAGCAGGCTCACGATGCCGCGGCCGTCGGGCGTCGTGCGCAAGAACTCGGCGGTGTCGAATTCGGGCTGCCCGAAGAAGACGTCGGCGCCCTCGGCCGCGAAGGTGATGAGCTCGCGCAGAATGACCCCGGCCGTCGCCTTGCTGAGGCCGCCGAGCTCAGCGAGATCGGCCTTGCCCTCGGGGCTCGTCAAGAACTGAATCACGGTGCGCAGGTCGGTGAGATCGACGAGCGGCAGACCGTTGAGGTCGGCGTAGTGGAACACGAGCCCGAGACTCGACTCCTGCGTCTGGTTGAGCCCGAGCACCTTGGCGAGCATGAGCGGCCCGAAGCTCGACACGGTCGCACGCACCGGTACGCCGTGCCCGATGCCACCGAGGCAGTAGAACTCGGTCGGGTGCGCCGTCGCCTGCCAGTTCTGCCCGATGCCCTCGGTGCGGGCGAGCAGCTTCTCGCTGCTGCTGCCCGCCACGGCGATGCCGCTCAAGTCGCCCTTGATGTCGGCCGCGAACACGGGAACACCCGCCGCACTCAGCTGCTCGGCGAGCACCTGCAGCGTCTAGGTCTTGCCCGTGCCGGTCGCGCCGGCGACGAGACCGTGCCGGTTGGTCATCGCGATCGGAATGCGCACCGGCACCTCGGGCAGCGCCTCGCCGTTGACGAGCGCGCCCATCTCGAGCACCGCGCCCTCCATGGCGTAGCCGGCGCGGATGCTCGCCACGCGCTCAGCATCGAGCGGGGCATCCGCGGCCACGGCGGGGGTGGGCTGCGCGGGCTCCGGCTGCTCCGCCTTCGCAGCCTCCGCCTTCGCGGCCTCGGTCGCGGCGGCGAGCGCCGCCTCGGCATCGGCGAGGGCCTTCTTCGCGGCCTCGACGGCCTCCTGCGGATCAGTCATGGCCTCAGCCTACGGATCGCGGCGCGCGGCGGCCACGCACTCAGCGCCCGTGCTCGGCAGCGAGCCGCTCTCCCGCCGCTCGCAGCCAGGGGAACGGATCGGCCATGGCCGCAGCGGCCGAACCGGCGAGCTCGTCGAGCGCGATGGCGACCTCGAACCGCGACGCCGCCTCCTCGACCGAGCGGGCGTCGATCGTGCCCGCGACGAGGGCGCAGGGCACGCCGGCCTCCGCCGCCCGTCGCGCCACCTCGACGGGAGCCTTGCCGCCCGCCGACTGCCCGTCGAACCTCCCCTCGCCCGTGACGACGAGCTGCGCCCCGGCGATCGACCCCGGCAGCCCGATCGCCTCGGCGATGGCGCGAGACCCCGAGGTGATCGCGGCACCCCAGGCGAGCATCCCGAAGCCGGTGCCCCCGGCCGCGCCCGCCCCGGGAGCAGCGGCGAGAGCGCCGGCCGGGTCGATCGCCGTCGCGAAGCGCTCGAGCGCGCGCTCGGCGTCGGGCGCGAGCGAGGCGTCGAGTCCTTTCTGCGGCCCGAAGACGGCGACCGCGCCGCGCGAGCCCAGCAGGGGGTTGTCGACATCGCTGAGCACGATGGCCCCGCCGCTGGGCGGTGCGAGGGCCGTGCCGAGGTCGAGACGGGCGAGTCGGCGCAGCCCCGCGTTGCCGAGCGGAATCGCGGCGCCAGACGCATCGAGCAGCTCGGCGCCGAGCGCGCGCAGTGCGCCGGCCCCGCCGTCGGTCGAGCAGCTGCCGCCGAGCGCGAGCAGCACGCGGTCGGCTCCCGCGGCGAGCGCCACGGCGATGAGCTGCCCGAACCCGAGCGTGTGCGCCGTCAGCGGTGCGAGGTCGTCGAGCAGCAGCAGCCCCGAGCCCTCGGCCAGCTCGACGAGCGCCGTGCGCGAGCCATCGGGCTCGGGCGGCAGCAGCAGCCAGCGCGCGTCGACATCGCGTTCGTCGGCAGGGGTGGCGGGGCCCGTGACGCGCGTGTGCCGCAGCTCGGCGGCGGGCACGGCCGCGGCCACCGCATCCACCGTTCCTTCGCCGCCGTCGGCCATGGGGGCGAGCACGATCTCGTCATGAGGGCGGATGCTGCGCCACCCCTCGGCGAGCGCCCGAGCCGTCTCGGCCGCCGTCGCGGTGCCCTTGAGCGAATCGGGTGCGACAACGATGCGCATCACGGCACCTCATCGGCTCGGCGGGGCATGACCTGACGCTAGCAAGTGCGAAGATCGAAGCGCCGTGCGCGACCCGCGCCGCGCGCCACCACATCACTGCACCACCAGGGAGATCGACGTGCCTGCTGCCCGCATCACCGTGCACCCGGCGTTCACCACCGGGCCCATCGACCGACGCGTGTTCGGCTCGTTCGTCGAGCACATGGGGCGCTGCGTCTACACGGGCATCTACGAGCCCGGTCATCCGACCGCAGACGCCGACGGGTTCCGGGGCGATGTCGCAGAACTCACGCGCGAGCTCGGCACGACCGTCGTGCGCTACCCCGGCGGCAACTTCGTCTCGAACTACAAGTGGGAAGACGGGGTGGGCCCGCGCGACGAGCGGCCCACCCGCATCGATCTCGCCTGGCGGTCGCTCGAGACGAACCAGGTCGGCACCGACGACTTCGTGCGCTGGGCCGCGCTCACGGGCACCGAGCCGATGATCGCGATCAACCTCGGCACGCGCGGGCCGGCCGAGGCCGCCGACCTCGTCGAGTACTGCAACGTCGCCGGGGGCACGGCCCTCAGCGAGCAGCGTCGTGCGAACGGCGCCGATGCCCCGCACGGCATCCGGCTCTGGTGCCTCGGCACCGAGATGGACGGGCCGTGGCAGATCGGCCACCGCACCGCCGAGGAGTACGGCCGGCTCGCGAGCCAGACCGCCCAGGCCATGCGCCGCGTCGATCCGACGATCGAGCTCGTCGCCTGCGGCAGCAGCGGCCGCGAGATGGCGACGTTCGGCGAGTGGGAGCGCGTCGTGCTCGAGCACACCTTCGACGACGTCGACTACATCTCGGTGCACGCCTACTACCAGGAGCGCGAGGGCGACCGGGCGAGCTTCCTCGCCTCGGGCGCCTCGTTCGAGGCCTTCCTGCACGAGGTGATCGCGACGGCCGACGCGGTCGCGGCGAAGCGCCACTCGACCAAGCGCATCCGTCTCTCGGTCGACGAGTGGAACGTCTGGTACATCGACGACTTCGAGGGCGAGACGAATCTCGAGCTGCGCGAGACTCCGCGACTCATTGAAGACCGCTACTCGGCGCTCGACGCCGTCGTCGTGGGCGACCTGTTGACGACGCTCGTGCGCAACGCCGACCGGGTCGGGGTCGCCTGCCTCGCCCAGCTCGTCAACGTCATCGCCCCCATCATGACCGAACCGGGAGGCGAGGCGTGGCGGCAGACCACCTTCTTCCCCATCGCGCTGCTCGCCCGGCACGCGCGGGGAATCGCGCTGGATGCTCGCCTCGACTCTCCCCGCATGACGACCGCGAAGCACGGCGAGGTCGACGCGCTCTCGGCCGCCCTCGTGCACAACACCGAGGCGGGCGAGCTCGTGATGGCCGTGACCAACCGCTCGGCAGAGCCCGTGACGACCTCGCTCGAGCACGCGGCGTTCGGCGCCGTCTCGCTGGTCGAAGCGCTCACGGTGCGCGCTGACGACGCCGGGGCCCGCCGCACGCGTGACGAGGCCGCCGACGCCGCACCGCGCGCGCTCGACGGCGTCGTCGTCGGCGACGAGGCGACGACGATCGAGCTGCCGCCGCAGAGCTGGAGCATCGTGCGGCTGCGACTGCTCGGCTGACGTCGCGTCAGCGCCGCCGCAGGCCGATCACGCCGCCGGCGTGCGCTCCTGCAGGCCCCAGGCCTGGCCGTAGCCGCCCTCGCTCTCGGGCAGCGCCATGAGGTCGAGAAAGGGCTTCGCGTCGAAGGCCTCGGGGCCGAGCACGCCCGCGCCGCTCCAGGCGCCGGTCGCGAGCAGCTCGAGCGCGATGACGGGGTTGAGGGCGGTCTGCCAGACGACGCACTGCGCCTCGTACTCGGCCATCGTCCACTCGTTGTCGCTCACGTGATACAGGTAGACGTCGCGGGGCGAGCCGTCCACCCCGGTGCCGGTGACCCAGAGGCCCGCGCAGGTCTTGCCGGTCATCCGCGGGCCCAGAGTGGCCGGGTCGGGCAGACCGGCCGCGACGACATCGCGGGGCGCGACCTCGACCGGGCCGTTCTTCGACCGCACGCGAATCGGCTCGGTCTTGTCGAGACCCAGCTGGTTGAGCGTCTTGAGAATGCCGATGAACTCGTCGCCGAGCCCGTACTTGAAGGTCACGCGCTTCGCGTCGAGCCAGCGCGGCATGAGCAGCACTTCTTCGTGCTCGACGTTGACGCACTCGACCGGGCCGATGCCCTCGGGAAAGTCGAAGACCTCCGGCTCGCTGAACGGCGGCGTCGTGAACCAGCCCGTGCCCTTCTCCCAGATGACGGGCGGGTTGAGGCACTCTTCGATGGTCGTCCAGATGCTGAACGAGGGGGCGAAGATCTCGTTGCCCTCGTCATCGCGCACGACGAGGTTGGCGCCGTCGCGCGTGCCGAGCTCGTCGACCTCGCTGAAGAGGTGATCGACGGCGTAGCGGGCGAACACGTCGCTCAGGCCGGGCTCGACGCCCATGCCGACGAGAGCGAGGCGGCCCGCCGACTCCCACTCGCCGGCGACGGCGAACTGCTCGTCACCGAGCTTGACGCCCGTCTCGCTGTAGGGGTTCTCGGGGTGCGGCTTCGACAGGCTCATGGCCATATCCATGTAGTCGGCACCGGCCGCCTTCGCGCCCTCGAAGATGGGCATGACGAACTTGGGCTCGACCGCGTTCATGACGTGCGTCGCGCCGTGCTCGCGCGCGACCCTCTCGACGACCGCGGCATCGGAGGCGTCGATCTGCGCTGCGACGAAGCGGTCACCCTGCGGCCCGTGCTTCTGCTCGATCCAGGCGATCGTGCGCTCGGCGCGCGCGGGGTCGTAGTCGCTCACGATGATCTGCTCGAAGAACGAGCGACGGGCGGCGATCTTGGCGATGGCGTCTCCGACGCCACCGGCGCCGACAAGCAGGATTCTCATGGGCTCATGTTATCCAACTGGACAACAGAGCGCTAGAGGGGATGCTCGCTCCGTGCCGAACGGGGCGACCGCGGCTCTGCGCTCAATCGATCGGCGATAGGCGCCCACAGCGCCACCGCGATGCCGCCGCCGATCAGCACTCCGCCGATCGTGTCGGTGAGCCAATGCACACCAAGGTAGGTGCGGCTGAGTGCCATCGCGACGACGTACGCAGAGCCGACGAGCCAGACCCACCAGCGACGATCGGGGCCGAGCCCGAACACCAGCCCCACGACGACGGCGATCGTCGCCGCGTTGGCGACGTGACCCGAGGGGAACGAGCCTTCGTCGCTCGCGACGAGCATGAGCTCGGGGCGGGCGCGGTCGAACACTGCCTTGAGCAACTGCACGACTCCTGCACTCACGATCGCGGCGGCGATCGAGAAGCCCGCGGCCCAGGGCCGGCGCAGGGCGAGCAGCCAGATCACCATGGCCAGCGGCACGACGACGATGCCGACGACGTGACCCCCGACCCAGTCGAGCAGCAGCGCTGGCACGTCGAACCACGGCCCGCGCTCGTCGATCAGCTCGTCCAGCCATTCCTGGTCGAGGCCGCTCGGAGCATCGCGCGTCGCGAGCAGCAGACCCATCAGCAGCGCGACGCCGAGGGCGACTGACCCGGTGATGATCGGCCAGCGGCGGCGGATGCGACGGCTCGCGGCGCTCGCACCCGTGCTGGGCGGCGAGGGGATCGGCGGCGACGACATCTGCACGACCCTAGCGAGTCGATCTGGGCGGCTCCGCAGGGGGAGCACCGTGCAGCACGAAAACGAGGGGGTGGCCGACCGGCCACCCCCTCGTCACGACCTCGCGGTCAGCGCGCGACGCTCGTGCCCGACCGGCGCTTGTTGTAGACGTCGAAGGCCACGGCGAGCAGCAGCACGAGGCCCTTGACGGCCTGCTGCCATTCGATACCGATGCCCATGATCGACATGCCGTTGTTGAGCACGCCGATGATGAGGCCGCCGATGATCGCGCCGCCGATGGTGCCGATACCGCCCTGCACCGCGGCGCCGCCGATGAACGCGGCCGAGATGGCCTCGAGCTCGAAACCGTCACCGGCCTTCGGACCCGCCAGGTTCAGGCGGGCCGTGAAGATCAGGCCGGCCATGGCCGCGAGCAGGCCCATGTTGACGAACAGCCAGAAGTCGACCGAGCGCGTCTTGACACCCGACAGCTCGGCAGCACGGCGGTTGCCGCCCACGGCGTAGATGTGACGACCGAAGACCGTGCGGTTGGCGACGATGCCGTAGATCATCACGAGCACCGCAAGGATGACGAGCGTCACCGGAACACCCTTGAAGCTCGCGAGTGCGAAGAAGAATGCTCCGATACCGGCAGCGACGAGGGCCATCTTCGCGATGAACCAGACCGTCGGGTCGACCTCTTGGCCGTACTTCTTGCGGCCGGCACGCGTGCGCATCTGCTGCACGACGAGGCCCACGATGGCGATCAGACCGATCAGCAGGGTGACGACGTCGATCTGGTCGGGCCCGATATCGAACGGCAAGTCGATGAATCCGTTGCCGAGCGCGCGGTACTCCTCGGGGAACGAGCCGATGTTCGAGTTGCCGAGCGTGATGAGAGCGAGCCCGCGGAAGATGAGCATGCCCGCGAGCGTCACGATGAACGCGGGTATGCCGACGTAGGCGATCCAGAAGCCTTGCCAGGCTCCCACCACCAGACCGACGACGAGGGCGCCGATGATGGCGAGCCACCACGGGAAACCGAGATCTCGGATGAAGACGCCCGAGATGGCCCCGATGAAGGCCGCGATCGATCCGACCGAGAGGTCGATGTGCCCCGCCACGATGACCAGGACCATGCCGATGGCGAGCACCAGGATGTAGCCGTTCTGAACCACCAGGTTCGAGATGTTCTGCGGCCTGAGCAGAATGCCGTCTGTCGTGATCGAGAACAGCACGACCACGGCGATGAGCGCGAGGAAGATGCCGTTCTTGCCGAGGTCGGTGACGATCAGCTGCAGGGTCGTCGGGAGCTTGATGCCGCCGGTCGATTTCGGCGGAGTCGTGGTTGCGGTGTCAGACATTAGCGCTGCTTCTCCAGGGTCATGAGCTTGAGGAGGGCTTCGGGGGTGGCGTCGGCCACCGGCATCTCACCGGTGATCCGGCCCTCGGAGAGGGCGTAGATGCGATCGCAGATGCCCAGCAGTTCGGGCAGCTCGGAGGAGATGACGATGATCGCCTTCCCCTCACTCGCAAGAC
>SXMG01000137.1 GCA_005778835.1 Actinomycetota bacterium
ACGAGCCGGCCGTCATCTGCCCGTACATCGTGAGGCCGAGCGCTTCGAGACGCCGGAACTCATCCCAGTTGGCCCAGTCGCCCACGAGGTTCGAGTTCGCGATGAGCACGCGCGGCGCCCACTCGTGCGTCTGCATGACGCCGACCGGGCGGCCGGACTGCACGAGCATCGTCTCGTCGCCCTTGAGCGTCGCGAGAGTGCGGGTCAGGGCGTCGAAGCTCGCCCAGTCGCGCGCCGCCTTGCCCGTGCCGCCGTAGACGACGAGCTCATCGGGGTGCTCGGCGACTTCGGGGTCGAGGTTGTTCTGCAGCATGCGCAGCGCGCCCTCCTGCTGCCAGCCGAGCGTGTGCAGCTGGGTTCCGCGGTGGGCGCGCACGGGGCGGGGGCCGGATGCTGCTGCCGGGGTCGGGGCGTCGGTGAGGGTCATGGCTGTTCTCCTGTCGGCAGGGTTAGACGATGGGGGTGACCGCGCGGGCGGCGGCCAGCAGCGTGCCGTCGTGCGTGAGACGCACGGCGTGCTCGATCTCGGGGGCGAGGTATCGGTCGGGGCCGGGGCCGTCGACGTGCCCGCGCAGGGTCGCGACGACCGCCGCGGTCGCGGGGGCGGGCGTCACGCCGAGCGCGGCGCACCGCAGGTCGAGGCCCCGCGCGGCCGTCAGCAGCTCGATCGCGACGACGCGCGTCAGCCCGTCGATCGACCGGCGCAGCTTGCGTGCGGCCGACCAGCCCATGGCAACGTGGTCTTCTTGCATCGCGCTCGAGGGGATCGAGTCGACGCTCGCCGGGACGGCGAGCCGCTTGAGCTCGCTCACGATGCCCGCTTGCGTGTACTGCGCGATCATGTGGCCCGAGTCGACGCCGGGGTCGTGCGCGAGGAACGGCGGCAGGCCCTGGTTGCGACTCGCGTCGAGAAAGCGGTCGGTGCGCCGCTCGCTCATGCTCGCGAGGTCGGCGACCGCGATGGCGAGGAAGTCGAGCACGTAGCCGAGCGGGGCACCGTGGAAGTTGCCGTTCGACTCGACGCGGCCGTCGAGCGTCACGACGGGATTGTCGATCGCACTCGCGAGTTCGCGGTTCGCGACGGTCGTCGCGTGCGCCATCGTGTCGCGCACGGCGCCGTGCACCTGCGGCGCGCAGCGGAGGGAGTACGCGTCTTGCACGCGCGTGCAGTCGTGCGTGCCATCGTCTTTCGGGCGGTGGCTCGCCACGACGGGTGAGCCGCTCAGCACGCTGCGCATGTTCTCGGCGCTGGTCGCCTGGCCCGGGTGGGCGCGCAGGCTCTGCAGATCCGAGGCGAAGGGGCGATCGGTGCCGAGCAGGGCCTCGACGCTCATGCTCGCGGCGAGGTCGGCAGTGGCCACGAGGCGGTCGAGGTCGCGCAGGGCGAGAGCGAGCATCCCGAGCATGCCGTCGGTGCCGTTGCTGAGGGCGAGGCCCTCCTTCTCCCGCAGCTCGACCGGCTCGATGCCAGCGGCCGCGAGAGCCTGCGCCGCGGGCATCAGCTCGCCCGCGGAGTCGCGCACGGTGCCTTCACCCATGACGGCGAGAGCGCAGTGCGCGAGCGGAGCGAGGTCGCCGGAGCAGCCGAGGCTGCCGTATTCGCCCACGATGGGAGTGATGCCGGCATTGAGCAGCGCGGCGTAGGTCTCGGCGACGACCGGGCGGGCGCCCGTGCGCGCGGTCGTGAGCGTCTGCAGGCGCAGCAGCATCGTGCCGCGCACGACTTCGCGCTCGACCTCGGGGCCGCTGCTCGCGGCGTGCGAGCGCACGAGCGAGCGCTGCAGCTCGGCGCGCTTCGCGACCGGTATATGCGTCGTCGCGAGCGCTCCGAACCCCGTCGAGACCCCGTAGTGCGGCTCGACGTCGTCGGCGAGGCCCTCGACGATCGCGCGGCTCGCGGCCATCGCGGCGAGCGCGTCGGCGTCGATCACGACCTCGGCCTCGTCGCGCGCGACGGCGACGACCTCGTCGAGTGTGAGGGGGCGGCGGCCGAGCGTGATCTGCATGACCCCAGTGAACGCTCTGCGCCTCCCGCGCGCATCGGCCGGTCGCGATATTGTGTCTGAGATATCAGACAGGTGGTGGATGCCCGTGCCCGACGTTCCGGCCGCCCGCGCCGCCCTGCGCATCGTGACCGAGCTCGCGCACCACAACGACCCCGTGCCCGCGTCGACACTCGCGCGCGAGCTGCAGCTGCCGCGGTCGAGCGTCTACCAGCTGCTGCGCGTGTTGCAGGACGAGGGCTTCGTCGTGCACTACCCCGAAGCGCGCGCCTACGGTCTCGGCGCCCTCGTCGCCGAGATCGGCGGCTCGGTGCTCAGCGCGAGCAGGCTTGCGCGCCTGGGCGGCCCGCTACTGGACCGGCTCGTGCGCGAGTCGCCCGTGCCGGTCGTCGCTCAACTCGCCGTGCTCGCCGGCAGCGATGTCTCCTACGTCGGCCAGGCCTCGGCGCCGCGCGCGCCCACGACCGTCGTGCGCGTCGGCGTGCGGCTGCCCGCGCACCTCACGGCTACGGGCCGCGCCATGCTCGCCGCGCTGCCGCAGGCCCAGGTGCGCGCGCTCTTCCCCCACCGCGAGGCCCTCATCACGCGTCGCGGCGTCGGCCCCCGCACGCTGCCCGAGCTCGACCGCATCCTGGCGCTCGCGCGCTCGGCCGGCATCGCCACCGAAGACGGCGAGATCACCGCGGGCTACGCCTCGGTCGCTGCGACCGGCATCGACCGCACGGGCTATCCGGCCGCCGCGCTCGGACTCACCTACCGCGCCGAGGCGGTCAACCGCGACCAGGTGGATGCCCTCGCCGAGGCCGTGCGCTCTGCCGCTGCCGCACTCAGCGCGCGTCTGCAGGGTCGCTCGTAGTCTCGCCCGGCGTCGGCCGACCGCGGTCGAGCAGCAGCACGACGATGGGCGTGGCCAGCATCGCGAGCGGCACGAAGAGCGCCGAGCCGAGCAGGCCGAGGGCGGCGACGAACCCGCCCTGAGCATCCATAGCCTCGCCGATGGCCGCGACGATCGCGACGTTCGCGAAGCCGGCGATGAACGCCGAGAGCACGTGCGCGCCGATGCGCCACCAGGGACCGCGGCGGCGCAGCAGTGTCGCGCCGAGCGCGACGAGCACGGCCCAGAGGGCGAGCCCGGGCCCCGCGAAGCCGAACACGAACTCGGGTACGACCCCGATCAGCTCGGCGAACTCGAGCTGGGCGAACGCACCGTAGACCACGAGCACGAGCAGCGCGAAGACGAGCACGGTCGTCCCGACCAGCACGAGCACTTCGCGCACGACCCGCATCACCATAGACACGCCTGTCACCCAGCGCGAGACCGCTGGGGCTCGTGCCGTTGCGGCTCTCGGAACCGTGAGCGATCAGCCCACCCGAGCTCGACGACGACGATGCTGAGGAGGGCGGCCACCGTGAACGGAATCGCCGCGACCATGACCACGAAGAGCACCATGCCAGCGTCGGCACCGAACAGGTCTGTCTCGCCCGATAGCAGCAGAGTGACGGCCGTGACGATCGGGGGGCCGACCGACGATGCGAGCAAGGCGCCTGCACCGAGCCAGAGCACCCTCGGCGCGGGGCGGCTATCGCGGAGCCGGACGCAGACGATGATGACAGCGATGGCCCACACCGCGTAGCAGGCCCACGTGAAGCCCGCGATTCCGCTCAGCGGCTGGACGATCCATGCCAGCACGACGTCTGCATCGCTCGGTGGCCAGACGAGGAGGGAAAGGATGTAGTGGAGCAGAAGCGTGATGCCTAGCAGCGCAACGATGCGCAGGATCGGACGAGTGCTCATGTCGCGACGTTACTCCCGCCGCCGCTCACGCGCACCTGTTCGACAGAAACAGAAGACGGGGCCGCACCCGAAGGTGCGACCCCGTCTCTCAGTTCAGAAGCTCTACTTGAGAACCTTCGTGACCGTTCCGGCGCCGACGGTGCGGCCACCCTCACGGA
>SXMG01000138.1 GCA_005778835.1 Actinomycetota bacterium
CGACGTGCGCGGTCACGGCCGAGGGCCTCGCGGACGCGCTGCAGACCGACGCGCGCTTCGGCATCTGGGGCGGCCTGAGCGCGCGCGAGCGCCGCAAGCTTCGTCGCCGGGCGTGATCGATTCCGCGCCTGCGTGCGCGGTCTCGCCGACACCCCCGCTCGTGACCCCGGTCGCCAGCCCATGACCGTAGGGTCGTAGACGTGCAGCCTCGCGTCATCGCCATTCTTCTCGCCCGCCGTGGCGGCGAGGTGCTGCAGCAGACGCTGGATGCTCTGGTCGCACAATCGCGCCGCCCCGACCTGCTCGTGGTCGTCGACGCCGCTGGCGACGACGCGACCACCGCGCAGCTGAGCGCCGCCGGGCCCACCCAGGTCGTCAGCGCGGGCTCGTCGGTCGCGCTGGGCGAGCTCGTGCACCGGGCGCTCATGGCGGTGCCGGTCGTCGAGCCCTCGAACTCTCCCTACGGCGGCGTCGACGAGTGGCTCTGGCTGCTGCGCCACGACACGACGCCCGACCCGCGCGCGCTCGAGCGCCTGCTGGGCGCCGTCGAGATCGCGCCCTCGGTCGCGGCTGCGGGGCCCAAGCAGCTCGAGGCGGAGCATCCGACCGTGATCGCGGGCTTCGGCGAGACCATGACGCGCTACGGCGCCTCGATCGCCCTCGCCGAGCGCGAGCTCGACCAGGCGCAGCACGACCGCACGAGCGACGTGCTCGCGATGGGCGAGGCCGGGCTGCTCGTGCGCCGCGCGGCCTATCACCAGGTCGAGGGCTTCGACCCTGCGCTGCCGACAGTCGATGCGGCGCTCGATCTGTGCGTGCGCATCCGTCTCGCGGGGCACCGCGTGGTGGGGGTGCCGCAGGCGCGCGTCTTCGTGCACGAGGGCACGGTGCTCGCTGGGCGGCCGGGCGCGCACCCGAAGGTGTCGCAGCGCGGCCTCGCCCGACTGCGCCGCCGCGCGCAGCTGCACCGGCGCCTCACCTATGCGCCCGCGCTCGCCGTGCCGCTGCACTGGCTCAGCCTGCTGCCCCTCGCCATCGTGCGGGCGCTCGGGCACCTGCTGCGCAAGCGCCCGACGCTCGTGGGGGCCGAGTTCGCCGCGGCGCTCTCGGTTGCGTTCTCGGGCTCGTCCGTGCCGAATGCTCGCCGCCGGCTCGCCCGCGGGCGCACGCTGGGCTGGGCGGCGATCGACCCGCTGCGCCTGCCGCCCGACGAGGTGCGCCAGCGGCGGGCCATCGCGCGGGATGCCCGTCTGAGCGCCCAAGAAGACTCGCGCCCGCCGCGCCCCGCCTTCGCCCCCGGCGGAGCCCTCGTCGTCGTGCTGGCCGCGCTGCTGGGCGCCGGGCTGCTCGCGCCCCTCATCGGCGCCCCCGCTCTGCTCGGCGGAGCCTTCGCGCCGATCGCCGCCGATCTGCCCGCCCTGCTCGGCGCACTCGAGCGCACGGTCGAGGGCGCGGCTGATCCCTTCGCCTTCGTGCTCGCCCTGCTCGGCCTGACGACCTTCTGGCAGCCGTCGCTCTCGCTCGTCGTGCTCGTGATCGCGGCCCTGCCGCTCGCGGCGCTCGGCGGCTGGTGGGCGACGGCCGAGCTCGTGCGGCGCCCCGGCCCGGCCGCCGTCGGCGCGGTGCTGTGGGCCCTCTCACCCGCGCTCATCGTCGCGGTGACCGAGGGCCGCCTGGCCGCGATCGTGGCGCACCTGACGCTGCCCTGGCTCGTCGTCGCGGCCGCTCGCGCGGGGCGCTCGTGGAGCGCAGCGGGCGTCGCGGGCCTCCTCGGCGCGATCGTCGCGGCATCGGCTCCCTCGCTCGTGCCGGCGCTGCTCATCGCGTGGATCGCGTGGATGCTCGTGAACCCCCGCCAGCTCGGCCGACTGCTGACGCTGCCCGTGCCCGCCCTCGCGCTCTTCACTCCGCTCGTCATCGACCAGCTCGTGCGCGGCACGCCCCTCGGGCTGCTCGCCGACCCGGGCTTGCCGGCCGTCGCGGGCGCGAGCTCGCCCACGGGGCTGCTGCTCGGCTGGCCCGACCTGCTCGTGCTTCTGGCTCCGCTCGAGGCTCTGCTGCCGGGCATCGGCGAGGCGACGCTGCTGGGTCTGCCGCTCGTCGGCCTCGTGCTCGCGCTTCTCATGCTGCCGGTCGTGGCGCTCGCCCTGCTCGGCCTGGCACTGCCCGACGGTCGCCGCGGCCTCGTGCCCCTCGTGCTCGCCGCGCTGGGCCTGCTCTCGGCGTGGGCGCTCTCGGGCGTCGCGGTCTCGGTGGCGGGCGGCCAGCTCGTGCCGCTCGACGTCGGCCCGGCCCTGAGCCTCATGGCCCTCGGAATCGTTCTCGCCGCCGCCATCGGCCTCGACGGGCTGGTGGCCCGGCCGGGCAGTGTTCCCGGTTCGTCGTACGCCTTCGTCGCGGGTCGCGGCGGCGCCTCGCGCGGTCGACGGATGCTCGCCGCTGCCCTCGCCACCCTCGCCGTGCTGGCGGCCGCGGTCGTCGCGGCTCCGGCTGCGTCGGCGGTGCTCACCGGCACGGCCGCCGTGCGGGCGGGGGAGCCGCGCACGCTGCCCGCTCTCGTCGCCGCCGAGGCGGCGACCGACCCGGGGCTCGGCACGCTCGTCATCACGCCGCTCGAGTCAGGGGTCGCGGCGCGCCTCGACCGCGGCACCGGGGTGACCCTCGCCGAGCAGCGCACGATGCTCTCGACCGCGGTGCTCGAAGGTAGCGGGCTGCCCGGCACTGAGGGGTCGACCTCAGCGACGACCGACGCTGAGGCGCTCGCCGCCATCGTCGCCAACCTCGTCGCACCGAGCGGCCGCGACCTGACGCCCGAGCTCGATGCCCTCGACGTGCGGTTCGTGCTGCTCGACGCCCCCGCCGGTGCTGCGGGCACCGCGGTCGCTGCGCTCGACGGCAACGCGCAGCTCGCCCCCGTGGGCGACACCGACGTTGGCCGGCTCTATCGCGTTGTCGCCGACGACGAGAGTCGTGCAGCCGCGACAGCGCGGCCCGCCACGACCCCGGTCATTCTCGGGGTGCAGCTGAGCATCCTGGCCCTCACCCTGCTGCTCGCCGTGCCGACGAGTCTGCGTCCGCGCCGGCCGCGCGTCGATTCCGGAGTCGACGAGGGCCCCGCCGCGACCTTCAAGGCAGGTGACGACGATGACTGACCCGCAGACGCCCGGCACGCCGGTCACGCCGCCGAGCCCGACCGCGCCGCCCAGCACCCCGCCGAGCACGCCGCCCAGCACCCCGCCGAGCCCCGCTGCGCCGACAAGCCCCGCCGAGTCGACCCTGCCCGCCGCCGAGTCCGCACCGAAGCCGCGCCGCACGCGCGCCTTGCTCGCCGCGGGCGGCCGCGCATCCCTCGCCCTCATCGCGACGGGGGCCGCCGCGGCGCTCGCCCTCGGAGTGCTGTTCGTGCCGAGCCCGGCCATCGCCCCCGAGCCGCTCGCGTTCGCGGTGACGCCCGACCGCAGCGACCAGTCGCTCGTCTGCGCTGGAGCCGCCCTGGGTCTCACGCGCGGCGACGACCCCCAGGTGGCCGGCATCGCCCTGCCGCTGCGCCGCAGTGCGGGCGCGGGGCTCGTCGAGTCGACGATCGCCGAGAGCGATGCGCTCGACGGCGCGGCCACGGTCGTGACGCTGCCGCGCGAGGCTCCGGCCGAGGCGGTCGCGGCGAGCGAGTCGGTGCGTCCGACCACGGCCGACGTCGCCGGGCTGGCCGCCGCCGAGTGCCTCACCCCCGCCCGCACCGCGTGGCTCGTGGGCGGCTCGACGACCGTGGGCCGCAGCACCTGGATCGTGCTCAGCAACGCCGGCGCCGTCGACGCCACCGTGAGCCTGCGCATCATGGCCGAGAACGGCCCCATCGAGGCGCCGGGCACGAGCGGCATCATCGTGGCGGCGGGCGAGCAGCGCGTGCTGCCGCTCAGCGGCATCGCGGTCAATGTCGAGTCGCCGGTCATCGAGGTCACGAGCTCGGGCGGTTCGGTCGCGGCGACGCTGCAGCACACGATCGTGCGCGGCCTCGACCCGAGCGGCATCAGCATCGTGACGCCGGTCGAGGCGCCGGCGACGCGGCACGTGATTCCGGCGCTGCCGGTCATCAACGGCCAGGCCGTGCTCGAACGCAGCACCGCAGACGGCGGCGCCGATGCGCTGACGGCCCTGCGGATGCTGGCCCCGGGCGACACGGCCGCCCAGGTCACCCTGCGCCTGATTCCTGAGGGCGACGGCACTGGCATCGCCCTCACCACCACCCTCGAGCCGCAGACCGTGCTCGACCTGCCCTTCACCGACTTGCTCGACGGTGACTACGCCGTCGTGGTCGAGGCGAGCGAGCCGATCGTCATGTCAGCCCGCACGAGCTCGGCGGGCACGAGTGGGCTCGACCTCGAGTGGTTCACGCCGGCACCGGCGATCGAGCCGGGCGTCGACGTGCTCGCCGCCGTCGCCCCCGTCGGCACCGGAGCCACGGCGCGACTGCACCTGTTCGCCCCCGAGGGCGAGGCCACCGTCACCGTCGACGGCCGCACGGTGGTGGTGCCCGCCGACAGCGGACTCGTGCTCGAGACCCCGACCAACGCGGCCGTGCAGCTGAGCTCGACCGCACCCCTGCACGCGAGCGTGAGCTACCGCGGCGACTCGGTGCTCGCGGGCACGCGCATCCTGCCCCCGCCGCTGGCCGCCCGCCCGGTGACGGTGCTGCCGTACTAGGCCAACGCGCCCAGAGACGACGGGTCGTCAGTTGTCGCATAGTGAGCGCCCGTAGACTGGAACCCCCAGGGGCGGGCGCTTCTCGTGCGCCCGTGGCCGAACCATGAGTCGTCGAGGAGCTTCTGTGTCAGACAACAACGACTTCGGCGACGCTCCTTTGCGGCGAGATCGCACGCAGCGCGGCGGCAAAAAAGCTCGCTCGACTGCGCGCAAGGGCAAGAACGGCAAGCGCCGCAAGCGCTGGCCCATCATCGTCGGCGCTTCGCTCTTCGCCCTGCTCGGGCTCGTGGCGGCCTACCCGCTGTGGCTCGCGGCGACCTTCGAGACCCAGTCGAACGACATCGTCGATGCGTTCCCTGATGAGCGATTGCGCCCTGCCCCCCTTGAAGGCGAGGCTGCGGGGTCGCGCAACATCCTCTTGCTGGGTTCTGACACTCGCGGCGCGGTCGGTGAAGACATCGACGGCATTCGCGGCCAACGATCCGACACGATGTTGCTCGTTCACATTCCCGCCGACCGAGAGAACATTCAGGTCATCTCGATCATGAGAGACAGCTGGGTCACGATTCCCGGAAAGGGCGAGAACAAGATCAATTCTGCGCTCGCATCCGGCGGTGTGCCACTGGTCGTACAGACCCTTGAAGACCTCATCGGTGTGCGCATCGACCGCGTCGCGATCATCGACTTCGAGGGCTTCCGCGGCATGACCGACGCACTCGGTGGAGTCACCTTTTCCAACCCCGTGAGCTTCCGCGGAACCGCCAACGGCTACTTCTATCAACAGGGTGAGATCACCGTCAGCGGCGATCAAGCACTGGAGTACGTGCGCGAGCGTCAGGCGTTCCGGGTTGCCGACTACCAGCGGGTGCGCAATCAGCAGGCCTTCATCAAGGGACTGATGGGAGAAGTGCTCAATGCCGAGACGCTGACCAACCCCGCGCGCATTTCCGCGATCGTGCAAGATGTGTCGCCGTTCGTCTCGGTCGACTCGGGATTCAATTTTCCGTTCATCGCGTCGCTCGGGTACGAGCTCCGTGATGTCCGCGTGGGCGACGTGTCGTTCATGACTCTTCCGACGACGGGCACGGGGAACATTCGCGGACTCTCGGTGGTCCTCCTCGACAAAGTCGAGTTGGCGAAGATCACGGAGGCACTTCGCACCGACACGCTGAGCGACTACACGCCGCCGGAGTCGCCACTCTAGTTCCGCTTGTCGAACGAGTCTCCGGCGTGCGCGACGGTCGCTCCGGGTGGAGGTGAGGTTCGATCAGGCAGTCGAAAGTATGTGCACTAGAGTCGAAAAGTCAGGTGGAGCGGGGGCCGCGAGCCCTCCTGTGAACGAGTTCGATCAGTCAGCCTGATCGGCGCAGAGTGAGGGGTGACGAGCTTGGCTCTGGCCGATGCACTCACTCGTCTCTTGATCGCCATCTATACGCGTGGCCAGGTGTTCCGCTCGATCGTTCAAGCTCTGTGGGACGCGTTGTCGTGGACGTTGGCATTTCAAGGTGCACGCATTCTGCTCAACGAGATTCAGTTCTCCTCGGGCATCGTGCTCGAGTCGCTCATGCTCGGGCTCTTGGCTGGCGGCCTGCAGACGCTCATCGGCACCTTGCTGTACCTGTACCGGGGTCGCCACCCCTACGGCAGCTTCGCCGAGGTATGGGCGCTTCTGCTGAGCGCATTCTTGGTGTTCGTCATCGTGCAGATTGCCACGCTCCTGCTTCGCGAGAGCATCTCGATCTCCGGTGCGCTTCCGATCATCGCCTTCATGATCGCTCTGGCGCTCATGTGCTCCATCAGGTATTTGAAGAGGCTTCTCCTGGAGCGCCGACAGACCAAGATGGGCGACGCTCAGCGCACGATTGTCTTCGGTGCAGGGCATCTGGGCGCGCAGATCATCCGGCGGATGCTCACCGACGCGGAGTCCCCGTACTATCCGGTCGCGCTCCTCGACGATGACGCCGCTCGTCGACACCGCGAACTCGACGGGGTGAGAGTGCTCGGCACGTCTCGCGATCTGGAAGACGTCGTGCGTCGTACCGGCGCCACCACCGTGATCGTGGCCATTGCGCGCGCCGACTCGGCACTTCTCACGCGGGTCTCGGAGTCGGCGACCGCGGCAGGCATTGCCGTCAAGGTCCTACCGACTCTCGATCAGATCATCGACGGGAAGTCCCGCATCGCCGACGTTCGAGACATCTCGATCGAAGACATCATCGGTCGTCACATCGTCGACACGGAGGTGGGCAGCGTCGCGGGCTACCTGGCGGGAAGGCGGGTGCTCGTCACGGGCGCAGGTGGTTCGATCGGCGCTGAACTCTGCCGCCAGATCAATCGCTACGGGCCTGCCGAGCTCATCATGCTCGATCGGGACGAGACCGCGTTGCAGGGTGTGCAGCTCACGCTCACAGGCCAGGGCTTGCTCGACACGCCTGACGTCGTACTCGCCGATATTCGAGACTCCGAGGCACTGGCGAAGATCTTCACTGAGCGCCGTCCCGAGATCGTCTTTCATGCAGCGGCGCTCAAGCACCTCCCTCTGCTCGAGCAGTATCCCGCCGAGGCATGGAAGTCGAACGTAGTCGGCACGGCGAACGTGCTCGGCGCGGCGATGTCCGCCGATGTCGAGATCTTCATCAACATCTCGACCGACAAGGCCGCCCAGCCGACGAGCGTGCTCGGTCATTCCAAGCGGGTTGCGGAGCGACTTACCGCTTGGGCGGGGAAGGCGACCGGTCGCACCTTCGTCTCGGTTCGCTTTGGGAACGTCCTGGGCAGTCGCGGCTCGATGTTGCCCACGTTCGCCAGCATGATCGAGTCCGGAGGCCCAGTCACGGTCACGCACCCAGACGCCACCAGATATTTCATGACAATTCCCGAGGCGTGCCAGCTGGTTATTCACGCTGGGGGAATTGCTGAAGCGGGAGAGGTGCTGATCCTCGCGATGGGTCAGCCGGTGCGCATTCTCGATGTGGCTCAGAAGATGATCGCAATGTCGGGCACGGACGTGCCGATCGTCTTCACCGGCTTGCGCCAGGGTGAGAAGCTCCACGAAGAGCTCGAGGGCATAGACGAGAAGCTCGATTTCCGCGTTCACCCTAAGATCGCGCACACCCAGGTGGCGCCGCTCTCGCCCCAGCAACTTGACCAGCAGGAGTGGCTGGAGCGGCTTGATGAGTCGCGGCGCGATACCGATCTCGTGGAGCCGCGAGGATGACCGATCGAATCTACCTCTCGGCCCCCGACGTCGGGGTGCGAGAAGAACAAGCAGTCGTGCGCGCGATCAGATCGGGTTGGGCTGCGCCGCTCGGACCCGAGGTGGATGCGTTCGAGTCAGAGATCGCTGCTCGCGTCGGCCGGCAGTACGGCGTCGCGACGAACTCCGGCACAGCTGCTCTGCACCTCGCTCTACTCGGCGTGGGCGTGAGGCCTGGAGACATCGTGATCACGTCGACACTCACCTTCGTGGCCACGGCGAACGCCATCATCTACTGCGGCGCAGAGCCGTACTTCATCGATGTCGACCCGCAGACGGGGAATATGGATGCCGACCTGCTGGAGAAGGCGCTCGTCTCGGCAGCCCAGAAATCGCAGCGGGTAGGGGCCGTGGTTCCGGTCGACTTGCTCGGCAAGGCCGCCGACTACACGAAGCTCGTCCCCATTGCCGAGCGCTTCGGCGTGCCACTCGTCTCTGACGCCGCGGAGTCACTCGGTGCGGACCATCGTGGTCGGCCGGCCGGCTCGTTCGGGCAAGCTGCCGTGCTGTCGTTCAACGGCAACAAGATCATGACGACGTCGGGCGGAGGCATGCTCGTCACCGACGACAAGGAACTGGCTGATCGCAGTCGATATCTCGCGACACAAGCTCGTCAGCCAGCAGTTCACTACGAGCACAGCGACATCGGGTACAACTACCGGTTGAGCAACGTGCTCGCTGCCCTTGGCCGGGCGCAGTTGAGCCGACTGGATGAGATGATCCTTCGGCGCCGCCGTATCCGGGCGCTCTACTCGGAGGTCTTCGCCGACGTCGTGGGTGTTGAACTCTTTCAGACATCGGGTGACGAGCACGACAACTGCTGGCTGACAGCCATCCTCGTCAATACTTCCGTGGCCGGCTGGTCGAGCAGCGATCTCAGCCAAGCGCTGGCTGAGCAGAACATCGAGACGCGTCCGCTCTGGAAGCCCATGCACTTGCAGCCAGTATTCGCTGAGAGCCAGTCGCTCCTGACCGGAAGCTCTGAAGATCTCTTCGCATCGGGCCTCACCCTGCCGAGTGGTTCGTCGCTCTCCGACAGGAATCTCGAGGTCATCGAGACGGAGATTCGCCGCTGGCTTGCTGAGAGACTGTGACCGTGCACGGCACAGAGATTCTGCTCTGCTCGACCGGTCGTCGACCATACATCGCTGAGTGGTTCGCAGACGCGGCCAAGAGGCATGGAGACGTGACCGTCGTCGTCGCCGACTGCGACGCCCATGCTGCTTCTCGTGGTTCGGGTACTGAGTTCATCGTGGCGCCGTGCGCGACCGACGATGCATATCTCCCGTGGCTCACCAGTCTTCTCGACGAGCGTGACATCGGACTCGCAGTGAGCGTCAACGATCACGAGCTCTCGGTCTGGGCCCACAGCCGCGAGCTCGATCGTTTCGGCCGTCGCGTACTCCGACTTCGGCCCGAGACGCAGTCGTTGGTCGAAGACAAGCTCGCGATGGCTCTCGCGTTGCCCGACTTCGGCATCACGTCACCGAGAACGTGGCTCGCGAGCGAGATGCTCATCAACCCTCCGGCCATGGCCGACGGCAGCAGGCTTCTGGTGAAGAACCGGTACGGCAGTGGTTCGGCCGGGGTGAAGGAGACGACAACTGGTGAGTGGGCGGCGGCGGTCGCTGATTCGACAAGCGCAGCGCGCAATCGCAGGGGCGAAGTGGTGCACGGGCAGTCCGCGCTCGACAGTCTTGTGGTGCAAGAGTTCGTCTCGGGTGTTGAGTTCGGGCTCGATGTCGTATGCGACCTCAAAGGCGAGTTCGCCAGCGTGCTGGCGCGTGAGAAGCACTCCATGCGTCACGGCGAGACGGATCAGGCGACAACCGTCGAGGCGGCTGAGTTCGAACCTCTCGCTCGGGCGATCGCTCTTGCGGTGCCTCATGCCGGCCTCATCGATGTCGATGTGCTCGTAGACGACGACGGCTGCCCATGGGTCATCGACGTCAACCCGCGATTCGGTGGCGGGTATCCCTTCTCGCACCAAGCCGGCGCTGATGCCCCAGCGGCCTACTTGGCATGGTTGACGGGCCGGCACGTTGAACCAGAGTGGCTATCGTCACAGCCAGGCGTCCGCGGCGCCAAGTTCGTCTCCACGGCGGTCGTCTCGAGCGGGTGGCAATGATGGCACACCCCGACAACGGCTCTCGTCGGCTGGCTCGTTTCATCGGTGTCAAGCGTGTGCTCGACACCGCTGCCATCCTCGTCGTCGCGCCTCTAGCGCTGCCCCTGATGGGCATCGTCGCCGTTGTCGTGGCCGCCGACTTGGGTCGGCCCGTGTTGTATCGGCAACAGCGAGTCGGCCGGGGCGAGCGTGTCTTCGAGATCATCAAGTTTCGAACGATGACCCATGAGGTGGGCGACTTCACCTTCGGTCGAAGCGATGCTGAGCGGCTCACGTCGGTCGGGCGCGCATTGCGCACACTGAGTCTCGACGAGTTGCCTCAGCTGATCAATGTCCTGCGCGGCGACATGGCGCTGGTAGGCCCGAGGCCGCTGCTCGCACGGTATCTGCCCCACTACACGGCCGCAGAGCGGGCGCGGCACCTCGTGCGCCCTGGTGTTACCGGCCTTGCCCAGACGACGGGCCGGAACGGCCTGCTGTGGGATGACCGGCTCGCGCTCGACGCCGAATACGTGCGGCGCCGGTCGCTGATTCTCGATGCCAAGATTCTCGCGCGCACGATAGGACAGGTGGTGCGGCGGCGCGATGTGTCTGCGGTCGCGGGCGACTCGGGAGAACCGCTCGACATTGTGCGGTCATACCCTCGAAGCGACGGACTCGCACTCCGACGTTTCGAAGGCGCCGACATCCCGACCCGGGTCGCATGGCTCAACGACGACCGCGTCCGGGCGACACTGAGCATCGAGGGCGACATCACACTTGCGGGCACCCGCCACTGGATGGCCGCTGCGCGAGCAGATGCCGAGCGATTCGACTTCACGGTCTACCGAGTTGCCGACGGCAAACCGCTCGCGATGACGGGGCTTCGACGTCGAGGCGGTGACGAACTGCCTGAGCTCTACATTTTCGTCGACCCCGACCGGCATGGAGAGGGCATCGGGCGCACCAGCATCACGTTGGTGCTGGAGTGGATGCGACGAACGAGTACGTGGAGCGGCTGTTGGCTCACCATGGCAGACGGGAACGAGCGGGCGGCATCGCTCTACACGTCCATGGGCTTCACGCCGGTTCCAGGGCCTACCGGAGAGCGCCCGCGACTGCAGCTCATTCTGGATGATCGGGAAACAGCATGAGTGGCGCGATCCTCGCCCAGGAGAGCCCCGTCGTATTCGAAGCCTCGCTGAGTGACTTCCTCGACGTGAGACTGCTGGTCAAGCGAGATGACTTGCTTCCCTTTCCTCTGGCAGGGAACAAAGTTCGGAAGCTCACGGCCGAATTCGCATCCGTGGGTACCATGCCCGAGCTGGTCATCACGAACGGAGCCGTCAACTCGAACCACTGCAGAACCCTGGCGATCATGGCTGCTCGAGCGGGAGTCGCCGCGCACTGCGTGCTGCACGGCGATGCCGAGTCCGCATCAAGCCAGCTGAGTCTCACGATGCTCCGTTCGCTGGGATGCACTTTCGAGGTCGTCGAGCCATCTCAGATCGCGATCGCCATTGATCGTGCGCGCTTGCGCGCTGAGGACGACGGCGCCGCGGTGAGGGTCATTGCAGGAGGGTGTCACACGCCTGCAGGCGCCCGGGCCTATCTCGATATCGGACTCGCAGAGTTCTCCGCGCACCAGCCAGATGTGGTCGTCGTCGCGTCGGGCACCGGTGCTACCCAAGGTGGATTGGCCGCGGCCGCCGCCCGGTCATTGTCCTCGCCACGTGTGATCGGGGTCTCAGTAGCGCGAGACGTCGAACGCGGCATTGCGCCGGTGCGAGAAGCAGCGGCCTGGGCAGGGGCTCCGGAGGCCTCGATCGAGTTCCTGGACGGATATCGCGATGGCGGCTACGGCAGGTGGACACAGGCTACGCAGTCGAGTCTCGATCTCGCGTGGAAGCACGGCCTGCTGGTGGATCACACCTACACGGCAAAGGCTTTCGCCGCACTCGTCGATCGAGTGACGATCGGCGACATACCGCGTGGCTCGACGGTGCTTTTCTGGCACACAGGGGGACTGTGGAACTATCTGGCGGCGGAACTGTGACAAGACCGCCAACGGGCATGCGCGTAGTGATCGTGTCTCAGTACTATCGGCCAGAGCGCGCGCTGATCCCCAGCACGCTTGCCGAGGGGCTGCTGGCTCGCGGGCACGAGGTTCGCGTGCTGACGAGCTTCCCGAACTACCCATTCGGTCGCATCTACGAAGGTTTCGAGCGAAAGCGCAGGCACGTTGAGAGGCTGAATGGGGTGCTGGTCCGTCGCGTTCCGATGTACCTCGACCACTCATCCCGGCCCCTTCGTCGCATGCTGAACTACGCGACGTTTGCTGTGTCGTCGGGCCTGGCAGGTCGATTCGTTCGTGGCGCAGATGTCATCTACATCTATGCGCCGCAGATGACTCCGGCCGTCGGGCCGCTGTGGTGGCGGCGAACACGTCGGATTCCCTATGTCGTGCACGTTCAAGATCTCTGGCCTGAGTCCATCACCGGGTCGTCGCTCGTCTCCACGGGTTCCGCGAAGCGCATCATCGATCGAGCCCTCAACCCGTGGCTCCGCTCGGTGTACCGGAACGCAGCCTTCGTCGTCGCGATCGCACCGGCGATGGCGCGTATGTTGATCGACCGGGGCGCCCCCTCAGATCGAGTGCGCGAGGTGATGAACTGGGCCGACGAGACAGCGGTGGAAGACGGTCATCACCCAGGTCGAGAGACGAGTGAGTTGACGTCGGTGCCCGTCACGTGCACGGTGCTCTATGCAGGCAACCTCGGTGACATGCAGGACCTCGATACGGTCATCGAGGCGGCGGCTCGAGTTCGCCACCTGCCCGGATTCTCTCTCGAGATCGTGGGCGACGGGGTGGCACGGCACCGCCTCGAGTCACGTGCTCAAGAGCTTGGCGCCGACAACGTCACGTTCGTCGGTCGAGTGGAGCCCTCGGCTCTGCCCGAGTTCTATCGGCGTAGTGACTTCCAGATCATCCCTCTGAAAGACTTGCCGATCTTCCGTGGCACGATTCCCTCCAAGCTGCAGGCGAGTCTCTTCTCGGGTGTGCCGGTGATCACTACGGTGCTCGGTGATGTGGAGAACATCGTTTCCGCCAACGGACTCGGCCTGACAGCGCTGCCAGAGAACGTTGAAAGCATCGCCGCTGCATTCGAGCAGGCCCACCGCACCAGGGCGGATGAGAGAGCTGCCATGAGTCAGCGTGCGCACGCCTACTACGCTGAGAATCTGTCGCAGGAACGAGGAATCGATTCGATCGAGTCGCTCTTGCGGGAAGCGGCCGCGTCGGTCGCCCGAAAACGAAAGGCCTCTCTATCGTGACCAGCTCCTACGAGGGCAAACGTGTGCTGATCACGGGTGGAACAGGGTCGTTCGGCCACACCGTGGCCGCGCAACTGTTGACGACGGGTGTCGACGAGATCCGCATCCTGAGCCGCGATGAAGAGAAGCAAGATCGCATGCGGCACACGATCAGGGATTCACGACTGCGCTTCTACGTAGGAGACGTGCGCGATCTTGACAGTGTCGAGCGAGCGACAAAGTCGGTCGACTACGTCTTCCACGCTGCGGCGCTCAAGCAGGTGCCATCGTGCGAGTTCTTTCCGATGGAGGCCATCCGCACCAACGTACTCGGCAGCGAGAATGTCGTGCGCGCAGCCGACCATGCCGGTGTGCAGTCCGTGGTCTGCTTGAGCACGGATAAGGCTGTCTATCCTGTGAACGCCATGGGCATGAGCAAGGCGCTGATGGAGAAGGTCGCACAATCTTTCGGGCTCAACAACCCGTCGGCCGCGACGACCGTCTCCTGTGTGCGATACGGAAACGTCATGTACTCGCGCGGCTCGGTCATCCCACTGTTCGTCAGCCAACTGAAGGCCGGCCGACCCCTCACCATCACGAACCCAGACATGACCCGCTTCATGATGTCGCTCGCCGACTCGGTCTCGCTCGTCGACTTCGCCTTCGAGCACGCTAGCCAAGGGGATCTGTTCGTGCGCAAGGCACAGTCCTGCACGATCGGCGATCTGGCGCGGGCGGTGACGAACCTCTTTCGGTCGAACGTGCCGATCGAGGTCATCGGAACCCGTCACGCCGAGAAGCTCTCAGAGGTGCTGGCGAGTCGAGAAGAGCTCTCGCGAGCGGTCGACATGGGCGAGCACTTCCGCATCGTCGCCGACAACCGAGACCTCAACTACGGCGTTTACGTGAGCGAGGGCGACCCTGAGACTCTTCAGTACTCGGACTACGACTCGCACACCGTGGATCGGCTGACGGTCGAGCAGATCGAAGATCTCCTGCTGACCCTGCCTGAGATTCACCGCGAACTCGCCCTCGCCGGCATTGCGGTACCAGAGCAGTGACTTCTGAGGCATCGGTAGCGATCTCCGGCGCGGGAGGCTTTCTGGGCTGGCATACTCGCGCTGCCCTGCGAGAGTCTGGTGCCAACACGGCCTCCCTTCAGTTGGGTCATGGCTTTGATGTCACGGCAACAGCCACCGCACTGTCTGGTGCTCACCGAGTACTGCACCTCGCAGGTGTCAATCGAGGGCGCGATGACGAGGTCGGTGACGGCAATCGTCACTTCGCGGAGCAGCTCGCACAAGGCCTGCGCTCGGCCGACGTTCCGCCTCGTGTCGTCGTCTATGCCAATTCGATTCAGGCAGAGAACGGCAGTGTCTACGGGGATTCGAAGGCTCGAGCAGGCGAAGTGCTCGCGACTGCGGCTTCCGACGTTGGTGCCGAGTTCTACGATGTGCGATTGCCGAACCTGTTCGGCGAACACGGTCGACCGTTCTACAACTCGGTGACCGCGACGTTCTGCCACCAGCTTGCTACCGGCGAAAGCCCGCGTATCGACACGGACCGCGAGCTGGTCTTGCTGCATGCTCAAGACGCGGCCGATGTCTTGCTAGGCGATGACCCGGGGTCCGACCTGGAACACGTGACGGTGCGAGAGACGGTCACGGGCCTTCTCGCGAAACTGACGACCTTCGCCGCCACGTACTCGCGCGGTGAGATTCCCGACATTGCCGTTCGCGGCGACCGCGACTTGTTCAACACCTACCGGTCGTTCACGTTTCCGGCCCAGACCCCCATTCCTCTCTCGCAGCATTCGGATGCTCGAGGCTCGTTCTTCGAGACCGTCCGGTCACACGGGGGTACCGGGCAGACCTCGTTCTCGACGACGGTGCCCGGCGTCACTCGCGGCGACCACTTTCACCGTCGCAAGATCGAGAGGTTCATCGTGATCGGCGGCAAGGCGACCATCCGGCTTCGTCGCCTCTTCACCCGTGACGTCGTGCAATTCGAGGTGTCAGGTGATGAGCCCGTGGCAGTCGATATGCCCACGATGTGGGCGCACTCGATCGAGAACACGGGAACCACAGAACTCCTCACGGCATTCTGGACGAACGACATCTTCGATCCGGCGAATCCGGACACGATCGCCGAAAGGGCCGTGCAATGACTGAACGCCTGAAAGTCATGACCATCGTGGGCACCCGGCCTGAGATCATCCGTCTCGCGCCGACGCTCAAGCTGCTCGATGAGTTGACGGATCACGTACTTGTGCACACCGGTCAGAACTACGACTACGAGCTCAACGAAGTGTTCTTCGAAGATCTCGGATTACGACGACCCGATCACTTTCTCAACGCCGACACGAGCAGCCTGGGCACTGTGCTCGGATCTGTGCTGATCGGCACCGAGGGTGTGATTCTGGCCGAGCGCCCTGACGCGATGCTCGTGCTCGGCGACACCAACAGCTGCATCTCGGCCGTGATGGCCAAGCGCTTGAAGGTGCCGGTGTTCCACATGGAGGCCGGCAACCGCTCGTTCGACGAAAACGTGCCCGAAGAGACGAATCGGCGTCTTGTTGACCACGTGGCCGACTACAACCTGGTCTACACCGAGCACGCTCGTCGCAACCTGCTGGGTGAGGGAATCCATCCTTCCCGCATCCTCTTGACCGGATCCCCGATGAGGGAGGTGCTCGACGCCAACCGTGGAGCGATCGACGCGAGCGACATTCTCGATCAGCAGGAGCTCGAGCCCGGCGGCTACTTCCTCGTCAGCCTCCACAGAGAAGAGAACGTCGACGACGCCGACAGGTTGTCCCGAGTTCTGGACGCCCTCCACCAGGTCAAGCAGAAGTATGGGCTGCCCGTGCTCGTCTCGACGCACCCTCGCACGCGCAATCGGCTGGAGGGTCAACCGCTCGAATTGACGCAGGGCCTGCGATTTCATGCACCTTTCGGCTTCAACGACTACGTGAAGCTGCAGCAGAACGCCAAGGCTGTGCTGTCGGATAGCGGAACGATCAGCGAAGAGTCGTCGATTCTCGGCTTTCCAGCAGTCACGCTTCGAAGCTTCATCGAGCGCCCTGAGGCGCTCGACACTGGCTCGATCATCACTGCGGGTGTCGACGCTTCCAGCATCTTGAGAGCCCTCGACACATCTCTCGCGTTCCGGAGAAGGGGCACAGCGAAGGTTCCGATCGAGTACGAAATCAACAACACCTCTGAGCGAGTGGTGTCGTTCATCGTGGGCACCACGCCTCATCACGCCTCTCGCGCAGGCCTTCGGATGCCGCAGCAGCAGGGTCGATAGGCCTGACCATGCTCCTCACCAGGGCGCTCCTCGACACGCGACCCACGGGCGTCGTGAGCTATCGAGCCACCACGATCGCGTGGCGCTCGTTGGTGGGTCTCAGTGTGGTCATCAATGCCGTGCGCGGGGTCGTGGTGGAAGCAGGAGCTTCGGTTGTCGGGGTGCAACTTGTCCAGTTCGGAACTATCGCTCTCGCTGCGGTGGTGGTCTTTCTTGGCCCGCGACTCGGCACACTTCCCAGACGCTCAGTGTGGCTCGCGCTCGCACTGGCACTCTTTGTGGTCGTTTCGTTTGTCGGATCGATGTTCAGTGTCGACCCCCCGAGTTCGTTGGCGAGCAGCGGGCTGACACTGGTCATGTTCGGCTTTCTGGCGGTGACCGCCACGTGGCGGTGGCGCGACTCGTCAGTTCACGCCTTCGCCGACCTGCGTTTCTTGGTGATCGTGCACGGCGTTCTTCTCTTCGCAGGACTCGCCCTCGCAGGTCTGGGCTACTCGGACGCCGTCGGCGAATACAGCAGGTTGACCGGTCTGTACAGCAACGCGAACTATGCGGGAGTCGTCGGCGCCATCACTTTGGTTCTCGCTTGTTGCTTGCTCGGAAGCCTTCCGCGATGGCTCACGGTTGCGCTCGTGGCCACCATGGCGATCAGTGCCGCCACTGTTCTGCTGAGTGGCTCGCGCACGGCCATCATTGCTGCTGCCGTTGGCTTGACCGTTTCGATCGCAGTGAGACTGCCGAGTCTCTGGTCTCGGGCCCTGGCGGCCATGGTTGGTGTCTCGATCTGCGCAGCCGCAGTGTTTGTGCCCGTGGCGCTCCTTCGAGGCGAGTCATCGCTTCCGTCCGATTTCGATCCCAATGTGACTCCTAGCCAAGAGGCCACCGAACCGGCTGACGTGCCGCAGGTCGGTACGTCGGGCTCTCCCGACAGCGCACCAGAAGGTTCGGGTGGCACCCCGGCTTCGACTCCAACACCGGACGATTCCGTTGGCGCTCCGCCGACAGAGATCGAAGCATCAAGCCCCTCTAGACGCCCCGATTCCGATACTGGAACGGACACAGAAGACGATAACCCCGACACAATCGGCACCATCAACGACCAGACGTCCGGTCGCCTCGAGATAGCCCTCCGATCGCTTGCGGCCTTCGCCGAGGCCCCCTTCTTGGGTACGGGGTTGGGAACGGCATCGGTCGTCCTGGACGGAGTAGAGACTCACAACTTCCCACTTCAGGTGTTGCTCGAGACCGGCTTGCTGGGTGCACTATCTCTCTCTGTCGTCTTGGCTCTTCTGATTGTCGTGCTCGTGTACTCGAGACCGCCTCCGCTACTGACCGGAGCGGCTCTTGCCATCGGAGTCGTGGAGATGGCGTTGTCGTCGATGCTGGGTTGGGGCGGACCAACGGCATTGCTGTTCTGGCTCGTCGTTGTCGCTCTGTGCACAACGTCACCACTCGTTCGGCCAGCTAGCGGCGAAGTGAAGCCCACGACGAAATAGAACGACGACGGAGCAGCACGCAGAGCGCCGAGGCGTAGCTCACGTTGACGGCGATCGCGGTGACGGCCGCCCCGAGGGCTCCCAGCGTGGCGATCGCAGCGACGCCAATGGTCCCCCACGCGAGGGCAGCTATGCACGCGGCGAGGAACGCAGAGTGCTCGACTCCTGAGAGCAGTGCAAGCTGGTTCACTTGGCCGATCGCCACGACGATCACTGCGCCCAGGGTGAGTATCACCAGTAGCGGGGCCGCGTCACGATAGTCGACGCCGTAGACGAAGAGCACGACAGCGGACGACCCGAGCGCCAGAACGAGTCCGGGCACCAGCGCCAACCCCGTGGCGATCAAGGCTGACCGACCCGCGAGCGCGCTGACAGCGTGGAGTTCGCCTGCGCGGATCAGACCGGCGAACCGGGGCGAGAGGTATGACGCTTGGATGGAGGGAATCAGCCCGATCACATTCACCAGCCGCACGGCGGCCGTGTAGAGGGCGACCGATTCGAGCGAACCGATGGCGCCCAAGATGAAGATGGGGCTCCACACCGAAGCGAAGTACACGACAGACACGCCCATCATCGACGCTAGGGACCGCCAGGTCGCCGGGGTGAATCGCAGTGGGTCTTCTCGGTGGGTCGATCGATCGCGGGCGGACTGCGGACGAGCGAGCCATCCGACCATCGCAGTCGCCCAACCCGCGGTGAGCCACGATGTGGCTGCGAATACGACGAGTGCGTCGTCGATCGTCACTGTTCTCCACAAGCTCATCGTGATCAAGATGACAACCGCTGCCATGGGCGCCGACCCCAGCTCGGCAATGACACCCGCAGCGATGCGACCAGAGCCACGAAGCGCTGCACCCGCGAACACGTACAGTGACTGTGCGACGATGGCGCTGAACGCGAAGACGAGGGCTGGCTGACTGACCGAATCGCCGAACCACGAGCTCACTCCCACCACGACGACGCTCCCCATCGCGACGATCGAACTCGCGACGAGAGTGAGCAGCCCGAGGCGCGCGATAGTCGAGCGAGATGCGCTCATGTCGCGAGTTCCGCCCGTCAGTTTGACCACCATCGTCTCGGAACCGAGTCGACCGACGGTGGAGAGCACGGTGATGACCGCCGCCACGAGGAAGAAGACACCCGCACGATCGACTCCTACAACGCGTGCGACGACGACAGTCAGGGCAAAGGAAGCGAGAATCGCTGCGCCGCGCGACAGTATGGCGGCAAGCGTTCCCCGGCTCACAGATTCACCCGTTAACTGCTATCTGCGTGAGGGTCTTCATAGCGGCGTCCGCTGAGAAGTGAGACTCGAATAGCGCCCGGGCTGCTGAGCGCCGCTGGTCGAGGAGATTCAACCGGTGGTCATCAGCCAAGCTCGTCAAGGCCTGCGCAAGAGCGGAGGGGTCACCAGCAGCAACAGCGAGACCGGCTCCGCTGGTCGCGATGAGCTCCCCAGCGTCCGAGCCCGACTCCAACGCCACTATGACAGGCAACCCGTTAGCGCAGTACTCGGCGATTTTTGAGGGGAATGTGGGAGCCGAGACCCCCTCGACGGTGACGGCGATTCCGGCCTGGGCGCGCTGCAGCAGTGCCCGATAGTCTGCTCGTTGCAGCAGGCCCGCAAACTCGATATTCGACGCACCGAGTTCGGTAGCGAGCCCCTTCAGGTCGCTGGCACGCGAGCCGTCCCCAGCGATCACGATTCGCACGTCAGGTCGATCACGAAGTTCGACCGCGGCGTGGATCAAGGTCTCGACGCCGCGCCCGCGCACAAGCTGGCCCCCGAACACAGCGGTGAACCCGGCGGTCGTGGTCGATGGGGGAGCGCTCTCGGGCTTGCCGTCCTGACGAGGATCAGAGGTCCACGGAGGGAGCAGGACTGTGTGGTGCGTGACTCGACCGTGGTAGTTGAGGAAGTACTGGCGGTTGGCCTCGCTCATGAGGGCGACGACATCAGCCTTCGCGAAAGAGCGACGCTCAAGGGCCTTGAGGAGAGGTGACAACCACTTCGACTTGATCCGTCCGATCTCGACGTGGTGAACAGGGAAGAAGTCCCAGAGAAGGAAGACCAGAGTGCGAATCGCGCCAGCACGTCTCATCCGCGAAGGAAAGCCGAAGGAGAAGACTCCGATGGAACTGTAGAGTCCCAGGTCGTACGTGGATGCTTGTACCCAGGGGCGTGCGATGCGATGAAGCCGCCACGCCGTAGCCATGTACGAGGAGAGCTTGGCGAGAGGTCCGACGGGGCGGGAGACGGTCCCGACGCTCAGAATACGAAGCCCGGGGGCGGGTCGTGTTTGCCCCTGTGGCCTGGGCGAAGTAGGGCTGTGGACGACGACATCCACGCTGTGGCCGGCAGCCGTCAGGGAATTCGCGAGGTCATCCCACAGCCATGGGTTCGAGCTCTCGCTGGAGAACTCGCTCGTGCAGATGAGTACCCTCATCGGGTTGGCTGGCCCTGCGGCTGGAGACGTGCGGCCTGCGTTCACAAAGCACTCATCGCCGCGTCGACAAGCTGCTCCATCGAATGGTGCAGCGTGATCTCGGGCTTCCAGCCTGCACACTCGAGCGCTCGATCGATCGTCATGCCGAAGTTCGCAGCTCCAGCGGCACTCTCAGCGTGCTCGATGCGAAGAGCAGGCAGCCCTCGGGAGTCGGCAACAGTGGCCAGAGTCTCAGCGAGCTCCACGAGAGACACGGGCCGCCCTCCGCCGACATTGATGGCTTCACCGCCGACGATTGATCGCGACCGACCGAGGGCGATGAATGCCCTCGCCGCGTCGTGGATGTTCACGAGGTCCATGGCCTGCGTGCCAGAACCGTGAATGGTGATCTCGTCACCCGTGACGGCCTTCTTGCTCCACACGTGGGGCAACTCAGTCCACCTCATTCCCGTACCCACACCAAATAGGCGTGCAAGTCTCACGCTCACGACATCCAGCCCGCCGTCTGCGGCAGCTCGACCGATCAACTCTGCCGACCATTTGCTCGCTCCGTAAACGGTCTCGGGTTCAGGAGTGAGGCTCTCCGACCACAAGGGTGGTCGGGCTGTCCCATACACCGCCTGCGTCGATGCCAGCAGTACTCTCGACACTCCTGCGACTCGGGATGCGCTCAGCAAGCTCTGCGTCAACGCGACGTTCGAGGCGATGAAGGTGTCGACCGAGCCGCCGGCGTCCGGTCGACGGCCCGCCAAGTGCATCACGGTATCCGCCCCTGCGAGCACATCGTGCCACGACTCGGGCTTCGCATGATCGAGCAGGTCGATCGATGTGACATCAACGCACTCGGCCAATGCTGCGCAGAGGCTCGCGCCGAGATACCCGCGTGCGCCGGTTACGACGACACGACCGAGCGATCGCTGGTTCGCCGATTCCGTGGTGATCGAGACAATGTGGTTCTGTGGAACAGCGACATCGCCTACGGGCCTGAATCCGTGCATTCGTGATCGGGTGCGCAGCAGTGGTTGGACTTCGGAACGCGTCGCGCCAAGGAAGCCTCCGATGGTCGCCTCGACTTCCCGGAAGCCCAAGAGCCCACGCAACGAGGTGATGCCCGTGAACCGAGCATTCAACTCGAAGTAGCGGGGCGCGCCGTCCGCACCGATCCTGCCTTGCAAGTTGATCGGACCTCGCGCGCCGAGCGGCACAAGGGCCTCAACCCACTCGGAGGCTCCCTGCAGATCCACCCTGTCCGTGACCGGTTCGATGTCGACAGGGACTCCGTCCTTCAACCTGTTGAGCGAGGCGAAGCGGCCGAGCTCCCCACCGTCTGGATCGAGGATGATCTGCACCGAGAGTTCGTGGCTCTGGTCGAGTGTGCCGGGTTCAACAGCGACCAGTTCTCCATCGAGTGTGCGCGGAGGCAAGTACTGCTGCGCGACGAGCGTGCCGTCGTCCACGATCATGGTCAATTCTTCGATGTCAGCGGCCACTCGCACCCCTCGGGAGGCAGAGCCCCTGATGGGCTTGACGATGACGGGATAGCTCAAGTCGTGCGCCTGTGCCTGCGCGTCGGAGAGTGGCTGTGCCCGGGCCACGGGCAGGTCTCGTTCAATACCGAAAGTCGAAAACGCCAGCTTGTCGGCACTTAGGGTTGCGACGGCCGCGTCGCTCACTACCGCGATGCAGCCCCTCTCGAGCAAGCGGTCGCGAAGGCTCGCGATGATCGGAAGCTCTGGATCAAGACCGGGCACGAGCACGGAAATCTCATGCCGCTCGACCTCAGCAAGGAGCGCCTGCGAATACGCCTCGATGTCGCGCACTGGTGGCAGGAGCGCTCGCCGTCGAAGATTCGCCATGGTCGGGTTTCTCAGGCTGACATCGAACCCTACGATCTCAGGCCGTTCCGGAGACCGCAGCAACGACTCGACGACAGAGTAGCCCACGCCTCCGCCGGCTCCCGTCACCCCGATCGCCATGTTTCTCCTTGGTGGTTTCGAGCTATCGCGCTGCACTCACGATCGCGGTATGAGGAATGGAGCGGGTTCGCCTGGTGTCACTCGGTAGCTCAAGGTCCAACGCAGTTCACCGAACACCCGATCCGTGAGCTCGAGATTCCTTCGCGCGCTCGAATCGAGACTAGTACTCACGATTGGGGTTCCTTCGTCGTTGAAGACGGTGACGCCCGACACGCTGCAACCCCAACCCGCGACCCAATAGCGAGCGTTGTCGAAGGCAGCGAAGGAACCGGTACACGTCGAGGGCTCCGCTGCGGGATCTTCGAACAGGGTGCGAACTGTCGCAGTGCGAGCACGTTCGTCGACAGTGAACGTGAATGCGCGCGCGGGTCTCTCCAGCAGCGACCCATTGTCGAACACGCTGTACAGTCCATCGCTCCAGTAGCGGGCATCGTGCTGACCGCCGAGCAGTTCTTCACCAGGCACGAGGTCGCCGAGAGCTTCCGGGTTCACCAGAGTGAGCGAGACGCCTTCCCAGTGCTGACCGCCCAGTTTCCAGATCACGGCACCAGTAGTCATGTCGATCTCGTAGATCGCGTCTGTGTGCCGCATCGACACCAGCGCGCGATCACCCTCAGGCGAGTCAATGATGTCGATGCTGTTGCAGTGGTACGGGTCGCGCATAGCCCCGAACCGTTCCGGGCGGGGGTCGGTGTCTGGCAAGGAGGCAAGAGCCGACCACGACGCAACGACTCTGTTGTCCTCCACTCGAACCACCTCGCAGTCCATGAAGGAGTCGATCGGAACACCCTCAACTTCTCGTGCGCAGTTGGTTGGCGAGGTGTCTTCGTCGGCGCAGTCGATGACGGGATACCGCAACGCCCAGAAGCCGCGATCGTCACTCAACAACTCATGAAGATCGAGCTCGAGTTCGCGAGTGCCATCCACTTCGCGCAGACCATCGGCGTCGAGCTCGTTGACAGCGCTGCACAGGCCGCCGCCACCCCCTGGTAGGAGACAGCCGTTGTCGAGGAACTTGAAGCTGAGGTCGTCCTGCTGCTCGAACGAGTAGACATAGTTTCGATCGACCCACACCGAAGCACGTGGGTGCAGGTCGCTCGTGAACTCGATGAACTCTTGGCGCTGATCAGCCGGCCGTAGCAAGGGGCCCGCAGCGAAGATCGCGCTCGGCGATGCCGCGAGTTCTTCCACCATTGCGGAGTCGTGAACCGTTCGCGTGAATTGCATCCCCACGTTCTCGGCCGCCGGATCGATGACGACTAACTTCACCGCGAGGGCAGTCAGAATTCCAACCGCACACACGACAGAGAGCCAGAGAAGCCAACGCATCGTCCCAGTATCCAGTACGGCTGGGCTGAGACTCGATGCGGAACGGCGCCTTCGAAGGCTCGACGCGGCCGCACAGTCTGGCAACCTCGAGACGCCAAGACGACCCACTGGCTACACTCTGGGGCGTGCGAATCCTCGTCGCGGGCGGGTCTGGCTACCTGGGCTCGCACATCGCGCTAGCCCTCACGGCACGAGGCCACAGCGTCGCGGTTCTCGATCGTCGCGGGCGAGACACGGTTGCTACTGCGATCGCCGACATTCTGCCTGCATCTTCGGCGAACGAGGCCATGACTATGCATCGGCTCGACCTGGGTGCGAGCGACGCATCGAGCGAACTCGAGCACATCTTGCGTGACGAGAGGATCGATGCCGTCGTCAACCTTGCCGGTAGCAAAGACCGCGCGTCGGCGGCTACCGAGCCGTTGCGGCACATCGATGAGCAATTGCGCATAGCGTCGTCTGTGCTTGTGGCTATGCGGGCGGCCGGGATTCAGCGTCTCGTTCATGCGTCGACCGCCGCGGTGTACGCGGCGGCCGACGTCCCGCTCGCAGAGACCTCGCCTGTGGGGCCGACCGGGCCATACGGCCATGCCGCGCTCGCAGCCGAAAGACTCGTTCAAGCCGAGTGTGAGGCCGCGGGGCTGTCGGCGATCGTTCTTCGGCACTTTCTTGTTCTGGGAGCGGCCCATCCAGTGCTGATCGACGCGAGCGCTCAGACGATCGTCTCCATGGCATTCGCGGACCTCGCAGCGGGGCGGGCACCGCGCATCCACGGCAGTGACTATTCGACGTTCGACGGCACCTGCGTTCGCGATGTCGTGCATGTCGTCGACGTTGCCGAGGTGCACGTGCTGGCGCTCGAGATGCTCACGCAACGGGCGGACGGTTTTCATGTGTACAACGTCGGAACCGGTGTGGGCACCAGCGTTCGCAGCCTCGTGGAGGGAGTGCGGGCGCGATTCCCCGATGCTCCTGCGGCGGTTGTGCTGCCACGTCGCGCCCACGACATTGAGGTTGTCGTCGCCGACATTGCTCGGGTCTCTCGCGACCTCGACTGGCGACCTCGCCTCACGGTCGACGACATGCTCGACAGTGCCGTGGGTGCAGTGCTTGCTAGTGGTCAGAAGGGCTCACGTGACGACGGATCACATCACGGTAGAAGTCGGTGAATCGAGCAGCGTTCGCCACACGGCTGAAGGGGGCGGGGAGCCCATCGGAGATTTCCGGGATACCGAGGTCGAGGCAGCGCTCGATACCGTCAGCGATAGCGTCCGCGTTTGTTGCATCGACCAGAACGAGCAGGTCGCCAGACTGGTTGAGAGCCTCGAGCTGAGGTAGCCGCCCGGCCACGACGCGTGCGCCAGACGCCAGAGCTTCGACGACGGTGCTGGGTGTTCCGTCGGCGAGGGAGGGCGAGACAACCACGTGCGCTTGGCCCAACAACTCGGCAAACTCATGCTGATTGAGTCTCGGCAGTAGGTCGATGACGTCTGAGACGTGGTCGCCGAACTCCCGACGGAGTTCTCGTTCGACTTCTTGCAGGCTGGTCGCGACGAATCTCGCCCCGGGCCTTGTGCGCAGGCGCAGTGCAGCGTGAACGAAGCCGCGGTAGTTGATGCCGTGCGAGGGGCGTCTCGCGAAGACGACAAGCCCGGGCTCATGGTGGTTCCGAGCGTGGAACAGGTCTTCGTCGACCCCGAAGTTTGCTGCTGCATAGATCCACGCAACGTCAGGAGAGAGCCCACGAGACCGGGCTCTCGTCAGGTCTTCCATCGAGTCCACGTGAATGCCGTCCGCGCGCGGTAGCGCGACCCTCGTCCACCATCGTGCAAGCGCGTCACGTTTGGTCGCGGGTTGGAAGTCGCTTCCCCACGTAGATACCACTCGCGGTATGCGCGTGTTGAGCGTCAACACCGTCAAGCCTTCATAGGGCAGGCGTAGTCCCTGAACGATGTCGGGTGCGAATCTCGCGATGGCCGCGTGGAGCTGTCGTCTCCTGGCAGGCAAGAGCACGAGTGCGATGAGCGTGTGCGCTACGCCCCAGCGGGCCAGTCGCCGGAGAGTTCTTCGCAGAGCAGAGTCCAACTCATCGTGAGTCAATTCGGCGAGCGTGCCACGCTGACGACTCAGTCGGCTGGTCGGTGGTTCTGCCACCTCGGCCGCGACCCATTCACTACTCACACACAACACGATGAATCCGGAGGCACGAAGCCCGCGCGCTAGACCTTGAGCGTGAGGGCTGCGAAAGTCTGCGAAGAGCAGAATCCGTTTCCCACTCGAGAAGGGGGTCTCTGGGTCGACTCCCTGAGAGGCGACGCGGTGATTGGGGGAATCGGTCACGGTTTCGCTGTCACCAATGGCGAAAGCGCTCGGGCGCGAGATCCCAGGGGTCTTTGCCGATGAGCTCGCCCACGGCCCGGAAGACGCAACTCTCGACCATCAGTCGTCGATGCCAGTCGTCGTCTCGGTGCAGTCGGCTCATGCGTTCGATCGGGATGCGGTAGAGAACCACCAGGTGCTCATCAGCGATCACCCTCCAACGCGCGACCCCCTGCACCTGATTGGGCTGATCCGGCATCGGCATGACCTCGATGCGCAGTCGAGCCAACTCTTCGGGCCACAGGTCGACGAGGTACTCGGCGGTCGATTGCACCGTCGTCTCGAAGAGGTCGCGGCGCGTGTGCGCGAGCGGAAGATGCGGCCCGGTGACGGGGGAGCGACCGTGTCGTCCGTGTCGCGCGCGTGCGCGTGCGCTCGGGTGCTGCCTGCTCGCTCGTGCCACGCTGTCAGCCTAACGCCGCCACGTCGGGGCCCCGCCGTATGCTGACAGCACGATGATCGGTCGACCGTGCAGCAAGGTGGCGTGCAGCGAGGCAGCTGTGCGAACCCTCACCTACGTGTACGCCGATTCGATGGCCGTTCTGGGCCCGTTGAGCGCTCGCCCCGAGCCCCACAGCTACGACTTGTGCGACCGCCACAGCGAGCGGCTCTCGGCCCCGAACGGCTGGCAGATCGTGCGCTACAGCGCGCTCGGCGAAGTGGGGTAGCGACCGCCCCTGCACGGGCGCGATGGCCTGTAAAGCCCCGTTCGTCATCGGCGTGGCACCGATAGCCTGAGAACGTGACCACCGTTCCTGATCTCGCATCGTTCATCAAGGCCTACGACGTTCGCGGGCTCGTCGGCACCCAGCTCACCGATCAGGTCGTCGAGGCGCTCGGTGCGGGCTTCGCCGACGAACTCGGAGCCGCGGGCGCCGAGCTCGCGGTCGGCCACGACATGCGCGACAGCTCGCCCGGGTTCGCCGCCGCCTTCGCCCGAGGCGCGCAGGCACGGGGCGCATCCGTCATCATGCTCGGGCTGTGCTCGACCGACCAGACCTACTTCGCCAGCGGTCACTTGAACGTGCCCGCCGCCATGTTCACTGCCAGCCACAACCCGGCCACCTACAACGGCATCAAGTTCTGCCGCGCCGGAGCCCAGGGCATCAGCCTCGACACGGGGCTCGGCGGCATCCGCGACCGCGCGCAGGCCTACCTCGATGCGGGGTCGATCGAGGCCGTGGATGCTCCCGGCACGATCTCGCACCGCGACGTGCTCGCCCCCTATGCCGCCTACCTGCGCGAGCTCGTCGACCTGAGCACCGTGCGCCCCCTGCGTGTGGTCGTGGATGCCGGCAACGGCATGGGCGGGCTCACGGTGCCCGCCGTGCTCGGCACTGCCGCGGGGCTGCCAGCGCTGCCGCTCGAGATCATCCCGCTCTACTTCGAGCTCGACGGCACGTTCCCCAACCACGAGGCCAACCCGCTCGAGCCCGCGAACCTGGTCGACCTGCAGGCTGCCGTCGTCGAGCACGGCGCCGACCTCGGCCTCGCGTTCGACGGCGACGCCGACCGCTGCTTCGTCATCGACGAGCTCGGCCAGCCGGTGACGCCGAGCGCCGTCGCGGCGATCGTCGCCCTGCGCGAGATCACGCGCGTGCGGGCGCAGGGCGAGACCGGCGAGATTCGCGTCGTGCACAACCTGATCACCTCGCGCATCGTGCCCGAGACGATCTCGGCAGCCGGCGCGATTCCCGTGCGCACGAAGGTCGGGCACTCGCTCATCAAAGACGTCATGCACGAGACCGGGGCGATCTTCGGCGGCGAGCACTCGGCGCACTACTACTTCCGTGACTTCTGGGGCGCCGACAACGGCATGCTCGCCGCCATGCACCTCATCGCCCAGTTCGGCGAGTACGACGGGCCGCTGTCGGCGCTCGCCGCCGAGTTCACGCCGTACACGGCGAGCGGCGAGATCAACTCGACCGTCGACGACGTGCCGGCCGCATACGCGCGCATTCTCGAGGCCTTCCACGGCCGCGCGTCGATCGACGAGCTCGACGGCCTGACCTTCTCGGGCGCGACCGACGACTCGTGGTGGTGGTTCTCGGTGCGCCCGTCGAACACCGAGCCGCTGCTGCGCCTCAACGCGGAGGCCGAGACATCGAGCACGATGGCGGCCCTCCGCGATGAGGTGCTCGCCCTGATCAGGGCGTAACGCGCGCTGCCGTGCGGGGCCACGACCAGGCCCAGCGCAGGATGGCGGCCAGCAGCAGCACCTCGACCACGATGGCGAAGCCGTAGTAGGCGGCCCACTCCCACGTCTCGCCGACCGCGTTGAACAGCGTGAAGGGGATGTAGAGCGTCGCGACCACGAGGTTAGTGATGCGGTTCGCCCGAGCGGGCAGGGCCGTCGACAGCACGACCATGAGGGCCGGAATCGAGACGGAGACGAGGAACGTCGTCAGCAGCGCCGCGCTGACCTCGAACTCCCAGACGAGGCCGTTCTGGATGCCGTCGAGCACCCCCGGCTTGTAGAAGCCGATCACGTCGACGTAGACGTAGAGAAACATGAAGCTCGTCCAGGCGGCAGTGAGTTTCGCCTGCACGGTGATCGGCGCACTGTCGAGCAGCGCGGCCGTGGTCGTTCTGGTGGTCATCGGTTCTTCTTTCGTGGGGGGAGGGGTCCGGTCGCCAGGGCGGCGCCGGGCGTGCGGTGATCCGGTAGTTCGTACACCGTACGTCGTACGCTGTACTATGGATCGTACGCTGTACGATTGTCAAGTCGGGCGAGAGCGAGGAGAGACCCGTGGCGACGAACGATGAGCGCTCGGCCGCGTCAGACGCAGGGCTGAGCGTGCAGCGCGTGGTGGCCGAGGCGGTGGGGCTCGCCGACCGCGACGGGGTCGACGGGCTGAGCATGCGGCGACTGGCGGGCGAGCTCGGCGCGGGTGCCATGTCGCTCTACCACTACGTCGCGAGCAAAGACGACCTGCTCGACGCCATGATCGACGTCGTGTTCGGCGAGATCGAGCTGCCGCCCGAGAACATCGACTGGCAGTCGGCGCTGCGACGACGCGCGAGCTCGGCTCGCCAGGTGCTCGCCCGGCACCCGTGGGCGATCAGCCTCATGGAGTCGCGCGCGACCCCGGGGCCCGCCAACCTGCGTCATCGCGAGGCAGTCACGGCGTGCCTGCGCCGGGCCGGTTTCTCGATCGTGATGACCGCGCACGCCAACTGGCTGCTCGACAGCTATGTCTACGGCTTCGCCCTGCAGGAGGCCAGCCTGCCGTTCGACACCGCCGACGACCTCGCAGAGATGGCTGACGAGGTCTTCATGCCCCAGCTGCCTCCCGACCAGTTCCCGTACCTCAGCGAGTCTGCCGAGGCGCTCTTCGCCGCCGGATACGACCCGGCCGGCGAGTTCGAGTTCGGCCTCGACCTCGTGCTGGCCGCGCTCGAGCCCCTGCGAACGGTCGCCTAGCCACAAACGGATCAGGGGGCGGATGCTCGGGTTTCGCCTGCGAGAATGGCAGGCATGAGCATCCAGACCCCGGCGCTGCCCGCCCTCGCCGTCGACGTCGTCAACGGAGTCGCCCACAAGGTGCGCGACCTGAGCCTGGCTGAGGCCGGCCGCCACCAGATTCGCCTCGCCGAGCACGAGATGCCGGGCCTCATGAGCCTGCGCGACGAGTTCGGGCCGCACCAGCCCCTCGCCGGCCACCGCATCGCCGGCTCGCTGCACCTGACGGTGCAGACCGCGGGGCTCATCGAGACGCTGCGTGCCCTCGGCGCCGAGGTACGGTGGGCGAGCTGCAACATCTTCTCGACGCAAGACGAAGCGGCCGCGGCCGTCGTCGTCGGCACGACCGGCACCGTCGAGCGCCCCGAGGGCACTCCGGTCTTCGCCTGGAAGGGCGAGACGCTCGAAGAGTACTGGGGGGCGACGCAGCAGATCTTCGATTTTGGTTCTGATGAGCACGGTGATGGTCAGGGCCCGACGATGATTCTCGACGACGGTGGCGACGCCACGATGCTCGTGCACAAGGGCGTCGAGTTCGAGGCTGCGGGCGCCGTGCCCGACGCGGTCGAAGGCGACAGCCACGAGTGGCGCGTCGTGCTGAGCGTGCGGCGCGAGTCGCTGCAGAGCGACCCGCAGCGGTGGACGCGCGTGAGCCAGGGCATCCAGGGCGTCACGGAAGA
>SXMG01000139.1 GCA_005778835.1 Actinomycetota bacterium
GACATGGGCGACTTCGTCATCATCATCAACGCAGAGAAGGTCGCGTTGACGGGGTCGAAGCTCACCCAGAAGAAGGCCTACCGCCACTCGGGCTACCCGGGCGGTCTGACGGCCACGACGTACTCCGAACTGCTGGAGAAGAACCCCGTGCGCGCCGTCGAGAAGGCCATTCGAGGCATGCTGCCGAAGAACTCGCTGGGCCGCGCCCAGATCAAGAAGCTCAAGGTCTATGCAGGTGCCGAGCACCCGCACGCTGCGCAGCAGCCGAAGACCTACACCCTCGACCAGGTCGCTCAGTAGCGACCGCGCAGACGCTAAAGGACACGCATCGTGGCAGACGTTACGAACACTGACGAGACCAACATCGACGAGGTCGCTCCCGAGTCGTACACCACCGAGTCGGCTGCGCCCGTCGAGACGGCCGCGCCCCGCGCGGTGCTCTCGGTCGGCGGCCAGGCTGTCGGTCGACGCAAGCAGGCGATCGCCCGCGTGCGCATCACTCCCGGCGCCGGCACCTACTCGGTCAACGGGCGCACGCTCGAGCAGTACTTTCCGAACAAGCTGCACCAGCAGCTCATCAACGACCCGTTCACGGTGCTGCAGCTCGGCGGCGCGTACGACGTGATCGCCCGCATCACCGGCGGTGGCCCCTCGGGTCAGGCCGGTGCCCTGCGCCTCGCGATCGCTCGCGCGCTCAACGAGATCGACCGCGAGAACAACCGCGCCACCCTCAAGAAGGCGGGCTTCCTCACGCGCGACGCCCGCGTGAGCGAGCGCAAGAAGGCCGGTCTCAAGAAGGCGCGCAAGGCTCCTCAGTCCTCGAAGCGCTAGTCGACCGGGCTCTGGTCGAACGCGATGGGTCGACTTTTCGGCACAGACGGGGTTCGAGGGCTGGCCAACGGTGATCTCACCGCTGACCTCGCCCTCGGGCTCTCGCAGGCCGCTGCACTCGTGCTCACCTCCGGTCGGCACGCCGAAGAACTGCGCGCCGCGGGCAAGCGGCCGACGGCGATCGTGGCCCGCGACCCGCGGGTATCCGGGCAGTTCCTGACGGCGGCGGTCTCGGCCGGGCTGGCGAGCTCGGGCATCGACGTGCTCGATGCCGGAGTGATCCCGACCCCGGCGGCAGCCTTCCTGGTCGGCGACATCGGCGCCGACTTCGGGGTCATGATCTCGGCCTCGCACAACCCGGCTCCTGACAACGGCATCAAGTTCTTCTCGTACGGCGGCACCAAGCTGCCCGACGCCGTCGAAGACCGCATCGAAGACGCGCTCGCGGGCGAGAAGCTCGCACCGACCGGTGCTGGTGTCGGTCGCATTCGGCGCTTCGCCGACGCCGAAGACCGCTACGTGCTGCACCTGCTCGGCACGCTCGACGTCTCGCTCGAGGGCCTGCACGTCGTCATCGACTGCGCACACGGCGCCGCGGCCGGCATCTCGCCCCGCGTCTTCGCCGATGCCGGCGCGCGCGTGACGGTGATCGGCAGTGACCCCGACGGGCTCAACATCAACGACGGCGTGGGCTCGACCCATCTCGACCCGTTGCGCGCCGCAGTCGTCGAGCTCGGTGCCGATCTCGGCATCGCTCACGACGGCGACGCCGACCGGTGCTTGGCGGTGGATGCTCAGGGCACCGTCATCGACGGCGACCAGATCATGGCGATTCTCGCCCTGTCGCTGCAGGCGCGCGGCGCTCTCGTCGACAACACCCTCGTCGCCACCGTCATGAGCAACCTGGGTCTCAAGCGCGCGATGCAGCACCACGGCATCCGCATGATCGAGACCAAGGTGGGCGACCGCTACGTGCTCGAGGCGCTCGCCGAGCACGAGCTCAGCCTCGGGGGCGAGCAGTCGGGGCACATCATCTTCAGCGAGCACGCGACGACCGGCGACGGCATTCTGACCGGCCTGCAGATCGCGGCCGAGATGGCCCGCACGAAGAAGACGGTGGCCGAGCTGGCCGGTGTCATGACGGTGTTTCCGCAGGTGCTCATCAACGTGCGCGGTGTCGATCGCGCAGCGCTCGAGGGGCACGCGGTCGTCGCCGACGCGGTCGCAGCAGAAGAGGTGGCGCTGGGCGACAGCGGTCGCGTTCTGCTGCGCGCGAGCGGCACCGAGCCGATGGTGCGCGTCATGGTCGAGGCCGCTGACCAGGCGACCGCAGAGGCGGTGGCCGAGCGACTCGCCGCGGTCGTGCGCGAGCAGCTCGCGGTCTAGCCGACCGCCGGCGTCGCGATGACCTCGACGTGGGTCATGGTGAGCATCGCGTCGTCGTGCTGCGCCCAAGCGCGCCACGCCTCGCTGATCTGCTGCAGCTCGACCGGCGTCGCATGACCGCCATCGAGGGCATCGCGCGCGAACGACGAGTGCAGCACGCGCTCGGCCCACGCTCCGCCCCACCACGCCCGCTCGGCCTCATCGCTGAAGAGCCAGACGGTCGCCGTGGTCTCGACAGAGTAGAGCCCGGCCTCGTGCGCCCAGGCCTTGAGGTGCCGCCCCGCGTTCGGTTCTCCGCCGTTGCCGCGATGCACGCGCAGGTAGAGGTCGAGCCAGAGCGCGAGACCGGGCAGCAGCGGATACCAGCTCGTCACGGCGTAGTCGACCTCGCGCGCGGCGATCGTGCCGCCCGGCGCGGTGACCCTCGCCATCTCGCGCAGCATCGCGACGGGGTCGCCGACGTGCTGCAGCGTCTGATGCGTGTGCGTGATGTCGAAGGCGCCGTCGTCGAAGGGCAGCGCGAACGCATCGCCCTGCACGAACGTCGCGGCCGAGCCGACCTTGGCCGCGTGCGACTCGGCCGCCGCGATCGCGTCAGTGGCGGCGTCGAGGCCGACCACGCGCCCCGGAGCAAGCCGCTCGGCGAACTCGGCCGTGATCGTGCCCGGCCCGCACCCCACATCGAGCAGCGATCGGCCGGCGATGAGGTGCGGCTCGAGGTAGGCGGCCGAGTTGGCGATCGTGCGCCAACGGTGCGAGGCGAGCACGCTCTCATGGTGGCCGTGCGTGTAGGTTGCCGCGGCGGGCGGATGCTCGGCCATCAGATCTTGCGCAGCAGGATGGTCTCGACGCTGTGGTCGCTCGCCTTGCGCAGGACGAGCGAGGCGCGCGCCTTCGTCGGCAGGATGTTCTCGATGAGGTTCGGCTCGTTGATCTCGCGCCAGATCTCCCGCGCCTTCGCGCGTGCCTCATCGGGGGCGAGCGCGGCGTAGCGGTGGAAGTAGCTGCGCGGGTCGGTGAAGGCGCCGCGCTGCAGAGCCAGGAAGCGGTCTTCGTACCACTGCGCGATATCGCTCGTGCGGGCATCCACATAGATCGTGAAGTCGAACAGATCGCTCACCGCGAGCGAAGCGCCCGGCCCCGGCGGCTGCAGCACGTTGAGGCCTTCGACGATGAGGATGTCGGGGCGGCGCACGATGATCTCGGCGCCGGGCACGCGGTCGTAGGTGAGGTGGCTGTACACCGGCGCGCGCACCTCGTCGGCCCCCGCCTTCACCCGGGCGACGAAGCGCAGCAGCGACCGGCGATCGTACGATTCGGGAAAACCCTTGCGATGCAGGATGCCCCGTCGTGCGAGCTCGGGGGTCGGCAGCAGGAAGCCGTCGGTCGTGACGCGCTCGACGCGCGGAGTGTCTTCCCACCGCGACAGCAGCTCGCGCAGCAGGCGGGCGATCGTCGACTTGCCGACGGCGACCGAGCCCGCGACACCGATGACGAAGGGCGTGTGCTGGCCGGGCTCGCGCAAGAACGTGCGGGTCGCGGCGTGCAGCTCGCGAGCGCCGACGGCATACAGGCTCAGCAGCCGGCTGAGCGGAACATAGACCTCGGCGACCTCGCGCAAGTCGAGCGAATCGCCCAGACCGCGCAGCTGCACGAGCTCGGTCTCGCGCAACGGTTGCGGCGTCTCGGGGGCGAGCGCGGCCCAGCGCCGCCGGTCGATCTCGTCGAACGGGCTCGTCTCGCGCGCGAGAGTGTCGCGCGGTGCGCTCGGCTCGGCCATCGCCCCCACAGTACCCCCGTGGGGCACTCCTCGTTCCTGACGGGCCCGCCGGGGCGCGAGCCCTAGAATGGTCGGCTATGTGCGGAATCGTGGGGTATGTCGGAACCCGGGGCAGCGTCGAGGTGCTGCTGGGCGGTCTCAAGCGGCTCGAGTATCGGGGCTACGACTCCGCGGGCGTCGCCGTCATCGACGACGCCGGGCACCTCGACACGCGCAAGCACGCGGGCAAGCTCGGCATTCTGAGCGCCGATCTCGAGGCGACGCCGCTCACCGACGGTCAGACCGGCATCGGCCACACCCGCTGGGC
>SXMG01000140.1 GCA_005778835.1 Actinomycetota bacterium
GCCGACGAGCCGACCGGCAATCTCGACCCCGAGACGAGCGCGGGCATCATGGCTCTGCTCGAGCGCATCAACGCCAACGGCACGACCGTCATCATGGCGACGCACGACGCCGGCATCGTCGACCGGCTGCAGCGTCGCGTCATCGAGGTGATCGGCGGCCGCATTGTGCGCGACGAGCGCGGCGGTGGCTACAAGACCCAGGCGAACCCGATCGCGACCCAGGGCTTCGGCATGGGTGGGCCCGCGGCGCCGGCGAGTGCGCAGCCATTCACGTCGGGAGACCACCGATGAGACTCGGGCTCGTACTCAGCGAGGTCGGCCAGGGCCTGCGCCGCAACCTCAGCATGGTCATCTCGGTCGTGCTCGTGACCTTCATCTCGCTGACGTTCGTCGGGGCGGCGATTCTGCTGCAGATGCAGATCACCCAGATGAAGTCGTACTGGTTCGACCGCGCGCAGGTCGCGGTCTACCTCTGCACCGAGTTCACGACGGTCGGCGGCTGCGATCAGCAGCCCGCCACCCCCGATCAGATCGCCACGGTGCAGGCACAGCTCGAGTCGCCCACGCTCGCGCCCTTCATCGACACGTTCTACTTCGAGACGCAGGAAGAGGCGTTTGCGAACTTCCAAGAGCAGTTCGAAGGCCAGGCCGTCGCCGATCTCGTGACGCCCGACCTGCTGCCGCCGGCGTTCTGGGTCAACCTCGTCGACCCCACGCAGAGCGCTGTGCTGCAAGATTCGCTGCGCGGCCTCGCCGGAGTCGAGAGCGTGGTCGATCAGCGCAGCCTGCTCGACCAGATCTTCGACATTCTGAACGCGGCCAGCTTCACGGCCGTGGGCGTCGCTGCGCTCATGCTCGTCGCTGCGGCACTGCTCATCGCCACGACCATCCGCCTCAGCGCGTTCTCGCGCCGCCGTGAGATCGGCATCATGCGCCTGGTCGGCGCATCCAATCGCTTCATCCAGACACCGTTCATCATCGAGGGCGTCGCGGCCGCGCTCATCGGCTCGGTGCTCGCCGGGTTCGCGATCGTCGCGATCGTCGAATTCTTCGTGCAGGGCTATCTTGCGCAGACCCTGCCGCTGACGTCGTTCGTCGGGCTGTCGGAGGCGCTGATCGTCGTGCCGATCCTGCTGGTGGCCGGCGCCGTGCTCGCGGCGCTCTCGGCCAACGTCGCCATCACCCGCTACCTGCGCGTCTAGCGCCCGGCTGCCGCCCCGTGCGGCTTTCGGCGCGCGCCCGATATGCTGGAGGGCTGCGCGCGGGCTGCGCGCAGCATGAGTAGACGCACGCAGGAGGTGAATCGTGCCGAAAGAGACAGGCGAGAAGGTCGTGGCGACCAACCGCAAAGCGCGGCACGACTACGCCATCGAAGACACCTACGAGGCCGGCCTCGTGCTGAGCGGCACCGAGGTCAAGTCGCTGCGCATGGGCCGCGCGAGCCTCGTCGACGGCTACGGCTTCATCGACGGCGGTGAAGCGTGGCTCGACGCCGTGCACATTCCCGAGTACACGCAGGGCACCTGGACCAACCATCCGCCCCGCCGCAAGCGCAAGATGCTGCTGCACAAGGCGCAGATCATCAAGATCAGCCAGAAGGTCAAAGAGGGCGGCTACACGCTCGTGCCCTTGCGCATCTACTTCCTCGACGGCCGCGCGAAGGTCGAGCTCGCGGTCGCAAAGGGCAAGAAGGAGTACGACAAGCGGCACGCCCTGCGCGAGCGGCAAGACAAGCGCGAGGCCGATCGCGCCATGCGCACGCGCAATCGCATGGGCGAATGACGCCAGACCAGCCCCCCAGCGAACCGGGCGTAGGCTCGTCGCCCGTGACTGATTCCGCGCCCGCCATGAGCGACCGCACCCGCTGGCAGGCCTTCGCGATCGCCGTGTCGGTCGCGGCCCTCACGATTCTCGACCTCTCGAAGGTCAACGTGGGCATCCCCGCCATCGAGCAGGCTCTCGAGGCGAGCCCCACCGAGATCCAGATCATCGTCGCCGGGTACGTGCTCGCCTTCGGCGTCGTGCTCGTGCCCGCGGGCCGCTGGGGCGACCTGCACTCGCGCCGCCGCATGTTCCTCATCGGCCTCGTGGTCTTCCTCGTCGCAAGCCTACTGTGCGCCATCGCCCCGACGGTCGAAGTGCTCGCCGCGTCGCGCGTGCTGCAGGGCGTCGCTGCAGGGCTGCTCATGCCGCAAGTGCTCGGGCTCACGCAGCAGCTCTTCACGGGCCCGGCCCGAGGGCGCGCGTTCGGCATCTTCGGGGCCGTGATCGGCCTCGCCACGGCCTTCGGCCCGACGCTTGGCGGGCTCTTCGTCGGCATCGGCGACGCCGACTTCGGGTGGCGGCTCATCTTCTGGATGAACGTGCCGCTCGTCGTCGCGCTGTTCCCGTTCGCCTACAAGCTGCTGCCCCGCACGCAGCCCGACTCGGGCGCAGCGAAAGACCTCGACCTCGTCGGCACCGGGCTGCTGGCCCTGACGGTGCTCGCGGTGATGCTGCCGTTCGTGCTGACGACCGGCGGCACCGACGACAACCCGGCTCGCTGGTTCTCGCTCCTGGCCGCCGCCGCCACTGCTGCGCTGTTCGTGCTGTGGGAGCGCCGCTACACGCGGGCCGGCCGCTCAGCCGTCGTCGACGTCACGCTGTTCCGCATTCAGAGCTACCGCAACGGCACGCTCATCGGCATGTTCTACTTCGCCGCGCTGCCCGCGACCTTCTTGACGCTGACCCTCTTCCTGCAGCTCGGCATCGAGCTCGCACCGGTGTTCGCGGGCATGGTCACGATTCCGTTCGCGCTCGCCTCGGCGGTCACCTCGTTCCTCTCGGGTCGCGTCGTGCACCTCTACGGTCGGCGCATCGTCGCCGGCGGGCTCGCCCTCGTCATCGCGGGCCTCGGTTCGACCGTGATCGCGGCCTTCGTCGTACCCGTGGATGTTCTGCCGTGGGTCGTCGCGGTGACCATGGGCATCGCGGGCGCCGGTGGAGGAGCAGTCATCGCCCCCAACCAGACGCTCGCCCTCGCCGAGGTGCCCGTGACCTCGGGCGGAGTCGCCGGATCGATTCAGCAGGTCGCCCAGCGCGTGGGCACGGCCGTCGGCATTGCGGCCGGCACCGCGGCGTTCTACGCCACGATCTACGCCGAGCGCGGCGAGTTCGCCGAGCTCGTGGTCTTCCAAGACGCGTTCCGCAACGCGAGCGCGGTCGCGCTCGTGCTGCTGGGGGCCGCCATGATCACGGCACTCGTCGACCTGCGCGCCCGCCAAACGGGGCGCATCACCGTCACCACCTAGCGCGCGCTGAAGCGCGCATCCACCGCCACCTCGATGACGATCGGCTCGGGTCGCAGCGAGAAGCCCGCGTCACCGTGCGGTGCCGACGCCTTCATCACGGCGTGCTCCATGCGCGGCATCGGTACTGCGCCGCCGCCCGTGCCGTCGAGCATGCCGGGGTCGGCGAGCGCGAGGGGGGTCAGCGACCCGAGGCCGACCGACTCGGCGAGCACCTCGGCTTTGGCGCGGGCAGCGGCGACTGCGCGGGCGCGCACCTCGCGCCGTTCGAGCTCGAGGCGGGCATCCGTCAGCGACCATTCGAGGCTGTCGATCGTGACCAGCTCGATTGCCGCGAGCGCGTCGACGAGCGGTGCCACCCCATCGATGCTGCTGATCGTCGCGCGGCCGGAGGCGCTCGCCTGGTGCACGAGAGCAGCGGGAGTGCCATCGTTGGTCCACGGTCGGTGCGACGAGACCCACACTCGGTCGGCTGACCAGCGCGAGACGGGTCCGTCGTCTGAGTTCTGCGCCGCGATCGTGCCCGAGACCTCGTCGAGAGCCGCTGTCGCGGCGGCGAGCACCGGCGCTCGCTCGGGACCATCGGCGGTGATGGTGAAGCGCAGCACGGCCTGCTCGGGCTCCACCTCGCTGCGCGCTGAGCCCTGCACGGTGATGACGGTCTCTGTCATGGTTCTCCTCGGTGACACGGTGACGTGGCTGCTCAGCGCTGGGCTGTCTGTCAGCGGTGACGTATACTGTAGGGCTACGCCGACAACGGCGTCTGACCGCCGGGCCGTGTGCTCCGGCCCCCACAACTCCACAGTGCGTGACAGTGACCCGCCCGGGCAATGCTTCCGTCAAGGAATCTCGTGCTCGGGTGACCGAGGGGATGATCGGTTTCGACATCGCCTGCGAAACGGTGAGAAGCGGGTCGAGGATGCAGGGTTATCTCGTTAACGATCTCTGCAAACAACAGGTGCCAATGCTAAGCGCACCGACTTCGCTCTCGCCGCCTAGGCAGAGTAGATAGTCCGTCAGTCCGGGTGCGTCTCCGACCCGATCACTGGCGTCATGAAGGAGACTTGCTGCGTGCCTGCGTCTCAGGTGCACGCGGGACTTTCACTGAGGCTGGGCTCGTCGACCTAGGGGTCTGCAACAAAGGTCGGAGCCGAGTAGAACGATTCAGCAGACTACGCCCGTAGAAGGCTCCGGCTCACAGCGATGGACGGGGGTTCAATTCCCCCCATCTCCACCACTGGTTGCTGTCACGCACTGAGGAATCTCGTGCATCGCGAACGCGCGCAGAGCGCGCAGGCATACGGCCTGGCCTCTGTCATGCTTGTGCCTATGCGCACCATTCTCAACATCATCTGGCTCGTGCTCTCGGGCTTCTGGATGTTTCTGGGCTACGCCCTCGCCGCTCTCGTGATGTTCATCCTCATCATCACGATTCCCTGGGGCATCGCCGCGTGGCGCATCGGTGTCTACTCGCTGTGGCCGTTCGGCAAGACGGTCGTCGACAAGCCGAGCGCCGGGGTCTTCTCGATCATCGGCAACATCATCTGGGTCGTGCTCGCCGGATGGTGGCTCGCCATCGGGCACATCATCTCGGCTGTGGGTCTCGCGATCACGATCATCGGCATTCCGTTCGCGATCGCGAACATCAAGATGGTGCCCGTCGCTCTGCTGCCGCTCGGCAAGCAGATCGTCGACCTGCCGTGACAGCCAGCCGTGCCCGGCTCGTGCTGAGGTGAGCCTCAAGCACTCTCTGCTCGCTCTGCTCGTCGTCGTGATCTGGGGCGCGAACTTCGTCGTCATCGATGCCGGTCAGGCGGATGTTCCGCCCCTGCTCTTCCTCGCCTTGCGGTTTCTCGTGGTGTGCCTTCCGGCGATCTTCTTCCTGAAGCCCCCTCCCATCGGCTGGCGCAACATCGTCGCCATCGGCGCGACGCTGAGCCTCGCGCAGTTCGCCCTGCTCTACGTCGCGCTCATGCTCGGCATGCCGCCGGGCCTCGCCTCGCTGCTGCTGCAGACGCAGGTCATCTTCTCGATCCTGGTCGCCGCGGTGGCGCTGGGGGAGCGACCGACACGACGCCAGCTGATCGGCGCCCTCATCGGCATGGCGGGGCTGTCGATCGTCATCGTCGGGCACAGCCAGGTCGCGCCGTGGCTGCCGCTCGTGGTCACGCTGCTCTCGGCACTGGCCTGGACGGTCGGCAATGTACTGACCCGCCGCTCGAAGGCCCGCTCGGGCCTCTCGCTCGTCGTCTGGTCGGGCGCCGTCGTGCCCCTGCCGGCGCTCGCCCTCTCGCTCGTCATCGACTCGCCGCCCGTCGTCTGGCAGGCGCTGAGCTCGCTGTCGTGGGTGGCGATCGGCAGCACCGTGTATACCGCCGTGTTCGCGAGCCTCATCGGCTACGGCATCTGGAACTCGCTGCTCGCGCGCTACCCCACCAGTGCCGTGGTGCCGTTCACCCTGCTCGTGCCCGTCGTCGGAATCCTGACCGCCTGGCTCGTGCAGGGCGAGGTGCCGACGACGGCCGAGTTCATCGGGGGAGCGATCATGCTGGGGGGACTCGCGGCGGCTGTGCTGCAGCCTCGACGGCGGCCAGCGCCTCCGACCATCGAATTAAGTCAAGAAAACTTGACATGATGTAACGGATGCTTTACCTTCGAGCATGTCAAGCATTCTTGACACTGACCGAAGGGAGGCCCCCGTGGCCGAGCACGACATGGGCTTTGAAGAGAAGATCGCGTGGGCCGGGGTGATCGTCTCGATCGTTCACTTCACGATCTACCTGGGCGTGCTGCTCACCCGCGCGGCGACGACCCCGATGCCCGAGACGCCCTACGTCGACGCGATGCTGTGGAGCATCGGCGCCGCCATCGTGGTGATGATCGTCGTGTCGATCATCGTGGCCGTCACGACCGGGAAGGACGGGCACGAGACCGACATCCGCGACAAGCAGATCAAGGCGCGCGCCGAGTTCACCTCGCGAGGCCTCCTCATCGCGGCCGCGCTCGCTGCGCTCATCTTCGCGATGCTCGAGCTCGATGCGTTCTGGATCGCGAACGTGCTCTACCTGGGCTTCTTCTTCTCAGCGATGCTCGAGGCCATCACCAAGATCGCCCTCTACCGCGGGGGAGTGCCCGCATGGTGAAGCCCACGCGCGTGACCAACAGCATCCGCGCCCTGCGGTTCGCCGCCGGCGAGCTGACGCAGGCCGAGCTCGCCGAGCGGGTCGGAGTCACCCGCCAGACCATCATCGCGATCGAGCAGGGCAAGTACTCGCCGTCGCTCGAAGTCGCCTTTCAAATCGCGCACGCGCTCGGCGTGCGTCTCGACGAGGTGTTCGGCTACCCGAGCACCGATCACCGGACGGAATCATCATGACCCCTTCGACCATGCTCGCCCTCCTGCAGCGCGGCTACGGCGGCACCGACGTGCTGAGCATCGGTGAGTACCCCGTGCCGGTAGCCGGGCCGAAGCAGCTGCTCGTGCAGGTGCACGCCGTGAGCCCCGACTCGGGCACGGTGCACCTCATGACGGGCCGGCCGTCGATCCTGCGCCCCTTCGTCGGGTGGCGCACGCCCCGGCAGCCTGTCGTCGGGCTTGCGTTCGCCGGCATCGTGAGCGCCGTCGGTGCGCAGGTCGAGGGCTTCGCGGTCGGTGACCGGGTCGCGGGCTCTGCGCCCGCAGCATTCGCCGACCTCGTCGTCGCGAACCCCGCCAAGGTCGCCCACGTGCCGACCGGAGTGTCGATGGCCGATGCGGCGACCCTGCCGATCTCTGCCGGTACGGCTCTGCAGGCCCTGCGCGACTCCGCGAAGGTGCAGTCCGGCCAGCGCGTGGCGATCATCGGGGCGGGCGGTGGCGTGGGCTCGTTCCTCACCCAGCTCGCCGTGCTGGAAGGCGCCCGCGTGACCGGCATCGCGAGCGCGGCGAAAGCGGCGTTCGTGCGGTCTCTCGGTGCGGAGAGGGCGATCGACTATCGCGAGATCTCTGACCCGCGCGAGTGGGGCGTCTTCGATGTCGTGATCGACACGGCCGACGGCCGCCCGGTGAGCGTTCTGCGACGGGCGCTCGCCGAGCGCGGCACACTCGTGATCGTCGGCGCCGACGGGGCGGGCGGGCCCGTACTCGACGGTCTCGAGCGCCAACTCTCCACCGGGCTGCTCAACCCCTGGGTGCGGCACCGGCTGACGTCGACGATTCAGGTCGAGCGGGCATCCGACCTGCAGATTCTGCTCGACCACCTCGCAGGCGGCCGTCTGCGGGCTCCGGTGGCAGAGATCGTGCCGCTCGACGCGGCCCGCGGGGCGATCGAGCAGCTGCAGCACCAGCGGGTGCCCGGCAAGATCGTGATCGAACTGCGCGCAGAAGACCGGTGAGTGCGGTGACGGGCTTTGCGTCTCAGCCGAGCGGAGCAGTCAGCGGCCCGGCGGGGTCGTAGGCGACGCAGAGCACCTCGCGGTCGCCCTCGGCCCAGCTCAGCTCGGTCGGGGCGTAGTAGCTGACGTCGTAAGGAGTCTCGAGGTACGGCTGCCCCACCAGCCGCTCGAGCGCGGCGATGCAGCCGGGATCGGCCTCCGCGGCGATCGCCTCAGCCCCGGGGTACGTCGTACCGCGCAGCGTCAGCGATGCGATGACCTCGCTGTCGTGCGGCCCCTCGCACGGCACAGTCGGCAGGGTCTGCACCTCGGTGCCCGCGTCGGAGGCTGCGAGGGCATCGTCGAGGCAGTCGCCGACCACGATCGCAAACGGATCGGTCGAAGGGTTCGGTTCGATGATCACGCCGTCGTCATCGCGAATCGGCTGATCAGCAGGAACGATCGGCCCGCAACCCGCTAGCGCGGCGATGCTCAGCAGCATCGCCGCACTGGCGAGAAGGCGAATGCTCAGCGGCCGATGTTCTGCAGCGAGCCCGTGACCTGGCCCGCTTCGTCGTAGACCGTGCAGAGAATCTCACGGTCGCCGTTCGACCAGCTGCCCTCGGTCGGGAAGTAGTAGCTGTAGTAGTAGGCCGACTCGGCGTACGAGGTGCCGATGAAGCCCGCGAAGGCGTCGAGGCAGGCGGCGTCGGCCTCAGCGATCACGGCGTCTTGGCCGGGGTAGGTGTCGCCGCTCATGATGATGGAGGCGTAGATCTCGCTGTCGTGAGGCTCGGAGCAGGGCACCGTCGGAATCGTCTCGACAGTCTCCGACGCGGTCGCGTCGTTGAGGCAGTCGCCGACCTGCAGAGTGAACACGTCGGTGTTGTCGTTGCCTTCGACGACCTGGCCGCTGTCGTCGCGCGTGGCTTGCCCGCCGCCGGTGAGCGAGTTGAGAATGCTGCAGCCGCTGAGTGCGACGGTCGCCGCGCCCACGGCGAGCAGGGCGGTCGCGCGAGTCCAGCGCGAAGAGGTGATGAGGGTCACGGGAACTCTTTTCGTTCGGGAGGAGTGGATGTCCGGCGCGTCGAGCTCGCTGTGCCGGATACGCCGAGCCTACCGAGCGCGCAGGCGCTGCAACACCTCTTCATGCAGCACGCCATTCGTGGCGAGAGCGCTGCCGTGCCACGGTCCGGCCTCGCCGTCGACCGAGCTGAAGCGGCCGCCGGCCTCTTCGACGATCGGCTGCAGCGCTGCCATGTCGTACGGCTGCAGATCGAACTCGCCAGCGATGTCGATCGCGCCCTCGGCGACGAGCATGTACGACCACATGTCGCCGATCGCCCGTGCGCGCCAGACCGCCCTCGTCAGCTCGATGATCGGCTCGAGCCGGCCCGCGTCGTCCCAGCCCGGCAGGCTGTTGTAGCTGAGCACGGCGTCACTCAGCTGGCTCACGCCGCTGACCCGCAGTCGCCGGGGAGCACCACCCTGCTGCGACGTGAAGGCACCGAGCCCTCGGGCACCCCACCAGCGCTGGCCGAGCGCAGGAGCGCTCACGACGCCGAGAACGGGCACAGCATCAACTGCCAGGGCGATGAGCGTGCCCCAGATCGGCACGCCCCGCAGAAAGTTCGCAGTGCCGTCGATGGGGTCGATGATCCACTGCCGATGAGTGCCGCTGTCGACGCCCGCGGCAGCGCCGAACTCCTCGCCGAGAATGCCGTCGTCGGGGCGCTCGGCCGCGAGGCGGTCTCTGATGGCCTGCTCCACGGCGCGATCCGCATCCGTCACCGGAGTGCGATCGGGCTTGCTCGTCACGAGCAAATCGAGGGCCCGGAAGCGGTCGATCGAGAGGGCGTCGGCGGCGTCGGCGAGGGCGAGCGCCAGGGCGAGGTCGGCGGCGAGATCGGAATGCGCGGCGGTGTGAGAAGCGTCGGTCACGGCTTCAGGCTATCGGCGCCCGTGCGTCCGCTCGGCGTGACGAGGGTCGTGAGCAGGCGCTGCAACGAGTCGAGGCGCTCAGCACCGAACTCGCCGAGCTCACCGGCACGGGCCCGATCGACGAGCTCGCAGTCGGGCGAGTCGGGCAAGTGGGTGCAGCCGCGCGGGCACTGTTCGGCGATCACAGCGAGATCGCCGAAGGAGCGCAGAATGTTGTCGGGGTCGACGTGCCCGAGGCCGAACGACCGAACGCCCGGGGTGTCGATGATCCAGCCGCCGCCGGCAAGTCGCAGCGACACGGTCGACGACGACGTGTGGCGTCCGCGGCCCGTCACGACGTTCACGACGCCGACGGCACGGTCGGCACTGGGCACGAGCGCATTGACGAGCGTCGACTTGCCGACGCCCGAGTGACCGACGGCGACGGTCGTGCGCCCGTTCAACAGAGCGAACAGCTCGTCGAGGGGAACATCGTCGGACCGGCTCGTGACGATGCGCAGATCGAGGCCGCGGAACTGCGCGAGGAACCCGGTCGGGTCGGCGAGGTCGGTCTTGGTGATGACGAGCAACGGCTCGACACCCGCGTCGAAGGCCGCGACGAGGTAGCGGTCGACCAGCCGGGGGCGGGGCTCAGGGTTGGCGGCGGCGACGACGATGAGCAGCTGGTCGGCATTGGCCACGATGATGCGCTCGACCGCGTCGGTGTCATCGGCGCTGCGTCGCAGCAGGGTGCGCCGCTCGTGCACGCGCACGATGCGGGCGAGCGACCCTTCGGCCCCGCTCGTGTCGCCCACGAGGTCGACGCGGTCGCCCGTCACGACGGGGGTCGACCGCAGTTCGCGGGCGCGCGTCGTGATGACTTCGTGCTCGGTGGCGGCGTCTTCATCGACGATGCAGAGGTACCGCCCGCGGTCGACCGTGATCACCCGACCGACGACGGCATCGTCGTGCGCCGGTCGCTGCTTCGAACGAGGTCGATTCGCCTTGGGGTTGGGCCGCTGCCGCACGGCCGATTCGTCGTACTCGTCGTACGGCTCGTCGTCGTCAGGCGGCAGCCAGCTCACGGCGACGGTGCCGTCTGGTCGAGCAGGGCGTGCCACAGCGCTGCGAACTGCGGCAGAGTCTTCGACGTCGAGCCGATGTCGTCGATGAGCACACCATCGACAGCGAGGCCGATGATCGCCCCGGCGGTGGCCATGCGGTGATCGTCGTAGGCCTTCCAAATGCCGCCGTGAAGCGGGCGCGGTTCGATCGCGAGGCCATCGTCGAGCTCGGTGACCGCGCCGCCGAGGTTGTTGATCTCGGTCGCGAGCGCGGCAAGGCGATCGGTCTCGTGCCCGCGCAGATGGCCGATGCCCGTGATCTCACTGGGCCCCTCGGCGAGGGCGGCGAGCGCGACGAGCGCGGGGGCGAGCTCGCCCCCCGTCGAGAGATCGAGCCGCATGCCCGGCACGCGCAGCCCGCCGAGCAGCCCTGCTCCGCCATCGACGACGAGCCGCGACCCCTCGCGTCGCGCGGTCGCGCCGAAGCGCGGCAGTAGCGTCGCGAGGTCGGCACCCACCTGTGTCGTGCGCTCGGGCCAGGCCTCGACGGCCACGGTGCCGCCGGCGATGACCGCGGCGACGAGAAACGGTGCGGCGTTCGAGAGATCGGGTTCGATGTCGACGGGGATGCCCGCGATCGGGGTCGGCGCGACCACCCACACGCCCGGCTCAGGGCTCTCGACCCGCACGCCTCGGGCCGCGAGCGTGGCGATGGTCATCTCGATGTGGGGCATCGAGGGCAGGTGGTCGCCGGTGTGACGCAGCACCAGGCCTTCGTCGAACCGAGCGGCCGCGAGCAGCAGCCCCGAGACGAACTGGCTCGACGCCGATGCGTCGATGGCGATTTCACCGCCGCGCACTGCGCCGGTGCCCCACAGGCTGAAGGGCAATGCGCCGCGGCCGTCGTCGTTGACATCGACGCCCAGGGCGCGCAGCGACTCGATCGTCGTGCGCATCGGGCGCCGTCGGGCGCCTTCGTCGCCGTCGAAGGCCACGGGGCCGAGGGCGAGCGCGGCCACGGGCGGCAAGAACCGCATGACCGTGCCGGCGAGGCCGCAGTCGATCGACGTGCTGCCCGAGAGCTCTGAGGGGGGAGTGATGCGCAGGTCTGGCCCGTCGGCGCCGTCACCCGCGACCTCGTCGATGACCACGCCGAGAGAGCGCAGTGCCTCGATCATGAGCAACGAATCGCGGGAGTGCAGAGGTCGCCGCAGCAGCGACGGTCCGTCGGCGAGAGCGGAGAGCACGAGCTCGCGGTTGGTGAGGCTCTTCGATCCCGGCAGCGCGACGCGAGCGTCGAGGCGAGTCGTCGCTCGCGGCGCAGCCCAGTTTCCGGCCTCGTCGAGACCCTCGGCGGTGCCGGGGCGCTCCTCATCGCCGTAGGGCGAGAACCGGGCTCCGGAATACGTGAATACCTGCATCGGTTATCAGAGTATCGGCACCGCACGGGGTCGCCGGATCACGACGGAAGGACGGCCATGACGACGGTCACGCTCGATCGTGCGTTCTCTCGCACGACTCTGCCTCCGTCGCGCCCGCGAGCACGACGACGGGCCGCGCAGGCTCGATCGCTAGACTCGCGCGTGATGACCGACACGACGCCGAATGAGGCTCAGCAGACCGAGGCCGATGAACTGGCCGAGCGCCGCCGGCTCTTCCAAGAGCAGGCGCTGCCGTTCATGGACCAGCTCTACGGCGCCGCCATGCGGATGACGCGCAACCCCGCCGATGCGTCCGACCTCGTGCAAGAGACCTTCGTGAAGGCCTTTGCTGCTTTCGCGCAGTTCGAGCAGGGCACCAATCTCAAGGCGTGGCTCTACCGCATCCTCACCAACACCTTCATCAACGTCTACCGCAAGAAGCAGCGCGACCCCTACCAGGGCACGATCGACGAGATGGAGGACTGGCAGCTCGGGGGCGCCGAATCGGCCACGTCGAGTTCGAGCCGTTCGGCCGAGGCTGAGGCGATCGACCGCATGCCCGCGAGCGCGGTCAAGGACGCTCTGCAGGCGATTCCCGAAGACTTCAGGCTCGCCGTCTACTTCGCCGACGTCGAGGGCTTCGCGTACCAGGAGATCGCCGACATCATGAAGACCCCGGTGGGCACGGTCATGAGCCGCCTTCACCGAGGGCGCCGCCTGCTGCGCGAGCTGCTGGCCGACTACGCGCGCGAGCGCGGCATGACGGCCGCGGTTCCGGCCACGACGACGAAAGGGAGCTCGCGATGACCGACTGCGGTTGCACCAAAGCGCAAGAAGAACTCGAAGAGTTTCTGCACAACGAGCTCAGTGCTGAGCAGTGCCAAGACATTCGCGATCACCTCGCGAACTGCGACGACTGCTCGGCCGAGCACCTCGTCGGCGTGACTCTCACGACGAAGGTCAAAGAGGCGTGCCAGGAGAAGGCGCCCGATGAGCTGCGAGACATGATTCTCGGGGCTATCGCGCGCTGAAGCTGAGAGCGACGGTCATTTCTGACCGTCGCCGCGACGCCAGCGCCGACGGCCGTCCCGGCCGTCGGGTCCCTCGCAGATAGCTAACTGAGCGCAGCATCCATGATCTCGGCGTGCTCCTGCGCGCTGCGCTTGCTCGAGCCCGTCGCCGACGATGCCGCGGCCGGTCGCGAGATGACCCGCAGCGGCGGCATGCCGCGCTTCTGCGACTCGAGGGCCAAGAACGGCCAGGCGCCCTGGTTCTCGGGCTCATCCTGCACCCAGACGAACTCGGCGTTCGAGTAGCGCGACAGCACCTCGCGCAGCTGCTCTTCGGGCAGCGGGTAGAACTGCTCGACACGCACGAGGGCGACGCCCTTGGTCTCGCGCTTCTCGATCTCGCTGACGAGGTCGTAGTGGATCTTGCCGGCGTGCAGCAGCACTCGCTGCACGGCGGCGGCATCCGTCACCGTCGCATCGTCGATGACCGGCTCGAACCGGCCGCTCGTGAAGTCGGCGACCTCGCTCGTCGCACCGCGCAGACGCAGCATCGACTTCGGGGTGAAGACGATGAGAGGTCGGCGCGGGCGGGCGTAGGCCTGGCGGCGCAACAGGTGGAAGTACGAGGCGGGCGTCGACGGCCGCGCGATCGTCATGTTGTCTTCTGCCGCGAGCTGCAAGAAGCGCTCGATGCGCGCCGATGAGTGGTCGGGCCCCTGGCCCTCGTAGC
>SXMG01000141.1 GCA_005778835.1 Actinomycetota bacterium
CATCTGGGGCCGCGAGTGGGATGCCCTGCTCGACCAGGATCACGACGGCGCGCTGCGCGACCTCATGAACCGCACTCCCGACGGCGACTACCAGACCTACAAGGCAGAGTCGGGCGCCTTCATCCGCGAGCACTTCTTCGGGCGCGACCCCCGCACGGCGGCGATGGTCGCGGACTACACCGACGACGAGATCTGGGGTCTCAAGCGCGGCGGCCACGACTACCGCAAGGTCTACGCGGCGTTCAAGGCGGCCAGCGAGCACAAGGGCCAGCCCACCGTGATCCTCGCCAAGACCGTCAAGGGGTACGGCCTGGGCCCGAGCTTCGAGGGCCGCAACGCGACTCACCAGATGAAGAAGCTCACGCTCGACAACCTCAAGCAGTTCCGCGACGAGATGCGCAGTCCGATCACGGATGCTCAACTCGAGGCCGACCCGTACCAGCCGCCCTACTACCACCCGGGAGCCGACGACCCGGCGATCGAGTACTTGCACGAGCGCCGGCGCGCGCTCGGCGGCTACGTGCCCGAGCGCCGGTCGAAGTACACCCAGGTCGCCCTGCCGGACGAGAGCACGTACGAGGTCGTCAAGCGCGGCTCCGGCAAGCAGGAGGTCGCGACGACGATGGCCTTCGCGCGCCTGCTGAAAGACCTGCTGCGCTCGAAAGACTTCGGGCACCGCATCGAGCCGATCATCCCCGATGACGCACGCACGTTCGGCATGGACGCGTCCTTCCCGACGTCGCAGATCTACAACCCGAACGGTCAGCACTACACCTCGGTCGACCGGGAGCAGCTGCTGGCCTACAAGGAGAGCCCGCAGGGTCAGATCATCCACACCGGCATCAACGAGGCCGGCGCCGTGGCGGCGTTCACCGCGGTCGGCACGACCTACTCGACGCACGGCGAGCCGCTCATCCCCGTCTACGTCTTCTACTCGATGTTCGGGTTCCAGCGCACCGGCGACGCGTTCTGGGCCGCTGGCGACCAGATGACCCGCGGGTTCATCATCGGCGCTACGGCCGGTCGCACGACCCTCACGGGCGAGGGCCTGCAGCACGCCGACGGCCACTCGCCGCTTCTCGCGAGCACGAACCCCGCGGTCATCACCTACGACCCGGCGTTCGGCTACGAGATCGGGCACATCGTGCGCGCCGGTCTCGAGCGCATGTACGGCGGCACGCACTCCGAGCCGAACGTCATGTACTACCTGACGGTCTACAACGAGCCGAACGTGCAGCCCCCCGAGCCCGAGAACCTCGATGTCGAGGGCGTGCTGCGCGGCCTCTACCTGCTCAAGCCGAGCGAGACGATGGGCCCCAAGGCCCAGCTGCTCGCCTCGGGCGTCGCCGTGCCGTGGGCGCTCGAAGCCCAGCAGCTGCTCGCCGACGACTGGAGCATCTCGGCCGACGTCTGGAGCGTCACGTCGTGGAACGAGCTGCGCCGAGACGGCCTCGCCGTCGACGAGCACAACTTCCTGCGGCCCACCGAGCCGCCGAAGGTGCCCTACGTGACGCAGAAGCTGCAGTCGGCCGAGGGCCCGTTCATCGGCGTCACCGACTTCATGCACGCGGTGCCCGACCAGATTCGGCAGTTCGTGCCCGGCGACTACGCGACGCTCGGCGCCGACGGCTTCGGCTTCAGCGACACGCGCCCCGCGGCGCGTCGGTTCTTCACCATCGACGGACCGTCGATCGTCGTGCGCACGCTGCAGCAGCTGGCGCGCCGTGGAGTCGTCGACCCCAGCGCGGTGCCGGCCGCGATCGAGAAGTACCGCCTCTACGACGTGACGGCCGGCACCACCGGCTCCGCCGGCGGAGAGTCCTAGCACCGAGCAGCGGGCTGTCTGAGAGCAGGCAGCCCGCTCGCTTCACCGAAGGAGCACGGTGGCAGAACTGAGCAAGGCGCAGACGCTGCAGTGGTTGCGCAACATTTCGGGTGAGCTCGCGACGGCGACGCTCAAGCGGCTCGACGACACGCTGCCTTGGTACGGCACCATGCCGCCGAGTCGTCGTTCCGCCGTCGGCATGGTGGCGCAGGCCGGCATCTCATCGTTCATCAGCTGGTACGACGACCCGACCTCGCAACCGTGGATCGCCGCCGACGTATTCGGCGCGGCACCGCGCGAGCTGCTGAGGTCGGTCAGCCTGCAGCAGACGCTGCAGCTCATCCGCGTGGTCGTCGAGGTCGTCGAAGACCGGGTGAAAGACCGCGACGAGAACCTGCGGCACGGCATCCTGCTCTACAGCCGCGAGATCGCCTTCGCCGCCGCCGACGTCTACGCCCGTGCCGCCGAGGCGCGCGGACTGTGGGATGCCCGCCTCGAGGCGCTCGTCGTCGACAGCATCCTCAGCGGCGAGTACGACAACGAGCTGCCGAGCCGCATCGCCGCGCTCGGCTGGAACGGCCACGGCGAGGTGTGCGTGCTCGTCGGCACGGCACCCCGCATCGTCGACGTCGACCAGATTCGCCGGACCGCCCGCCACGTCGAGGCCGATGTGCTCATCGGGGTGCAGGGCAGCAGGCTCGTCGTCGTCATCGGTCGAGCTACTCCGCGCGGCGAGAACGACGAGCCCGGCGAGCACACGCACACCTTCGCGCAGATCGCCGAGGCGCTCGAGCCGAGCTTCGGCTCCGGGCACCTCGTGCTCGGCCCCGAGGTCGCCGATGTCGTCGAGGCCGGCAAGAGCGCGAAGGCCGCCCTCGCGGGCTTCGCCGTCGCCCGGTCGTGGCGCAACGCCCCGCGACCGACGCTTGCCGACGATCTGCTGCCCGAGCGCTCGCTCGCGGGCGACCCGATCGCGCGCGGCACCCTCATCAACCGCATCTACCGGCCGCTCAAGGCGCACAACCCCGAGCTGCTCATCACGCTCTGGGCCTACCTCGACAACGGACGCAGCCTCGAGGCCACTGCGCGCGAACTCTTCGTGCACCCCAACACCGTGCGCTACCGCCTGAAGCGCATCAGCGAGGTCATCGGCTGGGACGCCACGGGAGCGCGCGAGGCGCTCATTCTGCAGTGCGCCCTCATCGTGGGGTCGATCGCCGAGCCCGAACCGCCCCTCCGCCGCTGACTGTAGAACGCGTACAACGTCGTTGTACGTTTGTGCACGACATCCGCACGACCCCTCGACACCCTCTTTGGGAGGATGGAATTCATGATCGTCATCGTGGCGCCCGGGCAGGGTTCCCAGACTCCCGGCTTCTTGGAGCCGTGGATCACCGACCCGGGCCATCGCGCCCGCCTCGAGCAGTACTCCGAGGCCGCCGGCATCGACCTCGTCGAGCACGGCACCGTGTCGGATGCCGACGTCATTCGTGACACCTCGATCGCCCAGCCCCTCATCGTCGCGGCCTCGCTGCTGAGCGCCGCGGCGCTGCTCGACGGCCGGCGCGACCGCGTGGGCGCTGTTGCCGGTCACTCCGTGGGCGAGTTCGCCGCCGCCGCGATCGCGGGCGTGATGAGCGAAGCAGATGCCCTGCGTCTCGTGCGCACGCGCGGTCTCGCGATGGCCGACGCCGCCGCGGCCGTGCCGACCGGCATGAGCGCCGTTCTCGGCGGCGATGCGGATGCTCTCGCCGAGCGCCTCACCGAGCTCGGGCTCGAGGCGGCCAACCTCAACGGCGCCGGCCAGACCGTCGTCGCCGGTGAGCTCAACAACCTCGCCGCCCTCGCCGCCGAGCCGGTCGCGGGCACTCGCGTGATCCCCCTGCAGGTCGCCGGCGCGTTCCACACGAGCTACATGAGCTCGGCCGTCGAGACCCTGCGCGCTGCGGCGTCGGGGGTGGCGGCACTCGACCCGAGCATCCGTCTCTACACGAACCGCGACGGCTCTGCCGTCTCGACCGGAGCCGCGTTCGTCGACCTCATGGTCGGGCAGGTCTCGTCTCCCGTGCGGTGGGATGCCTGCATGCAGTCGTTCGCCGATGACGGCGTCACCGGCATCATTGAACTGCTGCCGGCCGGCGCCCTCGTCGGCCTGGCCAAGCGAGCGCTCAAGGGCGTTCCGACCGTCGCCGTCAAGACCCCCGACGACCTCGCTGCCGCAATCGAAATGCTGGAGAACGCATGACCGAGAACCCCACCCTGCATCAGTCGGTCGGAGTGCCGTTCACGCGCATCTACGCGGTCGGCGCCGCGCGCGGCGACCTCACGGTGACCAATGACGACATCGCCGGGCCGATCGACTCGAGCGACGAGTGGATTCGCCAGCGCACCGGAGTCATCACGCGCATGCGTGCGTCGAAAGAGGTGAATGCCGTCGACCTGGCCGAGGCTGCGTCGCTCGAGGCGATCGCGAAAGCGGGAATCCGACCCGACCAGATCGGTGCCGTGATCGTCTCGACGATCAGCAATACGGTGCAGACCCCCTCGCTCGCGTCTCTGCTCACCGACCGCATCGGCGCAACGCCCGCTCCCGCCTACGACGTCTCCGCCGCGTGCGCCGGCTACACCTACGGCATTGCGCAGGCCGACGCGTTCGTGCGCGCCGGGCTGGCGGAGTACGTGCTCGTCGTCGGCGCCGAGAAGCTCAGCGACGTCGCCAAGCCCACCGACCGCACGATCTCGTTCCTGCTGGGCGACGGCGCGGGGGCCGCGATCGTCGGGCCGAGCGACACCCCCGGCATCGCCGCCACCGTGTGGGGCTCCGACGGGTCGAAGTGGGACGCGGTCGGCATGGACCGCCCGCTCAAGGAGGCGTTCGACGACCCCGAGGGCGAGTACCCCACGCTGCGCCAGGAGGGCCAGACGGTGTTCCGCTGGGCCGTGTGGGAGATGGCCAAGGTCGCTCAGCAGGCGCTCGATGCCGCCGGCATCACCGCCGATCAGCTCGCGGCGTTCATCCCCCACCAGGCGAACATGCGCATCATCGACGAATTCGCCAAGCAGTTGAAGCTGCCGGAGAACGTCGTCGTCGCGCGCGACATCGCGACGACCGGCAACACCTCCGCGGCCTCGATTCCACTCGCCACCCACCGTCTGCTCGCGGAGCACCCCGAGCTCAGCGGCGGCCTCGCCCTGCAGATCGGGTTCGGAGCAGGCCTGGTCTTCGGCGCACAGGTGGTGCGTCTGCCCTAGCCCCCGCCCCCACCCGCGTCGCCTTCTGCGATCGGCCTCGGTGCCGCTCTAGGATTGTGCACGGTCATACGACACCCCCAAGGAGAAAACACATGGCACTGTCCACCGAAGAAGTTCTCGCAGGTCTCGCTGAGCTCATCAACGACGAGACGGGCATCGCCACCGACTCGGTCGCGCTCGACAAGTCGTTCACCGACGACCTCGACATCGACTCGATCTCGATGATGACCATCGTCGTGAACGCTGAAGAGAAGTTCGACGTCAAGATTCCCGACGAAGAGGTCAAGAACCTCACGACCGTCGGCGACGCCGTGACCTTCATCGTGAACGCCGCGGCCTAGTCCGACGCTGCGGCATGCGCCGCATCACGACGTGCAGAGCGGCCGGGGTCGACCCCGGTGTCGACCCCGCCGCCCTGCGCCGCTGAACCACACTGCAGAGAGTTGACGTTATGACCACCATCGTCGTCACCGGAATCGGTGCCACCTCCCCTATCGGCGGAACCGCGCGCGAGAGCTGGGATGCTCTGCTGCGGGGCGAGTCGGGCACGCGCTCGCTCGCCTATGACTGGGTCGCCGAGCACGACCTGCCCGTCACCTTCGCCGCCGAGGCCAAGGTGCGGCCCGAGGACGTGCTCGAGCGCCAGGAGATCAAGCGCCTCGACCCCTCGGCCCAGTTCGCCCTCATCGCCGCGCGCGAGGCCTGGGCCGATGCCGGCTCGCCCGACATCGCCCCCGAACGCATCCTCGTCGACTACGCCACCGGCATCGGCGGCCTCTGGACCCTCCTCGACGCGTGGGACGTGCTCAAGGAGAAGGGCCCGCGTCGCGTGCTGCCCATGACCATCCCCATGCTCATGCCCAATGCCGCCGCGGCCGCCATCAGCATGGGTCTCGGCGCTCGCGCGGGTGCGCGCACGGTGGTGTCGGCCTGCGCCTCGGGCACCGAGGCCATCGCGAACGCCTACGAGCACCTGCAGCTGGGCCTCGCCGACATCGTCGTCGCCGGCGGCACCGAAGCCGTCGTGCACCCCCTGCCCATCGCCGCCTTCGCCTCGATGCAGGCCCTCTCGAAGCGCAACGACGACCCTGCCGCCGCGTCGCGGCCCTACGACGTCGATCGCGACGGCTTCGTGCTCGGCGAAGGCGCTGCCGCGATCGTGCTCGAGACCAAGGAGCATGCGCTCGCCCGCGGCGCCCGCATCTACGCCGAGCTCGCGGGCGGGTCGGTCACGAGCGACTCGTACCACATCACCGCGCCCGATCCCGAGGGCTCGGGCGCCGCGCGTGCTGTGCTCGCGGCACTCGCACAGGCCGGGGCGACCCCCGATGATGTGTCGCACATCAACGCGCACGCCACCTCCACCCCTGTCGGCGACATCGCCGAGTACAACGCGCTGCACCGCGTTTTCGGGGAGCGCGTGAAGAGCATCCCGGTGTCAGCCACCAAGGCCTCCACCGGTCACCTGCTCGGCGGCACGGGAGCTCTCGAGGCTGTCTTCACCATCCTCGCCCTGCACGAGCGCACGGCCCCGCCCACGATCAACCTCGACAACCAGGACGAAGAGATTCCGCTCGATGTCGTGACCTCGCCGCGTCCGCTCGGCGACGGGCCGCTGCTGGCGATCTCGAACTCGTTCGGTTTCGGCGGGCACAACTCGGTCGTCGCGTTCCGCACCGTCGACGACTGACCCTCGCCCGCACAGTGCGAGACCCGGGGCCCCCCAACAGCCCCGGGTCTCGTGCCTGCCTCCGCGGCAGCTGACGCCGCGCGGAATCCTTGATGCGTCAGCCGGCGCGGTGCAGCCAGATCACGCGCGCGCCGTCGCCGGCGTGGCGGAAGGGCTCGAGCTCGTCGTCCCAGGCCTGGCCGAGGGCGAGACGCAGTTCGCGATGCAGCTCAGCGGTGTTCGACCCGGCGACCTCGATCGCATAGCGGATGCGGTCTTCCGGAACGACCGTGTTGCCCACCGTGTCGGTCTGAGCGAAGAAGATGCCGAGGTCGGGCGTGTGCATCCAGCGCCCGCCGTCGGTGCCGAGGCCGGCGTCTTCCGTCACCTCGAACCGCAGGTGCTCCCACCCGCGCAGCGCGCTCGCGATCCGCGCCCCGGTGCCGCGCTCGCCCTCCCAGACGAACTCGGTGCGCTGGGCGCCGCCGAGCACGGGCTGATCGATCCAGTCGAAGTTGACGGCGCGCCCGAGAGCACGACCTGCTGCCCACTCGATGTGGGGGCAGAGCGCACGAGGAGCGGAGTGCACGAGCAGCACTCCGCGAGCCGTTGCGTGTGCCGCCGCGGGCGACACGGTGTTCTCAGACACAGTTCTCTCCGTTTCGATCAGGTGCGACTTCCCCATCGACCTGTGAAACGGGCTGTGCGAACTCTTCAGTTGTGCCGCAACTGCGGCTGGTCGAATTATGCCCCACCTGAGCGGGGAATAACAAGAGTGTGATTACGAGTGTGTCGTTCTCGTGAACAGTGGAGAGTTCGGTACGCGGAATGCATACGCCGCATAGTCTTGAGGCATGACGCTGCGCCACTCCCTTTTGGCCGTGCTCACCCTCGGCCCCGCGTACGGTTACCAGCTGCATGCGGAGGTCGTCGAGCGCACGCGCCGCGACGCCGCCCTCAACGTGGGCCAGGTCTACTCGACGCTCGATCGACTGCGCCGCGACGGGCTCATCGAAGATGCTGGCAGCACGCCCGACAACCTGCCGCTGTACGGCCTCACCGACGCGGGTGCGATCGAGGCGCGCATGCATCTCACCGAGCCCGACCTGGCCGATTGGCACGAGATGGTCGAGCGCGTGCTGCTGGCGCAATCGCTGCCGGGCGACCACATCGACACCCTCGTCCGCAACTACCGGCTGCTCTGGGCGCCGCGTCGAGGAGCCTCCGACGAGGTCGTGGACCCCACAGGCGGCGCTGCGCAGGCAGCCGCGCAGCACGCCGCCCGGCTGCTGCAGTCGGCGGCGCTCGCGTGGCTCGACTCGTTGCCCGAGATCGAGCCATGGCCCCTGCGCACTGATCGTCGTCGTCGGGGGCGGCGCGCGGCCGAAGCCGTGCATCCGCCCACCTGACCCCTACTTCGCCTCGCTGTAGCGATCGACGATCGCGACGGTCACCGGAAACGTGACCGCCGTCTCCCCGAACACGAGCCGACCGGCATCACCAGCCGCCTCCTGCAGGGCCCTCGCGACCTCGTCGACATGCTCACGCGGGCTGTGCACGATGAGTTCGTCGTGCACGAAGAACACGAGGTGCGGCTGGTCGGTCAGAGCGCCGCCGTCAGCCCTCCACAGTCGACGGCGAACCCCGGCCATCCAGGCCAGCGCCCACTCGGCAGCCGTGCCCTGCACGACGAAGTTGCGCGTGAAGCGGCCCCACGAGCGCGCGGCCGAGCGTGCGCTGCGCACCTCCGACTCGGCAGCACCCTCCGACCCGGCCGCCGACTGCCGCTCGCGCCACGAGGAGGGCGGCAGGGGCGACGTGCGACCGAGCCGGGTGCGCACCCGTTCGCCGCGCTCCCCCGCTCGCGCGGCGCTCTCGACGAAGCCGATGGCCTGCGGGAACGATCGCGCGAGACGTGGTAGCACCTGCGCGCTGACTCCCGTCGTGCCGCCGTACATCGCCCCGAGCATGCCGACTTTGGCGTGCTCGCGCGACGGCACAGCCCCCGAGGCGACGATGCCCGCGTAGAGGTCTTCACCCGCGCCGGCCCGCGCCATCGCCGCATCACCCGAGAGTGCCGCGAGAATGCGCGGTTCGAGCTGGGACGCGTCGGCCACCACGAGCGCCCAGCCGTCATCGGCCTGCACCGCCGGCCGCACCTGCTTCGGCAGCTGCAGCGCACCCCCGCCGTCAGACGCCCACCGCCCGGTGACGACGCCGCCCGGCACGAAGGTCGGCCTGAACCTGCCGTCGCGCACCCACTCGTCGAGCCAGTTCCAGCCGTTGGCGGTGTGCAGGCGGCTGAGCGTCTTGTACTGCAGCAGCGGGGCGATAGCCGGGTGGTCGAGCCGCTTCAGCTCGGCCGACCGCGTCGAGGCGACCTCGAGGCCCGCGCGCCGCAGTGCTGTGACGAGCGCGGGCGGCGAGTCGATCGGCACCGGGCCGACGTCGAGCAGCCGCTCGACCTCGGAAGCCAGGGCGTCGAGTGCAGCGGGGCGACGACCGGGTGCCGGGCGCGCACCGAGCACCTCGGTCAGCAGTGCGTCGTGCGCCGCCGCGTTCCACGGCAGGCCCGCATGCTGCATCTCGACGGCAGTCAGGGCGCCCGCCGACTCGGCCGCCGCGAGCAGGGTCAGTCGAGCCGGCTCAGGGTGCGCGGCGATTGCGGCCTGCTGGCGCGCCCACTCGGTCGATGCGATGACCGTGGCGCGAGCATCCGTCTCGTCATCGACGTCGAAGAGAGTGTCGGAGCGAGCGGGCGCAGGGGCGCGCCCCCACTCCCGCGACGGCGCCGTGCCCGCGATGCCGGCCAGCAGAGCGTCGACGAGCCTCAGGTCGTGACACCGCTCGACCCGCACGCCTGCCGCGAGCAGCGGCGGGTACCACTGCGCGGTGTCGGTCCAGACCCATCGCGGATGCTCCGCCTCGCGCTCGGCGACGGCCGACGCCAGCTCGGTCTCGGGCACGACCGCCTCGCCGCCGTCGTCGTCGATGAGCGCGACGGTGCCCGCCCGCCGCTCGACGATAATCTGCATGACCCCAGTCTGCCGCCGCCCTCCGACCCCCGGCGCCTCCACAACTCAGGAGAACCGCCGACGCGAAGGGCGCGACACGCCGACCAGGCTCCCGAAGAGGGCCTTGGCCGAGCGCTTCTCCTGAATTGTGGAGATGGGCGCGGGGCGGGGGTCGAGCCGCTGGCTAGTGCAGCAGGGTGCCGTCGGCGGCGAGCACGTTCTTCTCGCCTGCCTCGACACGGAACGGGAACCGGTTCTGCTTCGGCGGCAGAGGGCAGTTGAAGGCGTAGCTGAAGGCGCAGGGCGGCAGGATCGCGGTGTTGAAGTCGAGTGTGATCGAGCCGTCGGCATTCGGGGCGAGGAACAGGAAGCGGCCCACGCTGTAGGTGTCGTCGCCGTTCGTCGCGTCGGCGAAGACGAGCTGCAGGGCACGGCCCGACTTGAAGGCGGCGATGTCGTACTCGACGCCGTCGTGCGTGAAGCGGATCTCGCCCGGCACGACCTCGCCGCGGGTCTTGCCATCGTCTTTCAGGTGCTCGAAGCCGACGACGGTACCGCCCTCGATCTCGCGGAAGGTGCCCGTGATGACCCACGCGGGGTCGTAGTCGAAGGCGTCGATGCCGCCGAAGTTCTCGATGCCTTCACTCTTCGCATCCCACACGCGCAAGGCGTACTGGCCGTCGTCGCCCGCGATCACGAACCCGGTGGTGTGGTCGTCGAACACGATCGCGCTCGGGTTGGGATCGTCTTTGCCACGCACGTGCACGGTGCCGTCGACGAGTTCGCCGTCGACGTGAATGCCCTCGGCGGCCGACGCCGTCACGAGCAGGCCGCTCTGCCCCGCGGGCGCAGGCGCCCATCGACCGGGCACGCCCCAGATCGTCTGCTCGTCGCCGACCCACTGGGTGTTGACGAGAGCGAGGGGGCCCTGCGGCTGCACGGCGGCGAGGGCACGACGCTCACGGAAGACGGCGTACCGCTCGGCGGGGGTCGAAGGGGCGGCGGTCTCGGTCATGTCGTCCATCCTGTCGGCTTCAGCGAGTGCAACGAGCGTCGGCGCGCGGTGATTCCCGACTCCGGCTGGCGATGACGGCTAGAGAATCGCGGAGGGCCGGGCGAGCCCGGCGGCGAGCACCAGCAGAGCGATGCCGTTGGCCAGCGAGAGGGCCGAGTGCAGCAGCGCCGCCCGAGGCACCGGCGTGAGGCCGAGCTGCCAGCGGCGCTCGACCCACCAGGCGAGCACCGCGATGAGCAAGACGACCACGGTGAGCACGCGCACGATCGGCGCCGGGGGCGCGCCCGCGATGAGCGCGACCACCTGGTACAGCGCGACGATGCCCCACGGCACGACCGCGAGCCCGGCACCGAAGCTGAAGGGCCAGCGGGCTTGCAGACGGTCGCCGGTCTCGCGGGCCTGCAGCCAGAGCAGCCCCGCCGCACCGCCACCGAAGGCGTAGACGAGAATCAGGGCACCCGCCTCGGTCACACCGTTGAGCTGCGCGACGAGGAAGAGCGTGATGCCCGACGCCTGCGCGAAGGCGACGAGCTGCAGCAGTCGCGGCCGGACTGCGTCGCTCTCGCCCGCAGCCGTGAGCGCCAGCGCCGCGTGCACCGCGGCCCCGATCAGCACGACGATCGCGGCGGCCGCCGCGAAGTCGACGCGGGCGAACGTGCCGATGGCGGCTCCCGCCGGTACCGACAGCGTGATCGGCAGCAGAATCGAGGCCTGCGCAACGGCCAGAGCCCCGAGGGCGATCGCGACGACGAGGTGGGCGGCAGTCGACACCGCGTGCACCGTTCGAGCGCTGGTCGGGGAAACGGTGAGGTTCGACGACACGGTGGCTCCTTCCGGCGGCCCTGATGGCGTTCGTAGGGCGGACGGGACTTGAACCCGTGACCGATGGATTATGAGTCCACTGCTCTGACCAGCTGAGCTACCGCCCCGTGCCCCGCGGCGTGCGGCGCAGGGTCACTCTACCGAGTGCTGAGGCGTGCGCTCAGGGCGCCACGGCGTCGGCGGCGTCGTCGACCGGGTCGATGACCTCTTCGCCGCGGTAGAGCGCCTCGAAGGTGTCGAGCGTGCGGTTGATGTCGTGGCTCTGCACGATGCGCAGGCTCTCGCGCTTGAGCTCGAGCAACTCGTCGTGCGGCATCGTGAACACCCGCGTCAGCAGCTCGGTGAACTGCTCCACGTTGCCGGGCTCGTAGAGGAAGCCGTTCTCGCCGTCGTGGATCAGGTGCGGCAGCGCCATCGCGTTGGCCCCGATGACTGGTAGCCCCGAGGCCATGGCCTCCATGGTCGCGATCGACTGCAATTCGGCTCGCGACGGCATGGCGAAGACGGATGCTCGCGTGAGCTGCTGCTTCAAGTAGTCTTCCGGCGCGTGGCCCGCGAAGTGCACGCGGTGGGCGATCCCCAATTGCGAGGCGAGCTTCTCGAGCGCGGGGCGCTGCTCGCCGTCGCCGATGATCTCGACCTTCACATCGAGCGCGGGGTCGAGCGCGGCGGCCGCGCGCAGCAGCTCTTCGATGTGCTTCTCGGCTTCGACGCGGCCGAGGAAGAGCACGACGTTCTCGGTGCGGGGCGCCATGTTGGGCGTGTAGTGCTCGATGTGCAGGCCGCAGCTGATGGGGTGCACCTCGCGCAGCTCGGTGTAGCGCTCGAGGTAGTCGGCAGCCTTGCGCGTCGGCGTCGTGACGGCTTCGGCGAGACCGAAGGTGCGAGCAGCAGCCTTCCAGGCCATGCGGATCGCGGGTTCGCGCAGCCCGCCGATGAACGGCGTGAACTGCAGCGCGTTCTCGGGCATGAAGTGATTGGTGCCGATCACTCGGATGCCGCGCTTGACCGCCTCGCGCGCGAGCCCGCGGCCGACGACGATGTGCGACTGGAAGTGCACGACGTCGGGCTTGACCTCGTCGAGAATGCGGGCGGCGTTCTGCTCGATGCGCCACGGCAGGGCGTAGCGCAGCCACGGGTGCGGCCGCCAGCGCCACGAGCGCAAGCGGTGCACCATCATGGGCTGACCCTCGTGCACCTCGATGCTCGAACGGTTCGGGCCGTCGACGGCGCCGGGTGCGACGATGTGCACCTCGTGGCCGCGCTCGACCAGGCCGGCGGCCAGTCGCTCGGCGAACTTGGCCGCACCGTTGACGTCGGGGCCGAAGGTGTCGCCGCCGATCAGGACGCGCAACGGCGGGTGGGAATCTTCTGCAGGATGCGGGGCATCGGGCACGATGGGGGTGGTCCTTGCTTCTCGATGGTGGGCGACGACGCGCCGGGGACACGAGGAATACCTTCTGCCTACGCTACCGCAGGCGGGTGCCCGCGGAAGCGATCACCGCGCGCTCAGCGGTGCTTCTGCGGGTGATGCTTGGCCAGCTGGATGACGCCGAAGATCGCTACAACACCCGCGATGACCGCCGTGATCATGAACGCGAGCGGAATGAAGGCGGCCTCGCCGAGCACGATCACACCGATGAGCACCGCGACGAGCGGGTCGATGACGGTGAGCCCGGCGATCACCAGATCGGGTGAGCCGACCGAGTAGGCGGTCTGCACGAAGTAGCTGCCGAGCGCCGTCGACGCGATGAGCGCCACGATGGCGACAACGGTCAGCCACTCGAAGTTGCCGTTGATGATGCGGTTGATGACGACCTTGGCGAGGGTCGCGACGAACCCGAACAGCACCCCGGCGCCGACGATGTAGAACATCGCGCCGACCAGTCGGCGGGCGAAGGCGAACGCCAGGCCGAACCCCGTCGTGATCACGGCCAGGATGCCGAGCACGATGAGCAGCTGCGTCTCGGTGATCGCCTGCTCGACCGCGTAGACGGCGGCGATCGCGACGAAGATGCCGACACCCGTCACGCACATAGCGATGGCGCGGATGGCGTGCCGATCGAGACGGATGCTCGACACGCGCGCGTTCACGATGGCGGTGATGACGAGTGCCACGACCCCGAGCGGCTGCACCACGATGAGGGGGGCGAACACCAGGCTCGTGAGCTGCAGCAGAATGGCGAGTCCCAGCAAGACGGTGCCGATGACCCACGATGGTCGCGCGAGCAGATGCAGCAGCTGCCGCACGCTCAGCCCGGCCCGCGAGCCGTCGCCGTGACTCGTTTCGACCTTCGAGACGCCTCGGTGCTGGAACTGGGCGCCGAGCGCCAGGAAGACGGCTCCGACGAGCGCGATCGGGATCCCGATCGACTGATACGGGGTGAGCGTGATCTGATCGGTCACATCGGCAAGGTCGACCAGCACCCGGTCAATCTACTCCCAGCAGGGTCGATATTCTGGTCGAATGGCCGTGCTTCCGATTGTCATCACCGGCGAGCCCGTGCTGCACCAGCGGGCGGCCGAGGTCGGCACGATCGATGACGCTCTGCGCCGTCTGGTCGACGACATGCTCGACACCATGGCAGCCGCGCCCGGGGTCGGCCTCGCGGCCCCGCAGGTCGGGGTCGACGCCCGCGTCTTCGTCTACGACTACACCGATGATGACGACGTGCGCTGGCACGGGGTCGCCATCAATCCCGAGCTGCTCGTCAGCCCGCCGCCGCTCGGCGAGCCCGACGACGTCGACGACTCAGAGGGCTGCCTCTCGGTGCCGGGCGAGAGGTTCCCGCTCCGGCGATCCGACCGCGCCGTGCTGCGCGCGACCGACCTCGAGGGCGTCGAGTACGAGCTCGAGGCCACCGGCTGGGTCGCCCGCATCTTCCAGCACGAGTTCGATCATCTCGAGGGCGTGCTCTACGTCGACCGGTTGGCGCACCCGCACAGCAAGGCGGCGGCGAAGGCCGTGCGCAAGCGCTCGTGGGGCGTGCCCGGCCAGAGCTGGCTGCCCGGTCGAGACGACCTCGAGGGCTGAGCCGAGACAGGCCAGCGACGCGCTACGACCAGCCGTACGCCCTCAGCACCGCCGCGCAGGCCGCTGCGGCGATGATGACGAGCACGAACGGCACCTTGAGCGCGAAGAGTGCGGCGGCGACGACGACCGCGGGCAGCCGGGCGTCGAGCACGAGCCCCTGACCGATGCCGGCGGTCTGCACGACGATGAGCGCCGACAGAAGCGCAACCGTCGTGAGCTCCGCCGTGCGCGCCGCGCGCGGGGATGCGAGCAGCTTCGGCGGCACGAGGTAGCCGAGCAGCTTGATCGCCAGCACCAGGATCGACGCCAGCAGGATGATCTGCCAGATCGTCACGGGCGCTCCCCCGTCTCGTCGAGCTCCTCGGCCGGTCGCACGCCGAACAGGTTCGTCAGCCCGACCACGACCGCCACGAGCGCGGCGACGAGCACGGGCACGCCCTGCGGCAGCACCGGGATGAGCGCGGTCGCGACCACGGCGGCTCCGACGGCCACGGCGATCGGCTGCAGAGCCGTCAGCCGCGGCCACAGCAGGCCGAGGAAGGCCGCCGCGGCGGCCGCATCCAGCCCCCACTGCCGCACGTCGCCCAGCTGGTCGCCGAGCACCGCACCCAGCAGGGTCGTGAGGTTCCAGCCGACGTAGATGAGCGCGCCCGTGGCCCAGAAGCCGATGCGCTGGCTCTCGAGCGTGGGCTGCGCGGTCGCGACGGCCGTCGACTCGTCGATCGTGAGATGACCGGCGAGCAGGCGCTTCGGCCACCCCGGACCGATGATGGGCGAGACCCTGATCGCGTAGAGGCCGTTGCGCAGGCCGAGCAGCGCCGCACCAGCGATCGCCGCCGGCCCGGCCGCCGTGCCGCCCGATGCGATCACGCCGATCAGGGCGAACTGCGAGCCACCCGAGAACATCACGAGGCTCAGCACGCAGGTCTGCAGGATGTCGAGGCCGGCAGCGACCGCGAGTGCGCCGAACGAGATTCCGTACGCCGAGACGGCGAGGGCGACCGCGAGGGATGCGCGCCAGGCCGCCCGGCGCTCAGCCTCGGCGGCCATCGACCGCGGCGGCCGCGGCGCGCACGATCTCGAGCAGCGACTCGGGGTCGATGTCTTTGTGCACGACGGCGAACACTCCGGCGCGAGCGGCCTCAGCCACGTGATCGTCGAGGTCGAGGGCGGTCGCGAGCACGATGCGCGGCGCGGGCCCGAGTTCGCCCACCGTCTGATCGTTGGCGATGCGCTCGCTCGCGACGAGCCCGTTGACGCGCGGCATATGCAGATCGATGAGCACGACATCGGTCGGCGTGCGCCGCACGAGAGCGAGCGCACGAGCACCGTCTCCCGCTTCGCCGACGATCGAGATGTCGGGCTGCGATTCGAGCACCATGCGCCAGCCTGCGCGCTGGTGGCGCGAGTCATCGGCGATGAGCACGGAGATCGTCACGAGCGCGCGCGCTTCGCCCCGGCCGGCCCGCTGTCGAACCGCAGCGCAGGAAAGACCGCGGAGAGCGAGAAGCCGACCCCGGGCACGGTCGAGGCGGTGAGGATGCCGCCATACAGCTCGGCACGCGAGCGCATCTCGCTGATGCCGCGACCCGTCGGCTCGACCGTGAGGGCCGCGAGGTCGTCATCGATCGTGTAGGCGACGACGCTCGCGTCGTTCGGGTCGAGGCCGTCGCGTCGCGCCGACGCCCTGATGCCGTCATCGTCGACCCGCACGTGCAGGCCGTCATCGCCCCAGGTGAAGGTGACGCGCGCCTGCGTGCCGGGCCCGCCGTAGCTGAGCGTGTTCGAGAGGGCTTCTTGCAGAATGCGGTAGATCGCGAGCTCGGCACCGTGTTTGAGGTCGAAGGGCTCGCCCGACTCTTCGAACACCACGTCGAGGCCTGAATCGCGCATGACGGCGAACAGCTCGCGCGTCGAACCGAGGCGCGGGTGCGGTGCCGCACTCGCTTCGCCCTCACGCACGAGCGCCATGATGCGGCGCAGGTCGCCGAGCGTCGCGCGGGCCGACTCGGCGATCACCTCGGTGCTGCGCACGGCTGCGGACGGATCGACCGTGCCGGCATACCGCGCCCCATCGGCCTGACTGATGATGACCGACAGTGCGTGCACCGAGACCTCGTGCAGCTCGCGGATGATGCGCAGTCGGCCGGTCTGCTCAGCGAGCGAGAGCTCCAGGTCGATGCGCTGCCGCTCCGCCGCGGCCCGGTCGAAGCTCGACCGTCGCGCACGCGAGCGTGCCCGCAACCAGGCGACGAGCAGCACCAGTGCGACGACCACGAGCGCGGCGCCGATCGACAGCACGATCACTGCCTGCATCGGGTTCGCGAACTCCCAGACATCCATCGTGACAAGTCCTCCTGTGCCGAGCCTAGTGAGCGCGCCTCGACGAGCGCACGCACCGCTGACGCGGGAACACGACGAACGAGAGGAGCAATGGCTCCCCGACTTGGACTCGAACCAAGAACCTGCCGGTTAACAGCCGGCTGCTCTGCCAATTGAGCTATCGAGGATCGCTGAAACAGCACCCCTAACTTAGCAGAACCGAGGGGGCGGCTTGCGCGCTCAGTACCCCGCGCCGGGGTCGACGATGCCGACGAAGCGGCCATCGGTGACGAAGCCGCGCACATTCTCGGTGATGCGCCGGGCCAGCAACGGAGCCGTCATCTCGGGGGTGTCGGCCGAGTGCGAGGTGATGAGGCACCGCGGCTCGCCCCAGAGCGGGTGATCGTCGCCCAGCGGCTCGGGGCTCGTCACGTCGAGGCCGGCGCCGAGCAGCTGTTCGGCGCGCAGGGCGGCGACCAGGGCATCCTGATCGATCAGCGCACCGCGCGCGATGTTGACGAGTGCTGCCGTCGGCTTCATGAGTGCGAGCTCGGGCGCACCGATGAGCGAGCGGCTCTGCTCGGTCGACGCTGCCGCGAGAATGACGACGTCGGCCGTCGGCAGCACCTCGTGCAGAGCGTCGACGGTGACAGTGCGGTCGGTGCCGGCCAAGGGCGCGGCGGTGCGCCGTACGGCGGTGATCGTGACGCGATAGGGCTCGAGCAGTCGCACGATCTCGGCGGCGATGCCCCCCGCGCCCACGATGACGACCTGGCGGCCGTAGAGCGAGAGTCCCGTGCGCACGGGCGACCACCGTGCCGCGCGCGCCTTCGGGGCGAGCTCGCGCAGCACGGCCTGCGCGAGAGCGACCGCGTGCTCGGCGACGGGCTCGCTGTAGGCGCCCTTGGCGCTGGTGAACAAGGGGCCCGAACCGTCGGCAAACCGAGCCAGCACCGAGGCGAAGCCGTCGACGCCCGCCCAGGGCAGCTGCACCCAGCCGATGCCGGGGTGAGCATCCAGAATGCTCGAGAGCTCGTCGGCGCGCTTCTCGCTCAGCCAGACCAGTCCGCGGGTCTCGGGGCCGAGCGGACCCGGCTCGACGCCGCCCGCGCGCACCGCATCGATGAAGAACGGCGATGCCTCGGGCAGCACGGCGATCGGCCCGGGCTCGGGGCGACGCGCGGGCACGGTGCCGTGCCCCGACACCGGGTCACGGTGCTGGTCGACGAGCTCGAAGTCGGCGTCAGAGGCGAAGGTCGCTGACTGCGACATGCGATCGGGATCGGTCGGCACGGGATGCTCCTCCGGAGTGATCAGCGCTGCCCGCCGGGCAGGCTCAGGTTCGGGCCAGCTCGGCGAGACGGTGCACGTAGGGGTGCGCAGGGTCGCCCAGCACGTCGTCGATCGCGCCCATGCCGACGATCGTGCCCCGATGCAGCACGGCAAGCCGGTGCGAAAGCCGCCGCACTTCGCCGATCTCGCTGCTGACGACGAAGGCGGCGAATCCGCGGCGGCGCTGCACCTCGGCCAAGTGGCCGAGAATCGTGCCGCGCACCGTGGCGTCGATGCCCGCCGTGGCTTCATCCGCCACCAGCAGTTCGGGGTCGAGCACGAGTGCGCGTGCGATGGCGACGCGCTGCCGCTGACCGCGGCTGAGCTCGTAGGGGTACTTCGGAATCGTCGCGAGGGTCAGGTGCATCGCGTCGATGGCTTCAGCGACGATGCCGCCCGCGAGCTTCTTCGACAGCTTGGGGTCGCGCTGGAACAAGGGCACGGCGACGTTCTCGCCCACGGTGAGGTGCGGGTCGAGCACGGCCCCGGCGTCTTGCGGCACGTAGCCGACGCGCAGAGCCAGCTCGTCGTCGTGATGCTGGCGCAAGCGGCGCACATCGATGCCGAGCACCTGGAGGGCGCCCCCGGTGATCTCGACTCCGCGGTCGACACTGCGCGAGGTGTAGCCGGCGATGGCCTGCGCGAGGGTGCTCTTGCCGCTGCCCGAATCGCCGACGACCGCGAGCGTCTCGCCCGGAGCGATGTCGAGGCTCACACCGGTGATGGCTGGCACCGAGCGGCGACCCAGGCCTCCCCGATAGCGCAGCGTCAGGTCGCGAGCGCGCACAGCGGGTTCCGTCACCTGAGTGAGCGTAGTCGGCGGCGCCGCGGCGCCGGCGCC
>SXMG01000142.1 GCA_005778835.1 Actinomycetota bacterium
ACCTGCAGCTCTTTGGCGAGGAGCTTGAGCGCGCGAGAGAACTCGCTGACCTCCTGCTGCCGCGACTCGACCTTCTTGCCCGAGGTCATCAGCTGCAGGTAATCGATGACGACCATCTTGAGGCCGACCTTCTGCTTGAGCCGCCGGCACTTGGCGCGAATCTCGACGAGGGTCATGTTCGGGCTGTCGTCGATGTACAGGGGTGCGTCATTGATGCGGCCGCGCACCTGGGCGATCGTCGTCCAGTCACGCGCATCGACCGTGCCCTTGCGCATCGACTGCAGCGGCACGGAGGCCTCGGCCGAGAGGAGGCGCATGGCGATCTCGCTGCGGCCCATCTCGAGCGAGAAGATGATCGTCGGCATGTCGTGCTTGATCGCCGCGCCGCGCGCGAAGTCGAGCGCGAGCGTCGACTTGCCGAGCGCGGGTCGGGCGGCAACGAGAATCAGCTGGCCGCCATGAAAACCGTTGGTGAGCTCGTCGAGATCGGCGAAGCCCGTGGGCACGCCCGTCATCGAGCCGTCGCGGCCCTTCGCGGCCTCGATCTCATCGATCGCGACCGTGACCGCCTCGGTGAGGGGGATGAAGTCTTCTGACTCGACGCCACCGGCCACCTGGTAGATCTCGGCCTGCGCGTTGTTCACGAGGTCGGTGACCTCGCCCTCCGAGGCGTAGCCCATCTGCACGATGCGCGTGCCGGCCTCGACGAGCCGGCGCAGCACGGCCTTCTCGGCGACGAGTGAGGCGTAGTAGCCCGCATTCGCCGCGGTCGGCACGATCGCAGTGAGCGTGTGCAGGTAGTCGGCACCACCGGCCCGCCCGAGCGCGCCGCCCTTGGTGAGCTCGTCGGTCACGGCGATGACGTCGGTCGGCTCGCCGTGCGAGTAGAGCGTCATGATCGCTTCGAAGATGACCTCGTGCTTGGGAATGTAGAAGTCGATGCCGCGCACGACCTCGATGACATCCGCCACGGCGTCTTTGCTCAGGAGCATGCCGCCGAGCGCACTCTGCTCGGCCAGCAGGTCGTGGGGAGGAACCCGGTCGGGGCCGCGCGAATCGGAGGTCGCCCGCGTCTCAGGGGCCGCCGAGATGTGCGTGATCGACATGATGGCTCCCTCCCCGAATTCGTGGTGCGCGCTCGCACGTGTCGCTTCGTCAGGTCTACCGCCGACCCCCGACGCACGAGGTGACGACGCGCCCTGCGACCGAGATCGGAGCGTGACGGTTCACCCTAGGAACGGTCACGACGAGCGGGCAAGCCAGCCTGTGGATAACTATGTGCACTTCTGCGGAGAAACGCCGGTCATCGTGGGGACAACCTGGGGAAAGTCCTGTGCACTTCTCGGCAGTTTCGGCGGAGAAAGCCCCTCTGACCTGGCTTTTCTTCATGCACACCATGTGTGTAGAAACAGCCTTCAAGTGCCGCCTGAGAGTTGTGGATGCGCGTGGTCGGGCTGTGGACGAACACGCCGACGGCGACTTGACAGCGGGTACAGCAAAGCGGTAGCCGGGCGAGCGCCCGACTACCGCTTGGCAGAGTCTGCCGACTACTTCGCCGCAACCACCTTGAGGGTGATCGTGGCGACGATGCCGTCGCGCAGCTTGAGAATCGCCTCGTACTGCCCGACCGTCTTGACGGGCGTGACGAGCTCGAGCAGACGCTTGTCGATCGAGCCGAGGCCGGCCGCGGCAACCGCGTCGGCCACGTCGCCGGTCTTCACCGAGCCGAACAGTCGGCCTTCGGCTCCGGCCTTGACGACAAGCGTGACGGGGTTCGCCTCGAGACGCGCCTTGAGGTCTTGAGCCTCTTCGATCGTGGCGTGCTCGCGCGCGGCGCGAGCGGCCTTGATCGACTCGATCTGCTTCTCGCCACCGCGGGTCCACGCCACGGCGAGGCCCTGCGGAACGAGGTAGTTGCGTGCGTAGCCGTTCTTGACCTCGACCACGTCGCCGGGGGCACCGAGGCCCGTGACGTCTTGCGTGAGAATGAGCTTCGACATCAGATGCTCCTAACGGCCGGCGCCGGCATAGGGGAGCAGTGCCATCTCACGCGCGTTCTTGACGGCGCGGGCGATGAGGCGCTGCTCCTGGACGGAGACACCGGTGATGCGGCGTGCACGGATCGTCCCGCGCTCGGAGATGAACTTGCGCAGCGTCGCGACATCTTTGTAGTCGATGACGCCGACGCGGATTGCTTTCGCGGGGGCAGCGTTCTTCGCGCCCTTGCCACCGCGAGGCTTGCGGCGATCGCCGCTGCTCTTGCCAGCCATGTGGTTGTCCTTTGCTTACTGAGAAATAACGAAGAGAGATGCGGTCGACGACCGGATCAGAAGGGAGTGTCGTCCGAGAACGACCCAGGCGTGTTCCAGACATCGCCGCCGCTGGCGGGAGCAGCAGCTCCGCCGGCGGGTGCGCCCCACGGCTCGTCGGCCACGGGTGCAGCGCCGGAGCGCTGGCCCATCTGACCGCCGCCGCCGCTGCTCTGGCTGCGCGTGACCTGTGCGGTCGCGTAGCGCAGGCTCGGGCCGATCTCGTCGACCTCGAGCTCGATCGCGGTGCGCTTCTCGCCCTCTTTGGTCTCGTACGAGCGCTGCTTCAGGCGACCCTGCGCGATGACGCGCGAGCCCTTCGTCAGCGACGACGCGACGTGCTCGGCGAACTCGCGCCAGACGCTCGCGCGCAGGAACAGGGCTTCACCATCTTTCCAATCGTTCGACGCGCGGTCGAACGACCGCGGAGTCGAGGCGATCGTGAAGTTCGCCACGGCGAGCCCGCTCTGCGTGTAGCGCAGCTCGGGGTCGGCGGTCAGGTTGCCGACGACGGTGATGATCGTCTCGCCGGCCATGACTACTCCGCAGCCTTCGCGGCGGCGGCAGCCTTTCCGGCGGCGACGGTCGCGCGAGCGGCCTTCGCCTCGGCGCGAGCAGTGTTCTCGGCCTCGATCGATGCAGCGCGCGCCACGGCCTCTTCGGTGCGGAGCACCTTCGTGCGCATGACTGCTTCACTGAGCTTCAGCTGACGGTCGAGCTCTTGCGTCGCGGCCGGAGTCGCCGAGAAGTTCACGACGGCGTAGATGCCCTCGGTCTTCTTGTTGATCTCGTACGCGAGCCGGCGTCGGCCCCAGATGTCGACGTTCTCGATGGTGCCGCCGTCGTTCCGGATCACGCCGAGGAACTTGTCCAGGCTCGGAGCGACAGTGCGCTCATCGATCTCCGGGTCGAGAATGACCATCAATTCGTACTGATGCATGACTCACCCACCTCCTTCGGACTCGAACGGCTGCAGACGGTCTGCAGCAGGAGGGTTATGGCATCGTGTGCACCCGCGCGGAGAACCGCCGGGGCAACCTACAGAGTCTAGTCGTAAGCGGCCCGGGTCTCCAACCGTGCCCGCTCAGCCCTCGCGCGCGGCGAACCAATTGCGCAGGCGGCGCTCGGCCTCGGCCTCACCGAGCGGGCCCTCGTCGAGCCGCTGCTCGAGCAGGAAGCGGTAGGCCTCGCCGACGATCGGTCCCGGCCGCACCCCGAGCAGAGCCATGATCTGCTCGCCATCGAGGTCGGGGCGAATGGCCTGCAGCTCTTCTTGCTCGGCCAGTGCGGCGATGCGGCTCTCGAGCTCGTCGTAGGCGCCTCGCAGCCGCGCCTCCTTGCGCCGATTGCGGGTCGTGACATCGGCACGGGTGAGCATGTGGAGTCGTTCGAGCTCATCGCCAGCATCCCGCACATAGCGCCGCACTCCCGAGTCGGTCCAGGGCGCATCGCTGTAGCCGAAGAAGCGCAAGTGCAGTTCGATCAGCCGCGAGACAGCCGCGATGGTGTCCTTGTCGAACCGCAGGGCGGTCAGCCGCTTGCGCGCGAGCTTGGCCCCGACGACATCGTGGTGGTGGACGCTCACCGCTCCGCCCGACTCCACCTTCTTCGTGGCGGGCTTGCCGATGTCGTGCAGCAGGGCCGCGAGGCGCAGCACGATGTCGGCGGGCTCTTCCGGGTGGCGGTCGCGCTCGAGGTCGATGGCCTGGTCGAGCACGGTCAGCGTGTGCTCGTAGACGTCTTTGTGGTGCGCGTGCTCGTCGACCTCGAGCCGCAGGGCGGGCAGCTCGGGCAGCACGAGCTCGGCAATGCCGGTGTCGACGAGCAGCTCGAGGCCGAGTCGCGGCTTGTCGGTGCTCAGCAGCTTCACGAGCTCATCGCGCACGCGCTCGGCCGAGACGATCGACAGCCGGTCGCGCATGTCCGCCATCGCCTCGACGACCACCGGGTCGACGTCGACCTCGAGCTGCGCCGCGAACCGCGCCGCACGCAGCATGCGCAACGGGTCGTCGCCGAACGACTGCTCCGGCCCTCCGGGTGTCAGCAGCCGTCGGGCGAGCAGGTGCTCGAGCCCGCCCGAGGGGTCGACGAGCGTGAGCGACGGCAATCGCAGCGCGAGGGCGTTCATGGTGAAATCGCGCCGCACCAGGTCGCCCTCCAGCGTGTCGCCGAAGTGCACCTCGGGCTTGCGCGAGTCTGCCGAGTAGGCATCAGAGCGGTAAGTCGTGATCTCGACCGTCTGATCGCCGAGCCGCGCGCCGATCGTGCCGAACGCCCGACCGATCTCCCAGTGGGCATCGGCGACCGGGCGCACGATGCGAATGATGTCGTCGGGATGCGCGGAGGTCGCGAAGTCGAGGTCGTTGACGGGGCGGCCCAAGAACGCATCGCGCACCGGTCCGCCGACGAGCGCGAGCTCGTGCCCCGCCGCGGTGAACCGCTCGGCGAGCGTCGCCAACGGCTCGGATGCGGCGAGAGCCTGCAACCGGGTGACGGCCTCGGCCACGCTCTGCATAGTCACCAGAGTCTAGACTTCCCCCATGTCGGCCGTGCGGGAACGAGGGGGTCGCCGCACCCCTCTCCGCTCGGTTCTGGGGGTGGCGATCGCGCTGACGCTGACCCTGCCGACGGCCATCGCCGCAGGCCCTCCGAGCACCGCGAGCGTCACCGCAGAGTCCGCCGACCTCGAGGTGCTGGCCGCTCCGAGCGCCGGCGGAGCAGTGCGCGAGGGGCAATCGCTCACCGTGCGTGTCACCCTGTCGAACGACGGTGAGCAGGCAACCGGGCCTCTCGACATCGAGCTGCGGCTCGAGGGATCACGTGTCGCCGCGTCCGACGAGCTCGCGGAATGGTTCGAGGGCGGTGGCGACGCCGAGCCGCTGCTCGACGACGGGCTCATCGCCGCGCAGGCCATGATCGGCGGGCTGGCCCCCGGGGCCAGTGCCGTGCTCGATCTCTCGGTCGCGGGCTCGAGCCCGCTGTGGGGCGGAGCCTTCGGAGCGCGCCTCGCCGAAGTGGTGGTCTCCGACGGCGACGAGCTGCTCGCCGTCGACCGCACGGCCGTCGTGCGCGTGCCCGACGGAGCGACGCCCGGGTCGGCCGCGACCGTGTTCGTGCAGCCGCTGACGACCCCCGGTGAGACAGCAGGGCTCCTCTCGGCCGAGACGCTCGAGACTGCCACCGCCGAGGCGGGTGCGCTGAGCCGCGCCCTCTCGGCGAGCGCCGGGCGATCGGTGCTGCTCGCGATCGACCCGCGCGTGATCGCCTCGATCCGTGCTCTCGGCGACGCCGCGCCCGCGAGCGCGCTCGACTTCCTGGACCGGCTCGCCGCGGCGCCGAACGAGAGCTTTGTGCTGCCCTGGGCCGACGCAGACCCCTTCGCGACCATCGCGGCGGCCGACGTGGTGCTGCCTCAGCCCGAGGGAACGGGCCTGATCGCGGGCGACCAGAGCGTCGACGAGACAGGGGCGACTGCCGAGCCCACTGATGATCCCGCTGACGACCCTGACGAGAACGAGCTCATGACGCAGTCGGTCGCCGAGCTGATCGGCGTCACCGCGACGCTCGACGGAGTCAGCTGGCCAGGCGTCGAGGGGTTCAGCGCCGCAGCGCTCGAGACGGCCACGGCCGAGGGTGCCCGCGTCGTGCTCGCGCCCTCGTCGGTGCTCGAGGGCGACGACGCCGTGCAGCGCCATGAGGGCACGGTGCTGCTGCGCGCCGACGATGCCCTCGCCGCCGCCGCACGCGATGCCGTGCGAGCGCCCTCGCAGCAGCAGTTCGACCGGGCGATGGCGCGGGTGTCGGCCCTGCTCGCGACCAGCGCTGCCCGTGCCCCGGGGGGGCCCGCGATCATCGCTCTCGACCGCGAGGTGCCGCGCGGCGCCGACCGTCTGCTCGACACGCTCGCCCAGACGATCTCGTTGCCGTGGTCGTCGGCGGGCTCGACCGCCGCGGCCATCGCTCGACCAGCCGCCGATGCCGTCATCATCGACTCTCCCCTGAGCGAGTCCCGGCAGGCCGCCGTCTCCACGGCACTCGACTCCGAGGCCGCCGACCGCCAGTTCGCGCAGATCGCCCTCACCCCTGCCGTCATCACCGACGTGCGTCGGCTCGAGCTGCTCGCCGCCCTCTCGCTCGGCTGGGGCGAGAGCTCGGTGGAGGCGCTGCGCGGCTTCATCGCTCAGTCGCAGGCTCTGCGAGCATCCGTTCAGGTGGTCGAGAGCGTTCCCATCCTGCTGCTCTCCGACCGTTCGACGCTGCCCGTCACGGTGCAGAACGATCTCGACGTCGCCGTGCGCGTCTTTGTGCGCGTCGATCCCGATACCGCACAGCTGCGGGTGCTCGACTCGGCCGTCGAGACGACCGTCGAGCCGCGGTCTCAAGCGCGCACCCTCGTGCCGGTCGAATCGCTCACGAACGGCGAAGTCGACATCACCGTGACGGTGCGGGATGCGCAGAGCCGCGTGCTCTCCGACCCCACCCGCGTCTCGCTGAACCTGCAGGCCGGGTGGGAGACCGCGGGCGTGATCGTCGTCGCGATCGCCGTCGCGCTGCTGTTCGTCGTCGGCATCGTGCGCGACCTGCGCAAGCGCGGGCGCCGCGCGACCGAGCAGGCAGAGCCCGACGACGACGCGTCGGCGGCGACCGAGAGCGCATCCTCATGAGCACGCCCGCGGCCGCCGACAACGGCGGTATCGGCCGCGCGAGCATGATGCTCGCCTCGGGCACGATCGTGTCGCGCCTGCTGGGCTTCGTGAGCGCGGTCGTGCTCGCGCAGACGATCGGCACAGTCGGCGCGGGTGCAGATGCCTTCGCACTCGCGAACCAGCTGCCGAACAACATCTACGCGATCGTCGCGGGCGGCGTGCTCAGCGCGGTGCTCGTGCCGCAGATCGTCAAGGCCGGGCTCAACGACGACGGCGGAACTCGGTTCGTCAACAAGCTCGTGACCCTCGGTGTCGTCATCTTTCTCGCCGCCGCCGTCATCGCGACGCTCGCGGCCCCGCTGCTGGTGGCCCTCTATGCGCAACAGGCGGGCGACAGCGGTCGGGGCTTCTCCGACGACGAACTCGCCCTCGCTGTCGCCTTCGCCTACTGGTGCCTGCCGCAAGTGCTGTTCTACGCGCTCTACGCGCTGCTCGGCGAAGTGCTCAACGCCCGCAAGGTCTTCGGCCCCTTCACCTGGGCGCCCGCGCTCAACAACGTCGTGACGATCGCCGGACTCGTCGCCTTCACCCTGCTCTTCTCCGCCGACGTCACCGACGCCACCGCGTGGACTCCGGCGATGATCAGCGTGCTCGCGGGCTCGGCGACCCTCGGTATTGCGGCTCAGGCCCTCGTGCTGACGTTCTTCTGGCGCCGCGCGGGCCTGCGCTACCGCCCCGACTTCCGCTGGCGCGGGGTGGGGCTGCGCGACACGGGCCGAGCAGCCGGCTGGGTCTTCGGCATGGTCATCGTGACGCAGCTCGCGGGCATCGTGCAGGCAAACGTCGCCTCGCTCGCAGCCGCCGGCGATGACCCCTCGCTCGCCGTGCTGCGCTTCTCATGGCTCATCTTCATGCTGCCGCACTCGGTCGTCACGGTCTCGCTCGCCACCGCCTACTTCACGCGCATGAGTGCGCATGCCCGCGACGGCGATCGCGTGGCGGTGCGCGCCGACGTCAGCGAGTCGCTGCGGCGCATCCTCATGATCATGGTGCTCGCCGCCGCGGGTCTGCTCGTCGTCGCCGCGCCCTTCGCGCGCCTCTTCGGCAGCAACCAGGCGGTTGTCGATGCGATGGCGCTCGTGATCTCGGCCTACGTGCTCGGCCTCATCCCGTTCACCGTGCTCTTCGTCGTGCAGCGAGTGTTCTACGCCCTGAACGACACGCGCACGCCCTTCGTCATCCAGGTCGTGCAGGCCCTCGTCTTCGTCGGCGGCGCGCTGCTCGTCTCGACGGCTCCGACACCGCTCATCGCGATCGGCCTCGCCCTCGTCACCTCGTTCGCCGGCACTGTGCAGTGCCTGCTCGGCGTCGCCCTGCTCCGTCGGCGCCTCCAGGGCATCGGCGGCCGTGCCATAGGGCGGCGCCTCGGGCAGTACGCCCTCGCGTCGATTCCGGCTGCGGCCGTCGGGGTGCTGCTGGGGTGGTCGCTCGGCGCGTACGACCCAGCTGGTGGGGCACGAGCGAGCGAGCTGGCCGCCGGCGGCACGATGGTGCTCATCGCGATCGCCATGACCCTCGTCTATGCCGGGGGCCTGCGCGCGATGCGCATCCCCGAATTCTCCGCCATCACGGAGCCGGTGATGCGCCGACTGCGGCGCCGTCACTGAGTGAACAGCCGCTGAATCGCCCCCGCGCGAGCACGCGGGTCGGAATACGGCCGACCTACACTGGGTTGTCACTGCTGTCGCTGTTCGAGCGACGCGCCCGTCGGGCGCCGGCACGACCGCGAGGGGAACCATGCGACACGTCATCATCATCGGCTCAGGCCCTGCGGGGTACACCGCGGCGATCTACGCCGGGCGCGCGAACCTCGAACCGCTCGTCATCGCGAGCTCGGTCGAGTTCGGCGGCGAGCTCATGAAGACCACCGACGTCGAGAACTTCCCGGGCTTCCCCGAGGGCATCATGGGCCCCGATCTCATGACCCGCATGCAGCAGCAGGCCGAGAAGTTCGGTGCCGAGATCGTCTACGACGACGTTGTCTCGCTCGAGCTCGAAGGCCCCGTCAAGGCGGTCACCCTGGGCAACGGCGACCGCCACGAGGCCCACGCCATCATCTACGCGACCGGCTCGGCCTACCGCAAGCTTGGTCTGCCCGACGAAGAGCGGTTGAGCGGCTACGGCGTCTCGTGGTGCGCCACGTGCGACGGCGCGTTCTTCCGGCAGAAGACCGTCGCGGTCGTCGGCGGCGGCGACTCGGCGATGGAAGAGGCCACGTTCCTCACGCGCTTCGCCGACAAGGTCTACGTGATCCACCGCAGCGAGACCCTGCGCGCCTCGGCCGCCATGGTCGACCGCGCCTCGAGCGACCCCAAGATCGAGTTCATCTTCAACGCACGCGTCGACCGCATCTTCGGCACCGACCTCGTGACGGGCGTCGGCCTCGTCGACACCGTGACGGGTGCTGAGACGACTCTCGACCTGCAGGGGCTGTTCATCGCGATCGGCGCCGACCCGCGCACGCACCTCGTGCACGGCGTGCTCGACCTGACCGAGCAGGGCACGATCGCCGTCGAGGGCCGCTCGTCGCGCACGAGCCTGCCCGGCGTCTTCTCCGCGGGCGACGTCGTCGACCCGACCTACCGCCAGGCGATCACCGCGGCCGGCAGCGGCACCGTGGCCGCCCTCGATGCTCAGCACTACCTCGAGACGATCGCCGACGACGTGCGCCGCACGGCCGCGACCGTCTGACCCACCGACCACCCACCGAAAGGGGACCCATGTCCACGCGCGATGTCACCGATGCCACCTTCGACAGCGAGGTGCTGCAGAGCGAGAAGACGATCATGGTCGACTTCTGGGCAGAGTGGTGCGGCCCGTGCCGCGCCGTCTCGCCGATTCTCGACGCGATCGCGTCGGAGAACAGCGACAAGATCGAGATCGTCAAGCTCAACGTCGACGACAACCCGGCCACGGCGATGAAGTACCAGATCACGTCGATCCCCGCGATGAAGGTGTTCCGCGGCGGCGAGGTCGTCAAGACCGTCATCGGCGCGAAGCCCAAGCCCGCGCTCGAGGCCGACCTGGCCGAGTTCCTGGCGTAGAGCACTCGTCAGCCGGTCGCCGACCCGCTGCGATCAGAAGCCCGTCCCCGTTCGCGGGGGCGGGTTTTCTTCTCTCGACCCGTATTCTGGAACGCACTGCCGCTCCGGCAGTGCGCGCCGGGCGTTCTGGCGCATCGAGGCGATCAGAAACGACGAGCATGACGATCTCGCGCGAGGGCACCAACCTCGACCCCTGGTACGGCCACTACGCCGACCGCACGTCGGGGCTGAGCGCCTCAGAGGTGCGCGCGCTGTTCGCCGTCGCCTCGCGCCCCGAGGTCGTCTCGCTCGCGGGCGGCATGCCCGCCGTCTCGGCACTGCCGCACGACACGATCACCGAGTCGATGCAGCGCGTCATGCGCGACCGCGGCTCAGCCGCACTGCAGTACGGCTCGGGGCAGGGCACGCCCGAGCTGCGCGAGCACATTCTAGAGATCATGGCGCTCGAGGGCATTCGCGCCGGCGTAGACGATGTTGTCGTCACGACCGGTTCGCAGCAGGCGCTCGACCTCGTCGCGAAGCTCTTCCTCGATCCGGGCGATGTCGTGCTCGCCGAGTCGCCCTCGTACGTCGGCGCCATGGGCATCTTCCGGTCGTACCAGGCGGCCGTCGCGCACATTCCGATGGATGCTGACGGCATGATCCCCGCCGCCCTCAGCGAGCGCATTCAGAGCCTCAAGGCCGAGGGGCGCAGCATCAAGCTCCTCTACCTCATTCCGAACTTCCACAACCCTGCAGGGGTGACCCTGAGCAGCGAGCGGCGGCTGCAGATCATCGATATCGCGCGCTCCGAGGGCATTCTCATCCTCGAAGACAACCCTTATGGGTTGCTCTGGTTCGATCGGCCCGCTCCTGCCGCGATGCGCTCGGTCGAGAGCGACGGCATCGTCTACCTCGGGTCGTTCTCGAAGACGCTCGCCCCGGGCTTCCGCGTCGGGTGGGCGCTCGCCCCGCACGCCATCCGCGAGAAGCTCGTGCTCGCGGCCGAGTCGGCGATCCTCAGCCCCTCGTCGCTCAACCAGATGGTCATCAGCGACTACCTCGACCAGGCCGACTGGCGCGGCCAGATCGACGTGTTCCGCGACCTCTACCGTGAGCGGCGCGACGCGATGATCGACGCCCTCGAGCATCATCTGCCCGATCTCACGTGGACCGTGCCGAACGGCGGGTTCTACGTCTGGCTCGCACTGGGCGACGGTCTCGACTCGAAAGACATGCTCCCGCGCGCGGTGAAAGAGCTCGTTGCCTACACCCCGGGCACCGCGTTCTTCGCCGACGGCTCGGGCCGGGGCCACCTGCGGCTCGCGTTCTGCTACCCGCCGCCCGCCGAAGTGCGCGAGGGCATCCGTCGCCTGGCGACCGTCGTGCGGTCGGAGCAAGAGCTGCTGCAGACCTTCTCGCCGACCGGACCGATCGAGGCGGTGCGCTACGACCCGCGCGTCGCGAGCCCGCCGCCGAACCTCTCGTAGCGATCATGACCGACTCAGCCTCCTCCGCCGCGCAGCGCGTTCTCGTGCTCGCGGGAGGCATCTCGCACGAGCGCGATATCTCGCTCAAGTCGGGCCGACGGGTCGCCGACGGCCTCGCGGCCCACGGGCTGCAGGTCGAGCTGCGCGACCCCGACGCGACTCTGCTGCCCGCCCTGCTGGCCGATCGCCCTGACGTCATCTGGCCGACGCTGCACGGCGCGAGCGGAGAAGACGGCGCACTGCGCAGCCTGCTCGAGTTTCTCGGCATCCCCTACGTGGGCTCGTCAGCGAGCGCGACGCGCCTCGCCTGGGACAAGCCGCGGGCCAAGACCCTCGTCGAGCGCGCTGGCGTGCCGACGCCGCACTCGATCACCCTGACGCGCGACGCGTTCCGCGAGCTCGGCGCCGAGAGCGTGCTCGCGGTCGTGCAGCACGAGCTGCCGCCCCCCGTCGCGGTGAAGCCGGCCCAGGGCGGCTCGGCGCAGGGCGTAAGCCTCGTGAGCACCGACGACGAGTTGCGGCGCGCGATGGTGTTGGCCTATACCTACTGCGACGTCGCGCTCATCGAGCAGCGCATCACGGGCGTCGAGGTCGCGATCGGCATCATCGACACGGGCGATGGTCCGGTTGCTCTGCCGCCCGTCGAGATCGAGCCGCTGTCGGGCGTGTACGGCTTCGAGGCGCGCTACAACGCGGGGGAAACCCGCTTCTACGCTCCCGCGCGCATCGACGACGCGACGGCTGCCCGCGCGACCGAGGTGGCTCTCGCCGCCCATCGCGCTCTCGGACTGCGGCACATCAGCCGCATCGATCTCATCATCGACGGCGCCGGCACCCCGTGGTTTCTCGAGGCCAGCGTCATGCCAGGACTCACCGAGACCTCGACCTTCGCGCTCGCGCTCGAGGCGGCGGGGCACGACGTCGGGTGGGTCTACGCCGAGCTCGCGCAGGCGGCGTGGCGCGAGGCTCGCGCCTAGCGGAAGCCGTCGTCGCCGAGCTCGCCGAGAATGCGATTGAGGTCGGCCACGGTCGCGAAGTCGATGACGAGCGAGCCCTTCTTCTGGCCGAGCGAGATCGATACGCGGGTGTTGAGCCGATCACCCAGCCGGTCGGCGATCTCGTTGAGCTGACCCTGGCGCGAACCCGCAGCGGGCTTCTTCGCCGCCTTCTTCGCCGACGTGCCGTTGAGCAGCGCCGCGGCGGCCTCGGCCTGGCGCACCGAGAGCTCTTCGTTGACGATCTTGTCGGAGAGCTTAAGCATGGCCTGCGCGTTGGGGGCGGCCAGAATCGCTCGGGCATGGCCGGCCGTCAGTACTCCGGCGGCGACGCGCGCCTGCACAGCCTCGGGCAGCTTCAGCAGTCGCAGCGTGTTGGTGATCTGCGGCCGCGACCGGCCCAGGCGCTCAGCCAGTTGCTCCTGGGTGATGCCGAAGTCGTCGAGCAGCTGGTGGTACGCGCTCGCTTCCTCGAGCGCGTTCAGCTGCGCACGGTGCAGATTCTCGAGCAGAGCATCCCGCAGCATGGCGTCGTCGGCCGTGTTGCGCACGATCGCAGGAATCGTCTCGAGGCCCGCGATGGTGGATGCTCGCAACCGCCGCTCGCCCATGATGAGCTCGTACTGCGCCTCGCCGGCTGCCGCACCCGCGCGCTCGCGCACGACGATCGGCTGCAGAATGCCGAACTCGCGGACCGAGTGCACGAGCTCGGCGAGCTCTTCTTCGCGGAACTCGGTGCGCGGCTGCTGCGGGTTGGGCACGATGTCGCTCGGCGCGATCGCCGCAAGCCGGGCGCCGGGGACCGCTGCCAGGTCGGCGGCGTTGACGGGGGCCGGGAAGAACACGTCGACGGGGCGCTCGCCCTCGCCCGTCGGAATGAGGGCGCCGATGCCGCGGCCGAGACCGGTGCGCTTGGGGCCGGCCATCAGGCGGCGCTCCCGCGGCGGGCGATCTCGGCGGCCGCCTCGAGATACGAGAGCGAACCGGGGGAGCCCTCGTCGTAGCTGATGACGCTCTGCCCGTAACTCGGTGCCTCGCTGATGCGCACCGAGCGGGGGATCAGGGTGTCGAGCACCTGCTCGGGGAAGTGCTCGCGCACGTCGCTCACGACCTGGTTGGCGAGGTTGGTGCGCGAGTCGTACATCGTGAGCAGGATCGTCGAGACGCGCAGCTGCGGGTTCAGGTGCCGCTCGATGAGCTGGATGCTGTTGAGCAGCTGGCTGAGCCCCTCGAGCGCGTAGTACTCGCACTGAATGGGGATGAGCACTTCGCGCGCAGCGACGAAGGCGTTGATCGTCAGCAGGCCGAGCGAAGGCGGGCAGTCGATGAAGACGTAGTGGAAGGGCTCGTCGCTCGACGCGAGGAAGGCGTCGAGCGCCGTGCGCAACCGTTGCTCTCGGGCGACGAGCGACACCAGCTCGATCTCGGCACCGGCGAGGTGGATGGTCGCGGGCACGCAGTACAGCTCCTCGAACTCGGGGCTCTTCTGCACGACCTCGGCGAGGGGCGAGTCGCCGACGACCACGTCGTAGACGCTTGGCGTGTCTGCGCGGTGCTCGACCCCGAGGGCTGTCGAGGCGTTGCCCTGCGGGTCGAGATCGATGACGAGTACCCGCGCACCCGACCGTGCGAGCGCCGCGGCGAGGTTGACGGTCGTCGTGGTCTTGCCGTCCCCGCCCTTCTGGTTCGAGACGGTGATCACGCGCGTGACCGCTGGCAGCGGCAAGTCGGTGTCGGCGAGAGCCAGCCGGCGCCGGGTGATCTCCGCGACCTCCCGCGCCAGCGGCGTGGTCTCGTCGTACGGCGTCTCGGTCGTCACAGCCCAGCCTCCAGCTTGCAATGTTTCACGTGAAACGGTCGGCCCCGCGGCCCCCGTGCGGCACCGACTCGCGAGCCGTGCACCGCAGTCGAGGTGCCGCTCTCCGTCAGGATGCCCCGCCTACTGTAGCCCGAAACAGTCGCGTCACTTCGGGCACGACTCCGGCCCCCAGCTCCAGCACCTCGACATCGTGCACCCGGTGCTTGCGGATGACCGCTGACGCCGCCGCGATCTCGTCGTCGACGCGTGCGCCCTTGAGGAAGAGCAGCTCGCCCTCCGGGCGCACGAGCGGTGCGACCAGCGGGATGAGCTTCGAGAGCGCGCTCACCGCACGCGCCGTCACCTGGTCGAAGCGACCCGCATCGAGCGCTCCCGTGCCGGCCACCTCCTCGGCCCTCGCCCGCAGCACCGAGACGTTCGTGAGACCGAGGCGCTGGGTCTCGGCCAGCAGCCAGTCGGTGCGTCGCTCCATGGGCTCGATGAGCACGAGGTGCACATCGGGTCGCGCGATCGCCAGCACGAGGCCGGGCAGGCCAGCACCGCTGCCGACATCCCCCACCCTTCCGCCAGCACGCAGGTACGGTCCGACGAGAGCGCAGTTGATGACGTGGCGCGACCACAGGCGCGAGGCCTCGAGCGGACCGATCAGACCGAGCTGCTCGCCGAACTGCGCGAGGTCGGCTGTGAACCGGCGCGCGAGCTCGAGGTGATCGCCGAAGACCTGCAGCGCGCTCTCGGGCTCAGGCTCGAGGGGCACAGCGGGTCGACCCGATGAGGGGCCGAATGTTTCACGTGAAACAGTGGGGGAGTCGTCAGCCACGTCGAATGACGGTGTGGCGCTCGGAACCCTCGCCCTCGGACTCGGAGGTGAAGCCGCGCTCGGAGACGAGGTCGTGCACGAGCTTGCGCTCGTAGCTCGACATGGGCGGCAGAGCGGCCGACGCTGCACCGGCCTCGATGCGCTCGACCGCACGATCGACGAGCCGCTGCAGCTCTTCGGCTCGAGCATCGCGCGAACCGGCGATGTCGAGGATGAGGCGTGAGAACTCGCCGGTCTTCGCGTGCACCGCGAGCCGAGTGAGCTCTTGCAAGGCGCCGACGGTGTCGGGCTTGGAGAGCAGACGGAGGGCATCCTGCTCCTCGGCCTCGACGGTCAGGTACACCCGACCGGCGCGCGTGGCGATCTCGATGTCGCCATCGAGGTCGGCGAGGTCGAGCAGCTCTTCGAGGTAGTCAGCTGCGATGTCGCCCTCGTCGACGGCGGCCGACTCGTCGACCACCGCAGCGTCGGCGGGGGAGTCGGTGATGGTCGGGGTCTCGGTGGTGTCGCTCATGAGTCAGCGGCCGCCCTTCTTCTTCGCACGGTTCTTGCTGACAGGTTGAGTGCGCTGCGGCTTCTTGGGCTCCTCGACGGCAAGCGGTCCCGGCTCGTCCTCGATGATCTCGGGGAGGCCACGGCGCTGCCGGCGCTTGGCCATACGGGCCTCACGCGCGAGCGCTGCATCGCTGCCGGGGGTCGGCATGTTCCTGATCACGATGAACTGCTGCACCATCGTCCAGATGTTCGAGACGAACCAGTAGAACATCACGCCGAGCGGGAAGGCCACGCCCGAGAAGAGGAAGACCAGCGGCAGGATGTAGAGCAGGATGCGCTGCTGCCGGTACATCGGCGAAGCCTTCATCTCGGGGCTCTGGTTCTTCGACATGATCTGCAGCTGCGTGATGAACTGCGACGCCGTCATAAGGATGATGAGCACGATCGCGATGACGATGACCCAGACGTTGCCGTCGGCCGTGAGCATCGTCTGACCCAGCGGCGCGACACCGAAGAGGGTCGCGCTGCCGAACTCGCGTGAGAGCTGCTCGTCGAGCAGGCCGACCCCCGAGAGGCCGTTGAACGAGCTGTTGAGCACCGAGAAGAGGCCGAAGAAGATCGGCATCTGCAGCAGGATCGGCAAGCACGACGACAGCGGATTCGTGCCGTGCTTCTTGTAGAGCGCCATGGTCTCGCGCGACATCGCCTCGCGCGAGAACTGGTCGCGCTTGCCCTTGTACTTGTCCTGGATCTTCTTGAGGTCGGGCGAGATCTCGAGCATCTTGCGCTGGTTCTTGATCTGGCGCACGAAGACAGGGATGAGAGCGGCGCGCACGACGACGACGAGGCCCGCGATCGACAGCACCCACGTGAGGCCGGCCTCGCTCTCGAGGCCCATGAACGTGAACAGCCAGTGGAAGCCCACGAGAATCGCCTCGATGACCCACTTGATGGGCCAGAGGATGATGGCGAAGATGTCCATGGTGGCGGGTTATGCCTTTCTATCGAGCACGATCAGGCCCCACCGCGTACGACGGTAGGGAGAGTCTTCGCGAACGGGCCAGTCGTCGATGCCGCCCTCTGCCCACGGGTGGCAGCGCGCCAGCCGACGGGCGGAGAGCCAGCCGCCCTTGGCGACCCCGTGCTCTTGCACGGAGCCCAGCGCATAGGCCGAGCAGCTCGGGTAGTACCGGCACACATCGCCATACAGAGGAGAGATGACCGCGCGGTAGGCGCGGAGGACGACCACGACCACGTTGCGCGGAATCAGGGCGATCGTCTGCGCGGCTCGCACCACCGTCGTCGTCACCGTGCCACCACCGCCTGTCGCAATCCGTCGCCGATCTCCGAGCGCAGAGTATCCCACCCGACCTCGGGTGAGCCGGGGAGTGCCCGCACGACGATGAGATCGCCCTGCGGAACGATGGACAGGTGAGCGGCGCAGATCGACTGGATGCGACGGCGCACCCGGTTGCGCATGACCGCGCCGCCGACCTTCTTCGAGACGACGACGCCGAAGCGTGCGACGCTGTCGCTGCCGTTCGCGATGCGATGCACGACCGCGTGAGGCGTCACGGTTCGCCTGCCACGACGCACGGTCATGACGATCTCGGCGCCCCGGGAGATCCGGTGTGCTCGCGGGAGCACGATGGTGCTCAGGCCGAGAGTTCGGTGCGACCCTTGCGGCGACGTGCGGCCAGGATCGAACGGCCGGCGCGCGTGCGCATGCGCAGGCGGAAGCCGTGAACCTTGGCCCGACGGCGGTTGTTCGGTTGGAAGGTGCGCTTGGTCATGGCTATCTCCTCGGCCCGGAGGCCAGCGACGATGGAACGAGAATGTCTAGATGCCGTGAATCGGCGTCAGACAGAAGTCAACCGGTTAACAATAGGTCCCGACTCGGTGCCGGTCAAACTGCGCTCGTGACGGCCGCATTATCCACACCCGCACGTTGCTTCGTTGGTAACGACGCGCCGTGTCGAACTACAGTAGGCGCACGGCCTCCGCGCCCTGCCGTGCGCGATGCCCACAGACTTATCCACCTGGTTATCCACTGACTCATCCCAAGGAGCTCCGCGATGTCGGACGACACCGAATCCCCCCTCGAACTGTGGGAGTCGGTGAAGGCGGTGCTCACCGCGGACGAGCGCATCACCCCTCAGCTGCACGGGTTCATCAACCTCGTCGAGCCGCGCGGCGTCATGGCCGGAACCCTCTATCTCGAGGTGCCGAACGAGTTGACCCGGGGCATGCTCGAGCAGCGCATCCGTCTTCCCCTCCTCAGCGCGCTGACGTCGGCTGCCGGCGAGACGGTCTCGAGTTTCGCCATCGTCGTCAACCCCGAGATCCAGCACGAAGACCTCGAGGGTCGATCGGAGCCGCTCGAGGCGAGCCCCTCCTACATCGAGCAGTCGGTGCCCCCCGCCACATCAGAAGCCTCGGGCCGACGCGGTGACAGCCGGCTCAACGACAAGTACAGCTTCGACAACTTCGTCATCGGGGGCTCGAACCGCTTCGCCCATGCTGCAGCAGTCGCCGTCGCCGAAGCTCCCGCGAAGGCCTACAACCCGCTGTTCGTCTATGGCGAGTCCGGGCTGGGCAAGACCCACCTGCTGCACGCGATCGGCCACTACGCCGAGAGCCTCTACCCGGGCATCCGCGTGCGCTACGTGTCGAGTGAGGAGTTCACGAACGACTTCATCAACTCGATCGCGAACAACCGCGCCAGTCTCTTCCAGTCTCGCTATCGCGAGATCGACATCCTGCTCATCGATGACATCCAGTTCCTGCAGGGCAAGGACTCCACGCAGGAGGCGTTCTTCCACACCTTCAACACGCTGCATGACCACAACAAGCAGGTGGTCATCACGAGCGATCTGCCACCGAAGCACCTGACAGGTTTCGAAGACCGCATGCGCAGCCGCTTCGAGTGGGGCCTCATCACCGACGTGCAGGCTCCTGATCTCGAGACCCGCATCGCGATCCTGCGCAAGAAGGCGCAGAACGACAAGCTCCAGGTTCGCGACGACGTGCTCGAGTACATCGCCTCCAAGGTGTCGAGCAACATCCGCGAGCTCGAGGGAACGCTGATTCGGGTGACCGCTTTCGCCAACCTGAACCGCACCCCGGTCGACATGCAGCTCGTGCAGACGGTCTTGAAAGACCTCATCACCCTCGATGAAGACAACGTCATCGCACCGGTCGACATCATCAATCACACCGCTGCCTACTTCAAGCTGACGGTCGACGATCTCTACGGATCATCGCGATCGCAGGCCGTGGCGACCGCTCGGCAGATCGCCATGTACCTCTGCCGCGAGCTCACCAACCTGTCTCTGCCGAAGATCGGGCAGCTCTTCGGCAACCGTGATCACACGACCGTGATGTACGCGAACAAGAAGATCAGCGACCTCATGAAAGAGCGCCGCTCGATCTACAACCAGGTGACCGAACTGACGAGCCGCATCAAGCAGAACCACCGCTACAGCTGATTCTTGTCGCCTGACTCAGTCAACGTCCAGTTTCACTGCACGTTTCGCACACTGGGGAAAGCCTGTGGATAACTTCGCGCCGGCATGGGGATACCCGTGGCACAACTCGTCGGTCGATGTGAAACTCGACCGAGCTGCGAGAGAGCATCCCACTGGTCGCACGCACCTTCTCCCCGGGTCATGCACATCTTGCACCGTTGTAGTTCCCTCTGATCGCCTGGACGACACGACGTTATCCACACTGTGAACAGCGGTTAATGATGGTGTTCTCTTCTTTCTTCGATGAGGGATGAGGGATAACTTTTCGAGTCTCGAAGCCCGGCACCCCAGTGAGCACGCGCTGTGCCAGTATGGAAGGCCCCGGGCCCACGGGTGAGGTTCGACCGAGAGGGAGCCGCGTGAAGTTCCAGGTCAATCGCGATGTCTTCAGCGAAGGCGTGTCATTCGCCGTCAAGCTTCTTCCGCAGCGCACGACTCTGCCCATTCTCAGCGGGGTACTGCTGCGAGCCGAGGGCTCGACCGTCACGCTCTCGTCGTTCGACTACGAAGTCTCGGCCCAGACCTCGATCACGGCCGATGTGACCGAAGACGGCACCGTGCTCGTCTCGGGCCGGCTGCTCGCCGAGATCGCCTCGCGCCTTCCCAACGCTCCGGTCGAGTTCTCGACCGATGAGGGGAAGATCGCCGTGCGGTGCGGCTCCGCCCGGTTCACGCTCTCGAGCATGCCTGTCGAGGAGTATCCGAGCCTGCCCGTGGTCGACGGTGCGAGCGGCGTTCTGCCGGGCGAGGCTTTCGCCGACGCAGTCGGTCAAGTGTCGGTGGCAGCGTCTCGCGATGATGTGACCCCGGTCATCACGGGCGTGCAGCTCGAGATCGCCGACAACAGACTGTCGCTCGTGGCCACCGACCGGTATCGCGTCGCCGTGCGCGAGATCGACTGGGAGAGCTCGGCAGTCGCCGAAGGCGTGACCGCTCTGGTGCCGTCGCGCACACTGTCGGAGATCGGCAAGATCTTCGCCCATGCCGCAACCGTGACCGTGACGATCGTCAGCGGTGGTGACCGCGAGCTCATCGCGTTCTCGGCCGACCAGAAGACCGTCACGTCGCTTCTCATCAAGGGCAACTTCCCTCCCGTGAAGCGCCTCTTCCCCGAAACGGTCGACAACTACGCGGTGATGAACACGGCGGAGCTGATCGAGGCCACCCGTCGCGTGCAGCTCGTGCTCGAGCGCGACGCCGCGCTGCGCTACAGCTTCTCCGACGATGGCCTCACTCTCGAGGCGATCGGTTCTGAGAACGCCCAGGCCTCCGAGACCATCGATGCTCACCTCACCGGTGGTGACACCACGGTCTCGCTCAAGCCCCAGTTCTTGATCGACGGTCTCTCGGCGGTGCACAGCGAGTTCGTGCGCATCTCCTTCACAAAGACCGACAACCCGAACAAGCCTGGCCCCGTGCTGATCACCAGCCAGTCGTCGAAAGACCAGCCCGGCGCCGACAACTACCGCTACCTGCTGCAGCCCAATCTGCTGCTGCGCTGACCCGCGTGCACGTCACGCACCTCGCGCTCACCGACTTTCGCAACTACGAGCGCGCCGAGGTATCGCTCGCTCCCGGCGCGGTGCTGTTCGTCGGCCGCAACGGGCAGGGCACGACGAACCTCGTCGAGGCGATCGCCTATGCCGGCAGCGCGGCATCGCACCGCGTCTCGACCGACCAGGCGCTGATCCGCTTCGGTGCAGAGTCAGCGACCGTGCGAGTGCGTGTGCAGCATGACGATCGTGCGCTCGTCATCGAGATCGAGCTGAACCGCTCGTCGCCGAATCGCGCGCAGGTGAACCGCTCGCCCGTTCGCGTGCGCGAGTTGCCCCGATACTTCGCGAGCGTCATCTTCGCCCCCGAAGACCTCTCGCTCGTGCGCGGTGACCCGGGCGTGCGTCGTGCCTTTCTCGACACTCTCGTGGTGCAGCGCTCGCCGCGATTCGCGGGGGTCATCGCCGACTACGACCGCGTCGTGCGGCAGCGCAACTCACTGCTGAAGTCGGCGAAAGCGTCGCGACTCTCGCCGGACAACCTGCCCACGCTCGACGTCTGGGACGAACGTCTGGTGAGCCTGGGCACCGAACTGATCGTCGCGCGCGCCGACCTGGTCGATGCTCTCCGGCCGCACGTCGCACAGGCCTACGCGGCCGTCGCCGGCGATGACCAGGTCACTCGACTGGCCCTGAAGCTGAGCCTCGATGACGACAACGAGGGCGAGCTCATGGAGCACATCGAGAGCCCCGAGGTGCTTGCGGAAAAATTTCGCTCCCGGTTGGCGGGTGTGCGACGGGCCGAGCTCGATCGTGCGGTCACCCTTGTCGGCCCGCACCGCGACGATCTCGTGCTCACGCTCAACGAGCTGCCCGCTCGCGGATACGCGAGTCACGGCGAGAGCTGGTCGTATGCCCTCGCGCTCAAGCTCGCCTCGGCCGAAGTGCTGCGGGCCGAGGCGGTGGCGGGCGATCCGGTGCTGATTCTCGACGACGTCTTCGCCGAACTCGACGAAGGCCGTCGAGAGCGACTGGCCGATGCCGTGGGCGGGTTCGAGCAGGTGCTCATCACCGCGGCCGTCGGCGCCGATGTGCCGGAGCGCCTCGCGGCGACGCGCATCGGCATCGCCGCCGGCACGATCGAGCAGCAGGATGCCGGATGACGACGACACCTGACGACCCTGAGACGGCGCCCGAGAGCGAAGCGGTCGCCGTGTACCGCCGCTTGCGCCGGGTGTTCGGCGACCCGTCGATGCGCTCCTCCGACGCGCGCCGACGAGCGATCAGGATTCCGGGGGCATCGGCGCCGTTCGGTGCCGGCCGGGATCCGGAGGGCATCGGCGACGTGCTCGAGGGCATGACCCGCTCGCTGGGCTGGTCGTCGCCGCTCGCCCGCGGCGAGCTGCTCACCTCCTGGCCCGAGCTCGTCGGCGCTGATGTGGCCGCGCACTGCGAGCCCGCCGGCATCGACGAGGGAGTGCTCACGGTGCAGTGCGACTCGACCGCGTGGGCCACGCAACTGCGCATCATGCGAGCCGAGATCCTCACCACGATTCTGCGTCAGTATCCCGAGGCGCAGGTGTCGAGCATCCGCTTCATCGGGCCCGGTGCACCGAGCTGGAAGCGGGGTCCGCGCTCGGTGCCCGGCCGCGGACCTCGCGACACCTACGGTTGAGCCTCGCGAGCCCGAGAAACAAATCACTCCACCCACGTCGCGAAATCTCCCCAGAGGCCCCGTCTGGCGGCTCTGGGGGGCATTAACTTGGTAGGATGGACCCGCTGCTGGGAGCCCCGTCTGGGCCCCCGTGATCGGCCACCACGATCGACCTCGGCGGGAGCCCTACGTTCTATGACGACCTCGTCCCCCACCCCTCGGAACGACCACAGCTACGACGCCGGAGACATTCAGGTTCTCGAGGGTCTCGAGGCCGTGCGCAAGCGACCGGGCATGTACATCGGCTCGACCGGCCCGCGGGGTCTGCACCACTTGGTCTACGAGATAGTCGACAACTCGGTCGATGAGGCGCTTGCCGGCCACTGCGACACGATCCACATCACGCTGCTCGCCGACGGCGGCGTCAAGGTCGTCGACAACGGCCGCGGCATTCCGGTCGACGAGCACCCGGTCGAGAAGAAGTCGACCGTCGAGGTCGTGCTGACGATTCTGCACGCTGGCGGCAAGTTCGGCGGTGGCGGCTACGCCGTCTCGGGCGGTCTGCACGGCGTCGGCAGCTCGGTCGTCAACGCGCTCTCGAAGCGCCTCGCCGTCGAAGTGCGCCGTCAAGGCAGCGTCTGGCGGCAGAGCTATCAGAACGGCGTGCCGGATGCTCCTCTCGCGCAGGCGGAGAAGACCGACTCGACCGGCACGACGATCACGTTCTGGCCGAACGACGACATCTTCGAGACCGTCGAGTTCGACTTCGAGACGCTCCGCACGCGCTTCCAGCAGATGGCCTTCTTGAACAAGGGGCTGCGCATCACGATCGCCGACGAGCGTCGTGATGCCGATGCCGCCGCTGATGCAGAAGATCGGCGCGAAGAGTTCCTCTACGAGAAGGGGCTCGTCGACTACGTCGAGTTCTTGAACTCCGCGAAGAAGATCGAGGTCGTGCACCCCGAGATCATCTCGTTCGAGTCGGAGGACACCGAGCGCCGCATCGCGCTCGAAGTCGCCATGCAGTGGACCAACGCCTACTCGGAGTCGGTGCACACCTACGCGAACACGATCAACACGCACGAGGGCGGCACGCACGAAGAGGGCTTCCGCGCTGCACTGACGACGCTCGTCAACAAGTACGCGCGCGAGAAGGGCATTCTCAAGGAGAAGGACGAGAACCTCTCGGGCGACGACGTGCGCGAAGGTCTGACCGCCGTCATCTCGATCAAGCTCGGCGAGCCGCAGTTCGAGGGGCAGACCAAGACCAAGCTCGGCAACACCGAGGCGAAGTCGTTCGTGCAGAAGATCACCGGCGAGCACCTGGCCGACTGGTTCGAGCGCAACCCCGTGCAGGCCAAAGACGTCATCCGCAAGGCGCTGCAGGCCTCGGCCGCGCGCATCGCCGCGCGCAAGGCGCGCGAGCAGACCCGGCGCAAGGGGCTGCTCGAGTCGGGCGGCATGCCCGGCAAGTTGAAAGACTGCCAGTCGAAAGACCCCTCGCTCAGCGAGATCTTCATCGTCGAGG
>SXMG01000143.1 GCA_005778835.1 Actinomycetota bacterium
CCTGCTCCTCGGCGAACTGGGTCTCGGACTTGATGTCGATGCGCCACCGGGTCAGGCGGGCGGCCAGGCGGGCGTTCTGGCCCTCGCGGCCGATCGCCAGGGAGAGCTGGTAGTCGGGGACGACGACGTCGTGCAGCTCGCGGCCGATGCGCACGCGGTCGAGCGCGACCGCCTGCTCAGCGGTGCGCTCGCGCTCGCGGGCGAGCTCGTCGGTGCGGGCCTGCAACTGGGCCCTCTCCCGCGCGGCCGCCCAGGCGCGATCGCCGAAAGCCCACGCCCCGGCGAAGTAGAGAATGTTCGTGATGACGCTGATGAGCCCGAAGGCAACCCCGGGTGCGATGAAGCCGATGCCTGAGTCCTCCGGGGCGAGCGAAGTGTCGAACGCCGCCTGCGTCAGGCTCCAGAACAGCCAGGCGAACATGGCGCCTACGATGAGCGCTCGCGAGACCAGCGCCCGTCGCCGCGATCGACTCCACGCGCCGATCGAGTACATGCTCGTGAAGAGTGCGATGTTGCTGAAGAGCACTTCGGGCACCGAGTTCTGAATGCCCAGGATGTACACGACCGAAATGACCACCGTGACGGTGACGGGGTACATGCGCCGCCACACGAGCGGGCCGGAGACGCCGAGCACCATGAGCGCGGCCATCCACGGCACGGGCGGCTCGTCGAAGAACTCTGCCGCTGAGTAGAGCACGACCGTCGCCGAGGCGCCGAGCGCGACGACGAGAGCGATGATGCCGTCGGCGCGCAGTCCAGCACGCCCAGGGGCAGGCCGCATCCAGTGCCCGTCGGCATCCACCTCTGCAGAACTCACCCCTGCACGCTAGCCGCCGACGATCACCGCGGCATCCGTCACGCGACGGATTCGGTCAGATCTCCTCGGTCAGATCGACGAGCGCCCCGTTGAGCTCGGTGTGGCCGACCGACCACTGTGCCGAGCACGCCGCCGCGAGGTTGTCGACCGTGCCCGGCTCATCGAGCGCACCGACGACGAAGGTCACGGCGGCGGTCGGGGTGCCCTTCGTGCGCCACCCGCTCGCGAGCGCCTGCACCCACGTCTCGGCCGCCGATTTGAGGGTCACGTAGTTGGCCATGCCCCACTTCGGCTGGGCGACGGATGCTGAGCTCACGATCGCCAGGCGCCCCGCGCTCGAGGCCCCGAGGTCGTCGCGCAGCTCGCGGCTGACGACGCGCAGGGTCGTGAGCACGCGACGTTCGAGCCACTCGAAGTCGTCGGGCGCCGAGCCGCCGCGCCACCCGCCCACGAGGTGCAGCAGGCCGTCGATGCTCGGTCGGCGCTCGCGCAGCCCGGCCGCCCATGCGGTGACCGCGGCCGGGTCGGCGAGGTCGACGACCGCGGTCTCGGCCGCATCCACGTCGGTCAGTGACTCCGCTCGAGAGCCGACCGCGACGACGTGCGCGCCGGCAGCCGTGAGGGCCTTGCACACGGCGCGGCCGCCGACCCCGCCCGCGCCCGCCACGACGACGGTGCGGTCGGTGAGGTCACCCGTCACGCTGTGCGACCAGTGATGCCGGCCGTCGACTCGATGACGACCGCCATCTTCTTCTGCAGCGCTTCGTAGAACATCGAGAGCGGGAACTCGTCGTCGAGCACCAGATCGGTGTAGCCCTTGAGCGGCCCGGCGAACACCTCGTCACTGAGACCTCGCGCCCAGACCGAGGCCGGGTGCGGCGTGAGTGTGCTCGAGACGAGCTCGTAGGCCTTGAGCCAGTGCACGGCCTTCGGGCGGTCGATCGAGGCCCAGTAGAGCTCGTTGATGGCGTTCGACAGCTCGACCACGACGTCGGGCACGTGTTCCCAGTCGATCGCGAGCTGGGTGTCTGTCCAGTGCAGAACGCCCTTCTGGTGCATCCAGGCGAAGAGCAGCTGACCGCCCACGGCGTCGTAGTTGCGCGTGCGCGTGCCCGTGATGGCGAAGCGGAAGATGCGGTCGAAGATGACGGCGTACTGCACGAGCCGCGCGTGCTGCCGCGTCACGTCGTCGGTGTCGGCGGCGCGCCACAGGGTCACCGCTTCGCGGAACGCCGTGAGGTCGCAACGCAGTTCTTCGAGCGAGTACAGGAAGAAGGGCATGCGCTGCTTGATCATGAACGGGTCGAACGGCAGGTCGCCGCGCATGTGGGTGCGGTCGTGAATCATGTCCCACATGACGAACGTGCGCTCGGCGAGCGCCTGGTCGTCGAGCAGCTCGAGGGCGTCGTCGGGCAGGTCGAGCTTGGTGATGTCGGCGGCTGCGCGCACCACGCGGCGGTACCGGGCGGCTTCGCGGTCGGCGAAGATGGCACCCCACGTGAAGGTCGGCAGCTGTGCCGGAGTGCCCTCGGGTGCACCCTCCGGAACCCGCGGCGTGACAGCCACCGATTCGGGGAACAGCACGGCCGAGTTGGTGTCGTAGCCCGGCGTGAAGTCGGCGAATCGCAGGCCCAGGTAGAGAGCGTTGCCGTAATCGCCCGCCTCGAGCTCGGCGACGAAGTCGGGCCAGATCACCTCGAACACGACAGCCTCGACGAGCCGGTCGGCCGAGCCGTTCTGCGTGTACATCGGGAACACCACGAGGTGCGCGACACCGTCACGGCGGTCGCGCGCGGGGTGGAACGCGTCGAGCGACTCGTAGAAGTCGGGCACGACGAAGCCGCTCTCGGCCCAGCGCTCGAAGTCGGCGGCGCACGTCGTCAGGTACTGCTCGTCGTGCGGCATGAGCGGGGCGAAGTACCGCATCGCTTCGACGACGACGGCGACGTGCTGGGCAGCCTCAGCGTGGTGGGCCGACTCGGGGATGCTGCCGTCGTGCACCTGCATCGGGCGCAGCGCCTCGGCGGCGAGTTTCAGACGCGACCAGGCCGGGTCGGCGACGAGCTCGGCGGCCGTGAGCGCAGCATCCGTCAGCGCGGTGCGATCGGCAGCTGCACGGTCTTCGACGACCTCGGGCTCTCCGATGATGGTGCCGGTCGCGTTGGCGGCGATGTCGGTCATGGGTCCCTCCTTCGTCAGGTCGTCGGCTCGTTCACGTGAACGGGCGCGCGAGAGCGCCGCCCACCCTCGAGCCTACGCAGGCACTCGGGGGCGGTGGTTGCGAACGACGCACGAATCGTGCGTTCACGCAGGAAATCACGCTACGAAACGGCACCCACCCGCCGCTAGTTCTTGGGGGTCACACCGTATTGCAGGAACACGACGCCCTCGTCAGACCCGTCGGCCCAGGCGTACGAGACCGAGTAGCTGTCGTTCTCGAGAATGTAGACCTTCGTGCCGTCGCCGACGGCCTGCTCTTGCACGACGGAGAAGCCCGAGTCGAGAAGGTTGGCCAGGCCGCTCTCGGCGAGCGCGACCGTGGTGTTCATCGCGAGGGTAGACGTGCCGTCGGCCGAACCCGAGAGCAAGATCTCGCCCTGCGGAACCGGAAGCTCAGCGGGCCAGTCGGAGGGCAGCGACGCTCCATCGCCGAAATCGATATCGAGACCTGAACCCTGCTCGATGAGCTGCTCAACGCCGCCTTCGATCAGGCCCTCGGTGAGTTGTTCGAGCGGATTGGCGAAGCAGCCTGAGAGTGCGAGCGTGAGGCCTGCACTGAGGGCAACAATGATGGAGGTACGGCGCATGAGAATTCTCCCGTCGATCATCTGTACTTCCAGTGTGCCCCCCTAAGATTCCCCGCACCAGCGTTCTGAACCGTTTGCCACCGTCACTGCCACCGGTCGAGGAGAGTCGCATGCCCCCCTGGCCGCTTGTCGCGCGCACCGACCTGCTCGACTCGCTCGTGGGCGGCCTGACCGGGTCACCCGCGCGGGCGCAGATGCTGCGCGGGGCGAGCGGGGTCGGCAAGACGACGCTCGCGGCGGCGGTGGCCTCGGCCCTCTCGGCGCGCGGGCGCACGGTCGTGCCCGTCGTCGCGCTCGACGAGCTGCGCGGCGTGCCGCTCGGCGCCCTCGCCCCGCTGCTCGCGACCGCCCCCGGAGATGCGTCGGGCGATGTCGGCGCGCGACTCAACGAGCTCATGACGCTGGTCGGCCGGCACGCGGGCGAGTACCTGCTCGTCGTCGACGACGCTCCTCTGCTCGACGACGCCTCCGCCGCCGCGCTCTACCAGCTCGTGCGCGTCTTCGGGGTTCCGACGCTGCTGACGGCGCGCGATGAGCACACGATGAGCGGCGCGATCGCCCGACTGCTGCATGAAGACCTCGTCACCGTGACCGAGCTGCCCGCCCTGACGCTCGACGAGACCCGCATACTGCTGAGTCGTCGGTTCTCGGTCGAACCCCGACCCGAGACACTGCAGCACCTGCACGAGCGCACGCGCGGCAACCCCCTCTTCCTGCGCGAGCTCGTGCTCGAGGCCGAGCGGGCGGGTCGCGTGCACGTCGACGAGCACGGTGCCAGGGTGGAGACCGCGAATGTTCCCGCGCACGTGCTCGAGTCGGTGTCGGGTCGCCTGCGGGCGCTCACCGACGAGCAGCGGTCGATCGTCGAGCTCGTGGCGGTGGCTCAGCCGTGGCCTCGCGCGGCGATCCTGGAGAACGAGTCGAACGCCGTCGTCGATCTGCTCACCGGCGGTGTGCTCGTGCCGGCCGAGCCGGTGGAGGCGGGGTATCTGCACTTGGCGCACCCGCTCTACGCCGAGGCCGTCTTGGCCCGACTAAGTGCGGCCGATCGCGCGGATCGTCGGCGCGCTGCCGCCGAACGGCTGCTGCGCATCGACGAAGAGACGGTGCGCTTCACCGCACTGTGCCTGCTGCACGATGCGGGGGGAGACATCGACACCGGTGACCTGGTCTGGGCTGCGGAGCGCGCGCACCGGGTGGGCGACCACGCTCGAGCACTGCAGCTCGCCGAGCGCGCGCTCAGCACATCGGATGACGCCCGCGCGGCGCTGACCCGCGCCGTCGCGCTGAGCGCACTGAACCGCGACAGCACCGAGGTCGACGCCGCGTTCGCCCGCGCCGCCGAGCTCGCCGGCGACGACGAGGCCCGCGCTCGAGTCGAATTGCGCTGGGGCCAGCACACGGCCTTCCGGGCGCATGATCCGGCGGCGGCCGTGATGCGGGCGAGCGCACTGGTTGCGCAGCTCGATGTCGTGGCGGCCGACCTGCTCGCCCCCGACCTCGCCAAGTGGCGGCTCATGGCCGGTGACGCCTCGGCCGTCGATCAGGCGCTCGACAGTGCCTCGGCCGACGACTCGGCCGCTGCCCTCGGCTCGGCGCTGAGCCAGGCCATGATGGGCACGATGATGGGGCGGGTCGACGACGCGCGGGCGGCCGTGGACGCGGGTCGACCGCTCGCGGACCGGTTCGCCGACGTGCAGCCCTATGCCTCCGACCTGCTCGACCTGTCGACCTTTCTCGTGCACGTCGCTGACGGTCGCATCGTCGATGCGCGCTCGTTCGCGGAAGAGCGGCGGCTGAAGCCCTTCGCCGACTCGGCGGGCATCTGGTCGTACGCGCTCGCGCTCGTCGCGCTGCACTCGGGGCGGCTGAGCGAGGCCGTTCCGCTCGCGGCGCTCGCCGTGCAGCAGCTGCGCTGGCGCGACTTCACCGGACTCGTCGGCCCCGCTCTCGCCCTCGCCGCCACGGTGCACGCGCAGCGTGGCGAGCTCGAGCTTGCCCGAGACCTGCTGGCCCAGCTGGCCGACGCGCACCGCGATGACGTGAAGGTCGTGCTGCAGGCCGCCGAGGCCGAGGCCTGGATCGCCGTACACGAGGCGGAGCCCGAGCGTGCAGTCGGCGTGATCGCGACCGCGGTCGGTCGCGGGCTCGAGCTCGGGCACCTGCTGCTCGCGAGCCTCACGGCGTCGGTGGCGGTGCGCATCGGTGGAGCATCCGTCGTCGAGCCGCTCGCGGTCGCCGCCGCGCAGTCATCATCGTCAGCGCTGACGGCAGCGATCGCTGAGCTGACGACCGCCGTCGCGGGGCGGGATGCTGCGGCCGTGATCGCCCTCGTGCCGACCCTCGACCGCGCGGGTCTCGGAGCCCTCGGCCACGACGCAGCCTCGTCTGCCGTCGACTGGGCGGGTGACGACCGCATGCTGCAGCGTCGAGCTCGGGTGATCGTGGCCGACCTCGCGCGCGTCGTCGAGCCGGTGCGCACCTCGACGGGCGCGCGCGTCGACTTCGGCCTCACCGAGCGCGAGTGGCTCATCGCGCAAGCCGCGGCACGTCGCGAACGCAGCCGCGAGATCGCCGAGCGCCTGGGAGTCTCGGTGCGCACCGTCGACAACCACCTGGCCAGCGTCTACCGCAAGCTCGGCGTCAGCGGTCGCGGCGAGCTCGAAGAAGAGCTGCGCGGGCAGCTCTGACCGTCGTCAGTGCCGCCCGCGCGAGGGCTCAGCCGACGGGAACGATGCTGTACTGCACCTGGCCCGTGCCGTCGCCGTTCTGGGCGATGACCACGGTGACGTTGTAGGTGCCGTTCTCGAACGTGCGCGACGCGGCCCCTTCGCCGAGCTGGATCTCGGCCACTTGCGTGTAGCCGGCATCCAGGAGGTCGGTGAAGGCCTGCTCGGCGGCGGCGAGGTTGGGCGTCGTGATCGCGGCGGTGAAGGCGTCATTGGCGGCGGCCGAGAAGACGACGTTGCCGTCGATCGTCGGAACATCAGCGGGCCAGCTGTCGGGCAGGCTCGCACCCGTGCCGTCGATGTCGACGTCGACGCCGGTCTGGTCTTCGATGAGCTGCTCGACCCCGCCCTCGATGAGCCCCTCGGTGAGCTGCTCGAGGGGGTTGGCGAAGCAGCCGCTGAGGGTCAGGGCGAGGCCGAGACCGAGGGCGGCGATGGCGGGGGCGGTGCGGCGCATGGAAAAGCTCCTGTCGACAAGATTCACGTGAGGTCGCGCGGCTGCGCGTCTGTGCTGTGCTTCTATCCTGCCGACAGGGCCCGCTCGATGCCATGAGTAGTGATTACTCGACTCCCTGCCCGCGGTGTGCCCACGTCAGAAGATCATCGGCCGGTCATCGTCGTCATCGCCGTCGAGCTCGACCACCACGGGCACGTGATCGCTCGGGGCGTCGCCCTTGCGCTGCTCGCGCTCGATGCGGGCATCCACCACCCGATCGGCGAAGCCGGGCGAGCCGAGGATGAAGTCGATGCGCATGCCCTCGTTGCGCGGAAACCGCAGCTGCTTGTAGTCCCAGAAGGTGTAGCCCTCGGGCACGAGCGGTCGCACGACGTCGGCGAACCCTGCCTTCTCGAGCGTGGCGAAGGCCTCGCGCTCGGCGGGCGAGATGTGCGTCGAGAGGCCCGGCACGAAGCTCGGGTCGCCCATGTCGGCATCGGTCGGCGCGACGTTGAAGTCGCCCGTGAGGGCGAGCGCGCCTCCGGGATTGTCGCGCATCCAGCGTGCTCCGTCGTCGGCGAGAGCCCGCAAGAAGCGCAGCTTGTAGTCCATGTGCGGGTCGTCGAGGCCGCGGCCGTTCGGTACGTAGAGGCTCCAGACGCGCACGTCGTCGATGGTCGCGCCGATGGCGCGAGCCTCGAGCGGAGCATCCGGGCCCTCGTGCCCCTTCGCGAAGCCCGGCTGCCCCGCGAAGCCGATCTCGATGTCGGTCATCGGCAGGCGGCTCGCGATCGCGACGCCGTTCCACTGGTTGAGGCCGTGCAGCACGACCTCGTAGCCCGCCGCCTCGAAGGGGTCGAGCGGAAACTGCTCGGGCTTGCACTTGATCTCCTGCATCGCGAGCACGTCGATGTCGGCGTTCACGAGCCAGTCGACGACGCGCCCGTGGCGGGTGCGGATGGAGTTCACGTTCCACGTGGCGATGCGCATGGGTTCAGCCTACGAACTACAGTGAGGGGTGTGAACGACGTGAAGGCGCAGCTCATCGACTTCGTGCGCGAGGAAGCAGTCTTCCACGGAGACTTCACACTCACGAGCGGCGCGAAGGCCAGCTACTACATCGACCTGCGGCGCGTGAGTCTCGACCACCGCATCGCTCCGCTCATCGGCCAGGTCATGGTCGATCTCATCGCCGACATTCCCGACATCGACGCGGTCGGCGGGCTCACGATGGGCGCCGACCCGATCGCGGCCGCCGTGCTGCATCAGGGCGCCGCGCGCGGTCTCACCTACGACGCCTTCGTCGTGCGCAAGGCGCCGAAGGACCACGGCCGCGGCAAGCAGGTCGAGGGTCCCGACGTCGCGGGCAAGCGCGTCATCGTGCTCGAAGACACCTCGACGACGGGCGGCTCGCCTCTCACCGCGGCGCGCGCTCTCAAGGCTGCCGGTGCGACGGTCGTCGCGGTCGCGGTCGTCGTCGACCGGGCAACGGATGCTCGCCGCGTGATCGAAGAGGCCGGCTACGAATACCGCGCGGCCATCGGGTTGGCCGACCTGGGTCTCGCGTGAGCGACGAGCGCGACCCGGGTTCTGACGCGCCGGAGACCGGGGGCTTCGACGCCGACGAGTGGTTCAGAACCCAGTTCGGCGAGCAACCGCCGAGCCCGACCCCGCCGCCGGTCGAGCCCCCGCCGCCAAGCCCGACCTCGGCACCCGTAGAGGCCGCGCCACCGACCTCGCCGCCCCCCGCGGTTCCTCCCGCGGCGCCAAGCTACCCACCGCTCGCGTCGCCACCGATGTCAGCCCCGCCACCGTCGTCGGCACCGATCGCTTTGCCTCCTCCCGGCGCGGGTTCGCCGCCCGGCCCTGGCCCGCTGCCGCCGCCGCTCATGCCGCCTCCGCCTGCCGCGACGCCCGTGCCGTTCGAGCCCTCGGCGACCGAGCCGATGCAGGTCGTCGACGATCTGACCGCCGCCCTGCGCTCAGCCGATCAACCTTCAGCCGATCAGCCTGCCGTCGACCAGAGCGGACGCCCGGCGGGCGATGCGGCGACCGAGCTCATGCGCACGCCCGAAGAGGGCGGGGCGCTCGACGAGCTGTTCGGCAACGAGAAGTTCACCGAGTTCGATGAACCGCTGATTCCGGTCGTGCCCCGCCGTGCGGCGGCGGGGGAGGGCGGCGCTCCGCCGCCTCGGGCACCGCTCACCAAGAACCAGAAGGTGCTGCTCTGGATCGCGGGCTCTCTCGTGGCGCTGCTCGCTCTTGTCGCTCTCTTCTTCGTCGGCACGCGCATCCCCGACCTGCTCGGCCCCGCACCGGGAGCCGAACCGTCGCCCACGCCGACCCCGACCCCCACTCCGACCGAGACCGAGCGGCCGATCGGTCCCGTACCGCCCGGCGACTACCGCTGGGACGAGCTGTGGGGCGGCGAGTGCCTCGAGCCGTTCACGAACGCGTGGCAAGACGAGTTCACGGTCGTCGACTGCGGAGTGCCGCACGGCGGCCAGCTCGTGGCCCGACTGCCCTTCCCGCTGCCCGAGGGAGCGACGGAGCAGGGCCCCTACCCGGGCGAAGAAGTGCTGGCCGGGCAGATCGCGATTCTCTGCAGCGCGCCCGGCGTGATCGACCTCTCGGCGGCCGGCACCTTCACCGACATTCAGCTTCAGGGCGCGTTCGCGGTCACCGAGGAAGAGTGGGATGACGGCCAGCAGGACTACTTCTGCTTCGTGAGCCGCTCGTCGGGCGAGCCGCTCACGCGATCACTCGCGGTGCCGCCAGCGCCGCCCGCCGGCTGACGCGAGGGCTCAGCTCTCGACGAGCTCGTGCACTCCGGCGAGAATCTCGTCGGGCCGGAAGGGATACTTCTCGAGTTCGCGGTCGTCGCTGATGCCGGTCATGACGAGCACCGTGTGCAGGCCGGCCTCGATGCCGGCGACGATGTCGGTATCCATGCGGTCGCCGATCATCGCCGTGGTCTCGCTGTGCGCACCGATGCGGTTCATGGCCGAGCGGAACATCAGCGGGTTCGGCGTGCCGACGAC
>SXMG01000144.1 GCA_005778835.1 Actinomycetota bacterium
AGCTACCGAACTGCTCCACCCCGCGGCGTTCGTTCAGGATAGCAGGCTCGAACCGCCCCGGTCGAATCAGCCGGCAGCGGCCGCGGCAGTCAGCGAACGCGGCAGCCTCCGTACCGCTGACACGGCCGGCGCGCTCCGTCGGCGGCGAGAGGAGCCTGGCGATGACTCATCCTCCGCGCGTTGGAGCGACTCCCAGACGATTTGCTGCACTCGCTCGGCGAGCACCCGCAACAGGCTGAGCTCGGCTTCGGTGGTGACGTTGCGCGGTTTCGAGTCGACCACGCAGAGCGCGCCTACCCGCCGACCCTGCGGGTCCTCGATGGGAATGCCGGCGTAGTACCGCACAGCCCGGCTCATCACGAGCGGGTTGGCTGCGAATCTCGGATCATGCACGGCATCGGGCACCACCATGCCGTCGTCGTTGCGCACCGCGACGGCGCAGAACGACTGCTCGATGGGCAGCGTCTCGACGTCGAGACCGTAGCGAGCCACATGCCACTGCGTGTCAGGACCGAGCACCGAGACGACAGCCATGGGCGCGTGCAAGCCCGCCGCGGCCATCGTGACGATGTGCTCGAGTCGTACGGCGTCGTGGGCGAGCATCTCCGCGACCAGATCACCGTCGTGAATGCCCGACGTCATGCGGTCGGCGATATTGCGCGGGCGCTCACCGCTGCGCGCTGACGAGTCGAGGTGGTCGACGAGCTCGGCCGCAATCTCGCGAGCCCACACCGCGTAGTCCTCGGGCGTGCGGCGCCCCATCGAGGTGAGCGACTCAGGGCCAAGAGACGGCAGCAGAGTCGTCGCCACCGTGTCAATGGGCTCTGCCAACTCGTCGGTGATCTCGTTGAGTACCATCGCGAGACTGTCTGCCAGGCGCCCGGCGATGCCGTTGAAGATCGAGATCGATCGAATCGGCTGAATGCCGACCACAAGCAGCAGGTTGCCGTGGCGAACGCGCGTGTTCCAAATCTCAAGCGCACGGCCGATGCGGCGTCTCCACTCGATCGGGGTGGTGAAGCGGATCGCGTCGTTCGTGCCGACGGTGGTGACGACGGCGTCGTAGTGGTCGAGCCGCGCACCGCCAAGAATCGCGGCGAGCCCGGCGGCGTTCATGGCCGGGTCGACGATGAGGTCGACGACGGCGCCGCGACCCGTGCGGGCGCGCAGGGCACGGGCCAAAGCACCGGGAAGGGCGAGGTCGTGCGAGGCGACGCCCCAGCCCGCTGCCGGGCCGGAGCCGATGAGCAGGATGCGGTCGGCCGTGGGGCCGTCGGCGACGACGCGCGGCAGACCGTGCGGGCGCGGCATCGACGAGAGCTCGTCTTCTTTCCACGCAGCCCAGGCAGTCATGGCCGGTCGTGCGATGTGCAGTGCAGCGGCGATCAGAGCCGACACGAGGCTTCCTTCCAAGCCCCCCTTCGCCCTCGACCATAGGTGCAAGCGGTTTCTGCGGTCAGCCCCCGTCAGGGTCACTCCCGAACAGGGGACAGACCGATCTGTCTGCCTGATCCGACTCTGGGGCGCAGCGTCAGCGGCGCGTGGCCGCGAGGCTCATGCCGAGGGGCAGCCACGCCGTGACCGGCCACCCCCACAGGCCGTCGCCGCGGCGCTCGAGCACCGAGAACATCTGCCAGGGCACCGCATCGTGCTCGTGCAGAAAGTCGATCGTCAGGCCAGCATCGATGAGCGCCGTGACGGTCGCACCGAGAGGATGCATGAACTCGATCGTGCGCGAATTCTCGACCTGGGCATCCGGATCGGCGTAGTCGCCGTCTTCATCGATATCGAGAGGAGTCTCGTCGAAGTAGCCGTAGCGTGCAGGCGGGAAGAGAGCCGGGCCGCCGTCGAGCAGCGCAGCCGGCGCGTCGAGCGCGGGTTCGTCGAACACGAAGGCGGCCGGGTGCCCGTCGGCGAAGTACAGCCGACCGTCGGGCTTGAGGAACCAGGCGATGATGCGTGCCCACTCGGCGATGTCGGGCAGCCAGCCGATCGTGCCCCACGATGTGTAGACGACGTCGAAGCTCTCGGGCTCGGGCAGCGCATGACGGGCGTCGTAGAGGTTGGCGCAGACGAACCGCGCGCGCTCACCGAGCCCGAGCTCCTCGGCGAGTGCGCGGGCCTGCTTGACGGCCGGCATCGAGAAGTCGAGCCCCACGACCTCGGCGCCGCGCTGCGCGAACACGAGCGAGTCAGCACCGAAGTGGCACTGCAGGTGCAGCACGCGCAGGCCCTGCCAGCCCTCGGGAGCGATGAGGGGCAGCTCGACCTCGTCGATCGCCACGAGCCGCCCGGCGCCCGCGCGAAGGTCGGCGAGGTCGTACATCTCGCTCGCCAGGTGCACGTCGACGAGTTCATCCCAGCGGGCCCGGTTGACCCGGGCCCACTCGGGAAGCTCGTCGTGCGCCATGCTGCGACTAGTCGCTCAGTGCCAGCGCCCGCTCGAGAGCCTCTTGCAGGCGCTCGTCGGCCTCGGCCGCCGCGACCAGGTCGTTCGCCGCATAGGCGGCTTCGCGGTCGAGCAGAGCGTCGCGCGCGTCGCGCAGCGCCTGCGCAAGCTCGGCCGAGATCTCGACGCCGGGCTCGGTCGGGTCGGTCGGCTCCGTCGGGTCGGTCGGGTCGACGGGCACGGTCGGATCAGTCGGCTCGACATCGCCGTCGCCAGCCTCGGCGCCCGAGTCGCCGCCGAACAGGGCGTCGAGCGCCTCGTCGAGGGTGTCTTCGAACGCGATCGAGTCGCCGAACGCCACCAGAATCTTGCGCAGCAGCGGGAAGCTCGTCTCACCCGTCGACTGCACGTAGACCGGCTGCACGTAGAGGAAGCCGCCGCCGATCGGCAGCGTGAGCAGGTTGCCGCGCAGCACCTCGGTCTCGCCGCGCTCGAGCAGAGCGAGCTGGTTCGCTACCTCGGGGTCAGAACTGAACTGGTTTTGCACGAGACCCGGGCCGGGAATCGTCTGCGAGGGCAGCGTCAGCAGCGTGAGCTTGCCGTAGTCGGGCCCGGGGTCGGCATTGGCCGCCAGGTAGCCGGTGAGCACGTTGCGCTCGTTGTCGCTCGCCGTGCGCGGAATGAACGTCGAGTAGAGCGTGAAGCGCGGCTCACCCGACCCCGGCACCTGCATCGTGAGGTAATACGGCGGCTGCAAAGTCGGAGCAGCGGCCGACGAGGTCGGGTCGTTCGGGGTGCGCCACTCGTCGTCGGTGGAGAAGAACGAACCCGGGTCGGTCACGTGGTACGCGCCGAGAATGTTGCGCTGCACCTTGAACAGGTCGGCCGGGTAGCGCACGTGCGACAGCAGGGCGGCGCTCATGCCCTCGGCCGACTCGAGCGTGTTCGGGAACACCTTCTGCCAGGTCTGCAGAATCGGGTCTTCGGTATCCCACGCGTAGAGCGTGACCGAGCCGTCGTAGGCGTCGACCGTCGCCTTCACCGAGTTGCGGATGTAGTTGATCTGGTCGAGCGGGAAGGCCGGCGCCGGCGTGTAGGTGTCGGCGATGGCCTCGCTCAGCGCCACCGTCGTCGAGTACGGGTAGCTCGCACTCGTCGTGTAGCCGTCGACGATCCAGACGATGCGCCCGTCGACGATCGCCGGGTACGGGTCGTTGTCGAGCGTCAGGTAGGGCGCCGCCTTCTGCACGCGCTCGAGCGGGTTGCGGTCGTAGAGAATCTGCGACTCGTCGGTCACCGCTTCCGACAGGAAGATCTGCTCCGACTGGAACTTGATCGCGTAGAGCAGGCGCTTGAACACGTTGTCGAGTGCGGGGCCGCCCTCACCCGTGAAGGTGTACGTGGCGTTGCCGTCTTGCGTCTCATTGCCCTCGGAGGGGAAGTCGAGCTCGAGGTTGTCACCACCGCCGACGATCGAGTACAGGGGCGAGAACTCGCCGAAGTAGATGCGCGGCTCGTACTCGCCGAGCTCGTTCGTGAGCTGGCCGCCGGTCGGAATGCCGCTCTCGAGGAACTGCGGGCGCCCGTCGTCGGTGCGCTGGTTGCCGTAGGCCGCGACGACGCCGTAGCCGTGCGTGAACACGATGGTGTTGTTGACCCAGTTCTGCGAGGTCTGGCCGTCGGGGTTCAGCTCGCGCAGCGAGATGACGGTGTCTTGCGTGCGCCCGTCGATCTCGTAGCGGTCGACGTCGAGGAAGTCGGGGAACTGGTAGTACTGGCGGAACTGCTCGAGCTGCGCGAACGCCGTGCTGACGAGGGCAGGATCGATGATGCGGATGTTCGCCGTGGTCTCCGCGTCTTCGCGCAGCGCCCCGGCCTCGGCGTCGGTGGTCGCGTCGTACGAGATCTCTTCGAGCCCCGACACCCCGTAGGCGTCTCGCGTGGCCTCGATGTTGCGCTCGATGTACTGCGCCTCGAACTCGCGGGCGTTCGGCTCGACCTGGAAGCGCTGCACGATCCACGGGTAGACGCTGCCGATGAGCAGGCCGCTGATGATGAGCAGGGCGGTGCCGACGATCGGCAGGCGCCAGCGGCCGATGATGGCCGTGACGACGAAGAGCAGCGCGACGAGCAGCGCGATACCGGCGAGGATGCCGCGGCTCGGAATCGTGGCGTTGGCCTCGGTGAAGCCCGCACCGATCGCGAGGAAGCCGTCGCTCGGCTGGATGACCGTGGCGTACTGGTCGAACCAGATGCTCACGCCCTGCAGGGCGATGTAGACGGCGGCGGTGAGGGCGAGCTGGATGCGCGCGGTGCGCGAGATGCGGATCTCACGGCCGTTGACGCGGATCGCGCCGTAGAGGTAGCTCGTGGCGACGGCGGCGAGTGCCGAGAGCAGCACGACCGCCGAGGCGAAGGCGATGACGCCGCGAATGAGGGGCAGCTCGTAGATGAAGAACGAGATGTCGAGACCGAACTGCGGGTCGTTCTGACCGAACGGAGTGCGGTTGAGCCACTGCAGCACCATCTGCCACTGGCCGGCCGCCGTCACACCGGCGAAGAGCCCGAGCACGGCAGGAATGCCGAGCATCGCCACGCGGCGCAGCGGTTCGACCACTTCCTGGTAGCGGTCGAGCTGCGAGTTGAGCTTGGCGTAGACCGGGCGCCAGCGGTAGGCGATCTGCAGGCTCGCCCAGACGGGCAGGAACATCGCGAGGAAGCCGATGAGGAACATGACGCCCGTGGCGATCCACTGCGTCGTCAGCACGTTGAGGAAGCCCAGCTGGTCGAACCAGAGGATGTCGGTGTAGACGTTCGCGAACACGAAGAACAGCACGACGATCACACCGAGAACGGCTGCAGAGATCGCGAGCGTCGCGCGTGACCGGTTGGCGGGGGGTGCGGTGGTCGTCACAGAAGTACTCCCAGGGTCTGGAGGGCGATCTTCTCAAGACTAGTGGGAGCAACCTGGAGGGCGCCCGGCCCGACCCCTCGCGTTCGCCGCAAGCGTGCGCTACGACTCGCAGCGAGCCAGTTCGCTCAGGTCGCCGTCATCGGCGATGGTCTGCAGCACGCCGATGGCCTCATCGAGGGTTCCCACCGAGAAGACCTCGAGGTCGGCGGGCACGTTGCCGGCCACGTCTTCGCAGTTGTCGACCGGAGCCAAGAACCAGTCGGCGCCAGCGGCCACCGCACCGTGCATCTTCTGCACGATGCCGCCGATCGGGCCGACCGAGCCGTCGGCCGAGATGGTGCCGGTGCCGGCCACGTCTTCGCCGCCGGCGAGCGACTCGCGCGTCAGGGTGTCGATGATGCCGAGTGCGAACATGAGACCCGCGCTGGGCCCGCCGATGTTCTCGAGCTCGATCTCGACCTCGAACGGGAAGACGTACTGCCCGGCGATGAGCACGCCGATGACGGGCACGCGCGGCTCGTTCTCGCTGAGCACGGGCGTGACCTCGACCTGAAGATCCGACCCTGAACGCTGGATGCCGAGCTCGACGGGGCGGCCGGTGCCGTTGTCGGCGATCGCGGCGCGCAGCGCCGTGACATCCCGAACCGGCTCGCCGTTGACCGTGAGAATCACGTCGTCGGGCTCGACGAGCTCTTCAGCAGGGCTGCCCTCGAGGGTCTGCACGATGAGCAGGCGGCTCTCGTAGGGCTCGCCGATCGAGCGCATGGCGGCGGCGATGGCCTCCTGCTGCGAGTTCTCCATGTCGATGCGGCTCTGCTCGCGGCGGTCTTCGGTGCTGACGCCCTCGGGGAAGACGGCGTCGACCGGCACGACCGACTGCGTCGGGTCGAGCCAGGCCCGCATGACCTCGAACCACGACGGCGCCTGATCGCGATTGCCGTAGACGTTGACGGTCGTGAGGCTGAGCGAGCCGGGAGTCTCGTAGGTGGGTTCGGTCGGAATCTGGATGAGCGGCACCTCTTCGCCGTCGATCGTCACCGTGCCGAGGGTGTCGATGACCGGGCCGGGTCGCTCGATCACGTAGGGCGAGGGCAGAACGGCGAGCCCGAAGACGCCGAACAGCGTGAGCGCCAGCAGCAGCCAGCCGACCCGACGGCCGCGCAGCCGTGCGTCGTCGACGGCATCGCGCTCATCGGTGAACAGGCTCACCGGGCTCCTCTCGATACGGCCGAGGCGGGTTGTTCGCCCACGGCGCAGTCACGCCGGGTCAGCCTAGGCGAAATCCCACCGGCCACCGAGGCACGGCCACTAGCGTAGGCATCATGGCTGACGATTCGCTTGGCGGCGCCGAAGAAGAGTTTCGCGAGATGATCGCCAAGTTCTTGGCGGGCGAGGGCGAGATCGACCCCTCGAAGCTCGCGGGCGCGGCCGGCCTGCCGACCGACCCGCTCATGGTCGCCCGGCTCATGAGCCAGCTGCAGAAGGCCATGAGCGCGAATGCCGACGGCATCGACTGGCAGCTCGCCCGCGACGAGGCCGGCCGCATCGCCGCCGAGGGCTCGATGCGATCGAGCAATGAGGAGCTCGAGCAGCTGCGCCAGGCGCTCAACGTGGCCGCCCTGTGGCTCGACGAAGCCACCGCGATCACGCAGCTCACCTCCGAGCCCACGCTCATCACCCGCGCCGACTGGGCGCGACTGACGATGCCGGTCTGGACTCAGCTCGCCGAGCCGGTCGCGACCTCGATCGCCGACTCGCTGACCTCGGTGCTCGACGAGCAGATGCCCGAAGAACTCAAGGGCATGATGGGCAACGCCGCGCAGATGATGCGCTCGCTCGGCGGCACCCTCTTCTCGCTGCAGCTCGGCCACGTGGTCGGGCAGCTCTCGGCCGAGGTGGTCTCGGGCGGCGACATCGGCATTCCGCTGCTGCCGGGGCGCGACGACCACGACGTGCAGGCCGCTCTGCTGCCGCAGAACCTCGCCGCGTTCGGTGCGGGCCTCGACATTCCGGCCGATCAGGTGCAGCTCTACCTGGCCGTGCGCGAGCTCGCGCACGCCCGGCTCTTCCGGCACGCGCGGTGGCTGCGGCTGCACCTCATCAGCGCCATCACCGACTACGCCCGTGGCATCCGCATCGACACCGACCGCATCGAGTCGCTCGCGGCCGAGTTCGACCCGGCGAACCCCGAGAGCCTGCGCGAGGCGCTGACGAGCGGCGCGCTCATCCCTCCGAAGTCGGAATCGCAGCTCGCGGCCCTCGCGCGCCTCGAGACCACCCTCGCCCTCATCGAGGGCTGGGTCGACGTCGTGACGGCGAGTGCGACGAGCCGCCTGCCGCGCGCCGACGCGATCGCCGAGACCGTGCGGCGTCGTCGCGCCTCGGGCGGGCCGGCCGAGAGCGCCTTCTCGACCCTTGTCGGTCTCGAGCTGCGCCCCCGGCGGCTGCGCGAGGCCGCGGCGTTCTGGCAGGCTGTCGAGGAGGCGGTCGGAGCCGAGCAGCGCGACGCCCTCTGGGCGCACCCCGACCTGCTGCCGACGACCGATGACATCGACGACCCGAGCCGCATCATCGCGGGGCTGCAGGGCTCGGGCACCGCCGAGCCCGACGCGCTCGACCAGGCGCTCAGCGACCTGCTCAGCGACGACGGCGCCTCGCGCCCCATCGAGGGTGCTCCTGGCGAGGCCCCCGACGAGCCGGCCGGCCCGAGCGAGCCGACCGCCTAGGTCGCGGCTGTGGAGGCCGCGCCCGCGCGTGGCCACCGCCCCGCATCATGTGCGGCATGATTCTGCGACTCGACTCTCGCCGCCCCCTCGTCTGGCGCTCGCCGCGCACCCTGCAGATCGGCGTCGACCCGCGTCTCGCGGTGCTCGATGACGTCACCGACGCGGATGCTCGCCTCATCGACGCCCTCACCGCCGGCATCACGCGCGCCGGTCTCGGCACGCTCGCGGCTCAGGCCGGCGTGCCCCCGCGCCGCGTCGACGAGGTGCTGCGGGCGGTCGATCCGGCCCTCGAACGCGGTGACGAGCAGGCGCCTGACGCGCAGCGCATGCCGCTCGCCATCGTGGGCCAGGGGGATGCGGCCGCGCGGGTCGCGGGAGTGCTCGGTGAGGCGGGGCATCCAGCCGCCGTGGGCGCATCGATCACGCGCGTCGGCGGTCGGCGCCCCGCCGCCGCGGTGCTCGTGAGCAGCCACGTCGCCGACCCGCTCGAGCATCAGCGCTGGCTGCGCCGCGACATCGCGCACCTGCCCGTCGTGTTCGGCGAGGTCGCGGTGACGGTCGGTCCTCTCGTCGTGCCGGGAGTCACCGCATGCCTCACGTGCCTCGAACGGCAGCGGGCGGCCGCTGACGACGCCTGGCTAGCCGTCGCCGCCCAGCTCTGGGGTCGCACGGCGCCGACCGAGACCGTCGCCCGAGCCACCGAGGCCGCGATCGAGGCAGGGCGCCTGCTGCGCGTCCGCGTCGAGGGGCTCGCCGTGCGGCTCGACGTCGACACCGGCGAGCGCTCCGAGCAGTACTGGCTGCCGAGCGAGCGGTGCGGCTGCGGCGGTCTCAGCTCGAGGCCGGCGCCCGCACTTCGTCGAGAAAGCGGCTCGGAGCCCGCTCGGCCCGAGCCGACGTCTGCCGCTGCGCCCACGAGAGCTCGAGCACTCGCCGCGCACGCGTGATGCCCACGTAGAACAGCCGCCGCTCTTCGTCGACGGCCTCGAGGCCCTGCGCGAAGGTGATCGGCACGAGGCCCTCGCTGAGCCCGGCGATGTAGACGACATCCCACTCGAGACCCTTGGCGGCGTGCAGCGTCGCGAGCGTCACGGCCGCCCGCGTCGGGGCGTGCTGCTGCTGCTGCCGGCGCTGCAGCTCGCGCACGAAGTCGGCGAGCGTCGTGCCCGCCGGAGCCTCTTCGGCGAGGGTCAGCAGAGCGTTGAGGCTCTCCCACGCAGCGCGCTCGGCGCCGCCGCCCTCGGGCGGGTCCTGCCGCCAGCCCAGACCGCGAATGACGTCGCTCACGCTCTTGAAGAGCGGCTCGTCACCGATCGAGATCGAGGCGCCGCGCAGCAGCATGATGGCCTGCTTGACCTCGACCTGGTCGAAGTACCGGCTGTCGGCGCGCGACTGCACGGGCACACCGAACCGGCTGAGGGCCGACTCGAGCGCGATCGACTGCGTGTTGATGCGGTAGAGCACGGCGATCGATTCGGGAGGCGTTCCATCCTCGATGCGGCGCGCGATCGCCTGAGCGATGGATGCGGCTTCGGCAGCATCGTCGACATGGCGCGTGACCGAGGGCGTCGCGCCGCGATCGCTGCCATCGCTCGCGGCGTGCAGAGTGAGGGCGCCGGGCCGCCCGCGCATGAGCCGGTTGGCGAGCGTGACGATCTGCGTCGTCGAGCGGTAATTCTCTTCGAGCCGCACGACACGGGCATCGGGGTACTCGCTGCCGAAGCGCACGAGGTAGTCGCTCGTCGCGCCGGCGAACGAGTAGATAGTCTGCGAGGCGTCGCCGACGACGCAGAGCTCGCGCCGGCCGCCGAGCCAGAGACTCAGCAGGTCGTGCTGCAGCGGTGAGACGTCTTGATACTCGTCGACGACGAAGAAGCGGTATTGCGACCGCACCTGGTCGGCGACGCGCGGCTCGGCCTCGATCATGCCCGCCGTCGCGAGCAGCACGTCTTCGAAGTCGATCTGCCGGCGTTCGTCTTTGATCTGCTCGTAGCGCTGCTGCAGGGCGACCATCGAGTCGACGGTGAGGCGGGAGGGCAGCACGCGGGTCTGCGCAGCGCGCGCGTAGTCGTCGATCGAGAGCTTGTTGACCTTGCGCCACTCGATCTCGGCCGCGGTGTCGCGCAGCGAGGCGGTGTCGAGGTTGAGCTTGAGCGCGCCGGCCGCCTGCCCGAGCAGGGGGCCTTTGCCGTCGAGAATCCGCGGAGGGGTGCCCCCGGCGACGATCGGCCAGAAGTAGTGCAGCTGCCGCAGCGCCGCCGAGTGGAACGTGCGCGCCGCGACTCCGTCGGCGCCGAGCGCCCGCAGGCGCCCGAGCAGCTCGCCGGCGGCGCGCGTCGTGAAAGTGAGCGCCATGACGCGCGAGGGGTCGTAGGCGCCCGTCGCGACGCCGTAGGCGATGCGGTGCGTGATGGCGCGGGTCTTGCCCGTGCCCGCGCCGGCGAGCACGCAGACCGGGCCGAGCAGCGTCTCGGCCACCTCGCGCTGCCGCTCGTCGAGCGCTGCCAGAAGCCGGTCAGGGCCGCTGGCCGAGTCGCCCCCGCCCGCACCGCCGTCGCACTGCACCACCGACTCGCTCATCACGGGGCGTCCAGCGAGCCGCCGTACCAGTCTTCGATGATGACGCGGGCGATCGACGTGCGGCCGGGCAGCAGCACGTCGCCGAGGCTCGCCGCGAGCTCGTCACGGCTGAACCAGCGCAGGTCGAGAATCTCGGTGCCGTCGGGGCGCAGCTCGTCGCTGTGCTCGGGGTCGAGCGTCGCGCGAAAGCCGAGCATGAGCGAGGCCGGAAACGGCCAGGGCTGCGAGCCGACGTAGACGGGGTCGATGATGCGCAGGCCGGTCTCTTCGAAGACCTCGCGCACGACGGCGGCTTCGAGCGACTCCCCCGGCTCGACGAAGCCGGCGAGCAACGAGAATCGGTTGGTCTCCCACAGCGCATTGCTGCCGAGCACGAGGCGGTCGTCGGCGTCGGTGATGCCCACGATGATCGCGGCGTCGGTGCGCGGGTAGAGCTCGGTGCCGTCGCCCGAGTCGATGCGCACCCAGCCGCCCTTGACCGATTCGGTCGGGTTGCCGGTGCGCGGCGAGAAGCGGTGGGTCGCATGCCAGTTGGCGATGCCGAGGGCCTCGATCACGAGCCCCGCATCGCGGTCGCCGAGCCGGTGCCCGAGTGTGCGCGGCGAACCCCACAGCGCCACGTCGGGCTCGAGCTCGGGGCCCGCGTCATCGTCGAGCACGACGGCGACGACGGCCGTGCCGGCCTCGAGGTCGGGCTCGTGGTCGAGAGTGCGACCGAGATAGATGCGCAGGGCGTCGGCGGGCAGGGCCGAGTACGGCAGGAACCGCAGGGCGGGGGCGGCGGCCGCATCCGCCGGCGAGTTCTCCGCCGGGTCAGCAAGCAGCACCTCGCCCCGCCACAGCGCGATCACGCGGGTGCCGGAGTCGGCGGCGAGCTCGTCGAACAGGTGCGGGCGCTCGCGGCTGAGGTGATCGCGGTCGATGCGGTAGCGCGAGAGCGGCAGGCGAGCGGTGAGCGAACGGTGCATCGACGACCTCTCAGCGACTCGGAACCACGGCGGGGCGATCGGGCCGTGACAGCGCCTCAGCACCCGCGCGAGGTGTGGCGAACCTGCTCGCCCGGCACGGGGCAACCTACCCTGTCGGTATGTCACGCCGCTCACCGTTAACCCTAGCCGCGCTCGCCACATCAGCCGTGCCGGGTCTCGATGTGACGCACGCGGCTCCGCTGGGCGGAACGGGCGGTGAAGTCGACTCGGCGCTGCTGAGCACGCGCGACGGCCGCACGCTGACGATTCGCGTGCCGCGCACGGCGGCCGCCGAGAGCGAGCAGTCAGCCGATCTCGTGGCCATCCGTGCCCTGAGCGACGGTGTGCGGGCACGCCTGCCGTTCGGGGTTCCGCGCCTGCTCGGCCAGGCCCCGCTCGACGGCACGCGCGCGATCGTGTCGGAGTTCGTCGACGGCACGCCCCTCACGCTCGAGCGCGTGACGCCCGGCACCGCCGCCTCGATCGGGCAGGCAATCGCCGCGATCCACGGTCTGCCGACGAGCGTCGTCGCCGACGTGGGTCTGCCCCAGTTGCGCGCCATCGACGTCATGCGCGAGGCCGTCACCACTCTCGACCGCGCCGCCGCCACGGGCCTCGTGCCCGCCGCGCTGCTGCGCCGGTGGGAACTCGCCGCCGAAGACTCGACCCTGTGGCAGTTCACCCCCACGGTCATCAACGGCTCGCTGAGCGCCGCCTCGTTCCTGGTCGTCGGCGAGTCGGTCACGGGGCTGCTGGGGTGGGCCCGACTGCAGGTGGGCGACCCCGCCCGCGATCTGTTCTGGATGCTCGGCTCAAGCGACCCGTCGGTGCCCGAGACGGGCTTCGACGCGTATCACCAGGCTCGCGGAATCCACGATCGCCAGGTCGGGCGACGTGCCGTGCTCGCGGCCGAGCTCGAACTCGCCCGCTGGTTGCTGCACGGCACCGAGCGGCGCTCGACCGAGATCGTCGATGACGCCGTCGAGATGCTGCACGCCCTGCTCGATCGCGTGAGCGGCGACCTCACGAACCCGCTCGCGGTCGAGCAACCGCCTGCCGTGGGGCTCGACGAAGTCGATGAGCTGCTCGAGCGCGGCACGCCGCGCTCGCCCGCCTCGGGCTACTAGCGCGCGGCCTCGACCAGCGCCTGGAACAGCCGCAGGTCGTCGGGCGACTCTTCGGGGTGCCACTGCACCGCGACGCCGAACGTCATCGAGTCGATGTCGACGGCCTGCACGATGCCGTCGTCGCTGCCGTCGACACCCCGTGCGCTGACCGTGAGGCCCTCGGCCACCAGGTCGAGCGCCTGGTGGTGATAGCTCTTGACCGTGAGGCCCTCACCGAGAATCTCGGCGGCGCGCGAGCCGGGCACCGTGATGACCGGGTTGTCGGCAAACTCGGCGTTGCCGTAGCTGTAGCGGTTCGAGCCGATCACGTCGGGAAGGTGCTGAATCAGGGTGCCGCCGAGCGCCACATTGAGCACCTGCAGGCCGCGGCAGATGCCGAGCAGCGGCAGGTCGCGCTCGATGGCGGCGCGCACGAGGGCGATCTCCCACGCGTCGCGGTCGGGCCGGGGCGCATCGTTCTCGGGGTGCGGTTCTTGGCCGTAGAGGGTGGCGTCGACGTCTTTGCCGCCCGTGAGCATGAGGCCGTCGATGCCGTCGAGCACGCGGTGAACAACGTCGTCGGTCGGCGGCTGCGGCGGCAGCGTCATGACAGCGGCCCCCGCGGCGAGCACGCAGTCGCTGTAGACCCGGGGCAGCATGCTGCCGGGGCGGTTCCAGAGGCCCATGACGACGGGCTCGAGGTAGGTCGTGACCCCGATGGCGACGGTCACGCGGCGTCGCCCTCCGGCGGGCCGGCGAGGCGGCGCACGATGATGGCGCGGGCCCGGTGGATGGCGCGGACGAGTTCGGGCTGGCGGATGCCCAGCTCTTGACTCACGTCGCTGTAGGTGCGGCCGTGCACGAGCACGCCGGTGGCGGCGGCCTGCAGGTCGTGCGGCAAGCGCGCGATCGACGCCTCGAGGTCGGAACGCTCGAGTGCGGCGACGAGCTGCTCGTGGCGAGCATCCGTCTCGTCGATCACATCGAGGTCGAAATCGTCGGCACGCATGGTTCTCTCTTTCGGTGAAAGCCCACCGGGCGGTCGGATCGGCGACCGCCCGGTGAGCGTCAGCAAGCCCGCAGAGCGAACTCTGCAGTCAGGTTAGGACGCGAAGTCCTTGACCAGCTGCTCGTTCTCCTTCTTGTTCACGATGGCGACGATGAAGCCGACCAGCAGAGCGATGAACGGCAGCAGCACCAAGAACCAGCCGAGCGGGTCGAGCAGCCAGGCACTCTCGGGCAGCGACGGGTCGACGCCCTCGGGCACGGTGCCCGCCAGCAGGTTGAAGCGCGACATCAGCAGGTAGAGACCCACGGCGAGGATCAGCGCCGAGAGTGCCGGGGCGATCGTCGTGGTCCAGATGTTCCCGCCGCCGTTCTTGCGGAAGTACACGATGACCGCGATGCTCACCAGAATCTCGACGATGACGATCGCGATGACCGTGATCGAGCTCATCCAGAAGAACAGGTTGCCCACCGGGTCGAAGCCAACGATCGCGAAAATGATGATCACGAGCGCGGCGATCGACGACACGATGATGACACCGGCCTGCGGAGCACCGGCCTTGTTGGTCGTGCCGATACGGGCCGGCAGCACTCCACCGCGCCCGAGGGCGAAGAAGTAGCGCGCCGCCGCATTCTGGAACGCGAGCAGACCGGCGAACAGGCTCGTGATGATGAGCACCGTCATGATGACGACGGCCCAGCCACCGGCGTACTGGTCGGCGAGGCTGAAGAGCACGCCTTCCGGAGCCGCGAGACCGTCAGAGCGGCCGAGCACCTCGTCGATGAGCGTCGTGCGGCCGAGGCCCGTGACCATGGCGAACGAGACGATCGCGAAGAGCAGCGTGATGACCGCGATGGCGACGTAGGTCGCGATCGGCACCGTGCGCTTCGGGTCGCGCGACTCTTCGCCGTAGATGGCCGTGGCCTCGAAGCCGATGAAGCTCGCGAACGCGAAGGCCAGCGCGATGCCCGCGGTGCCTGCGAAGCCGCCCGCGAAGATCTCGGTCGGGCTGAACGAGGCTCCGAAGTCGACGCCCTCGGGGCCGCCGACGATGAAGATGGCGAAGCCGACGATGAGCAGAATCAGAACCTCGAGCGTCAGCAGCACACCGAGCACCTTGGCGCCGATGTCGACGCTCAGCAGCGAGAGCCCGCTGACGATGAGCCAGGCGAGCAGCGACCAGACGTACCACGGCAGGTCGAAGCCGAAGCTCGCGAAGGTGCCGCCCACGACGGCGCCGAAGAAGCCGTAGATCGCGAGCTGGATGGTGATGTAGGCGGTCAGCGCCGTGAAGGCGCTGGCCACACCGGCGTTGACGCCGAGGCCTTTGCCGACGTACGCGAAGAAGGCGCCCGAGTTGGTCATGGTGCGGCTCATCGCCGCATAGCCGACCGTGAAGAGCAGCAGGGTGAGGCCGACAGCGAGGTAGGCACCGGGCACGGCCGCGCCGTTGCCGAGCACCATGGCGACGGGCACGGCACCGGTCATGCCGATGAGGGGCGCTGAGGCGGCGACAACGAAGAAGACGATGCCGAGAACGCCGAGCTTGCCCGACTTGAGACTCGATTGGGGGGTGTCAGTCATGAATCCATAACTCCTCTTTGAGTTGGGGTGGATCGTTCGTATCAAAACGACCTGGCGCCATAGTGGTCGATGCCGGGGGCCGCGTCAAGCAGAATCGCCTGTCTGCCCGATTCCCCGGCGACCTCGCGCGGCCCTCGGGAGGGCATCCGGAATTGCCTATCGTTTGTTTACGAATGATTCGGTAGCCTGGCCCGCATGGCTGACCTCACCGGATTCCTCGCCCCGAAGACCCCGAGCGGCGCGAGCGCGCTCGTGCCCGACATGCCCTGGTACTACTCGGGCACGCTGCTCACCGCCGAGTACCGCACCGACCCGGCGAACGTCGCGGCGCTGCTGCCCGAGGGCCTCGAGCTCGCCGACGACGACCCGGGAGCAGTGGCGCTCATCTGGGCCGACTGGCAGTCGTGCTCGACCGGCGGCGCCGAGTTGCTCGACCCCGTGCGGTCGCAGTACCTCGAGACGTTCGCCGTCGTGCGCGTGAAGCACGAGGGTGTCACTTACACGCGCTGCGTCGCCATCTGGGTCACGAAAGACTTCGCGATCGGGCGCGGCTGGTTTCAGGGCTACCCCAAGAAGCTCGGCTCGATGGCCGTCACGCGCGTGTTCAACGTCGGCAAGGCGTCGCCTCGCCTCGCGCCCGGCGCTCGCCTCGGTGCGTCGCTCGCGGCCTACGACCACCGTCTCGCCTCGCTTGTCGTGACGTTGCGGTCGCCGTCTGAATCGAACGGCTTCGTCAACGGCCACCCGATGCTGCATTCGCGGTGGATGCCCTCCATCACTCCCGGCGCCGGCAACAGCCTCGACCAGCTCATCACCATGAGCACGACCGACGCAGAGATCGGCGAGACCTGGGTCGGCGACTTCGAGCTCGAGTTGCACGACTCCCCCTGGGACGAGCTCGCGTCGATCTTGCCCGTGCACGAGAAGATTGCGGCCTACTACCGCGAGGTCGGCGTCACGTTCAACGGCGGGTCGCTCGTTTCGGACAGCTCGAACCCGACCGTCTAGGTCAACCTCGCGACACGAACGACGGAGATCGGGGCCGACGGTCACCCGCACAGCCGGGTGCGCTCCAGATCTCCGTCATTCGTGCGACGTATGCGGTGCACGGCGACCGCGCGCTAGGAGTCGAGGCTGAGCCCGTCGTTCGTGGATCAGAGATCCACTCAGTGCTGGCCCTCCGCGACTAGAGGTCGAGGAAGTACTCCTTGACCTCCCAGTCGGTGACGTCGCGGGTCGTGGGGTCGTCGACGGCTTCGGTGTAGCGCTCGATCTCGTCGCGCTTCATGACCGCGAAGACCTTCACGAGGTCGCCGCCGATGATGTCGGTCAAGACGGTGTCGGCTTCGAGAGCATCCAGAGCCTCGCCCAGGGTCATGGGCAGGATGCCGAAGCGGTCGTCCTCGTAGGCGTAACCCACCGAGGGGTCGGGGCACTCGAGCTGGCGCTGGATGCCGTCGAGTCCGGCTGCGAGGAGCGCCGCGGTCATGAGGTATGCGTTCGCAGCACCGTCGCCGAGGCGCATTTCGAGGCGTGTGCCCTGGCCGCGCTCCGGCGGGATGCGGAGCATGGCGCTGCGGTTGTCGTATCCCCAGTTGCCGCGGTAGGGAGCGAGAGTGTCGGGGCCGAGGCGCTTGAAGGCGTTGACGGTCGGGTTGCAGATGGCGGTGAGCGCCGGGGCGTGCGCGACGATGCCGGCGATCATGTGCTTCGCCAGGTCGCTCAGCTCGCCGCCGGTGTGCATGAGGTTCTCACCCTGCGGATCAGTGAGCGACATGTGCAGGTGGAAGCCGCTGCCGCCCTCGTCGCTCCACGGCTTGCCGGCGAAGGTCGCGGCCTGGCCGAGGCGGGCGATGACGTCTTTCACGCCCGACTTGAGCATGAAGATGCGGTCGCACGCGTCGAGCGCCTCGCCGTGCCAGATGTTGATCTCGTACTGGCTCGGGCTGAACTCGTGGTTGCCGGCGAAGACGCCGATGCGCATCTGGTCGAGCATGCGCAGCAGGTGCAGGAAGGTGCCCTTGGGGTCGACGGTCGCACCGCTCGTGTAGACGCGGCCGGTTGCCTCGAGGGCGCGCTTGAAGCCGCCGTTCTCGTCGCGGTCGGCGATGTAGAACTCGAGCTCGGGGCCGACGACGGGCACGTAGCCGAGTTCGGAGTACTTGCCGACGACGCGGCCGAGCAGCTCACGCGGTGAGAGCGGGCTGGGCTGGCCATCCGGATTGTTGGCGCCGGCGATGACGTAGGCGACGCCCGGTTCCCACGGCAGCGCGCGCCAGCCGTCGGGAACGATCTGGCTGATGAAGTCTTCGAGCCCGTTGCTGAGCACGTCGGCGCCGTCGAGTACGCCGCCCTGCGTCGTCGTCACCCACACGCCCTGGCAGAACGTCGGGCCGCCGTGGCTGACCTTGTCGAGCTCGCGCACGAGCAGGTCTTTCGACCGCACGGTGCCGATGATGTCGGCGTAAATCACCCGCAGCACGTCGATGTCGGCGGCGAGCAGCTCGCTCTGCAGGTTGGCCAGGCTGTGACTCATGTGCGACTCCTTCGTGGCACTGGGCGGGGCGTCCGAGAAAATCGTTCGGACTCAAACGAGATAGTAGACTACCCGCACACTCGATGGGGAGGCCCGATGCGCGTTCTGTTCGTTCAGCACGATCATGTCAGCCCGCTCGGGCCGGTCGGCGAGCGATTCGCCCACCACGGCTTCGAGATCGACACGCACCTGGTCGTGCCCGAGTCGTCGTTCGAGTCGCCGAACATCGACACGGCGTTTCCGTCGGCCGCCGACTACGACGTGCTCGTGCCGCTCGGCGCCCCCTGGGGCGCGTGGGACGACGCCTGCATCGGCCGCTGGCTGCTTCCCGAGATCGCGTGGCTGGGCGACGCTGTTTCGAGCGGGATGCCCGTGCTGGGCATCTGCTTCGGCGGCCAGCTCGTCGCCCGCGCCATGGGCGGCTCGGTGGCACCCGCACCGCGAGCCGAGATCGGCTGGACCTCGATCTGGAGCGATCAGCCGTCGCTGGTCGGCGAAGGGCCGTGGTTCCAGTTCCACTACGACCGCTGGACCGTGCCGCCCGGCGCCGTCGAGATCGCGCGCACGGCCGCGGCCTCGCAGGCGTTCACGATCGAGCGCACGCTCGCCGTGCAGTTTCACCCCGAGCTCGATGCGGCGGGGCTGCAGGGGTGGCTCGACTGGGGCGGAGCATCCAAGATTCGCGACGAGGGCCTCGACCCCGACGTCATGATGGCGCAGACGATCGCGACCGCCTCGGATGCTCGTGCCCGCACCCACGCGCTCGTCGACGCCTTCCTCACCGACGTCGCGGGGCTGCTCCCCCGCTGAGTTCATGCGCGTCACGCGCCAACGCGCGTCACGACTCACGCGCGTCAATCGCTTCACCAGCTCGGAGCGCCCAAGTGTGTACGAACCGCCCCGCGTGGTCGCAAACTGCGCAACGCCCGTCACGATGCGCCATTGTGCGACCACGCGATGGGTCGGGTGCAACACACGGGCAATGCGCGCACAGCGTGTCTGGTGTGACGCGACCGAGCCGGGGCGCGCGGCTAGGCGACGCGCACGGGCATGCGCTTGATGCCGTGCACGAAGTTGCTGCGCAGGTAGTCGATGTCTCCGGTGCGCTCGAGCGTGATGTCGCGCGAGAGCAGCTCTTCGAACATGATGCGCAGCTCGATGCGGGCGAGTGCGTTGCCGAGGCACATGTGCGGCCCGCCGCGTCCGAACGACATGTGCTCGTTCGGGTTGCGCGTCACGTCGAAGCGGTAGGGGTCGTCGAAGACCGTGTCGTCGCGGTTGCCTGAGGCGAACCATACGACGAGCTTCTCGCCCTCGCTGAGCTGGGTGTCGGAGAACTCCGTGTCGCGGGTGACCGTGCGCCGGAAGTGGTAGACCGGCGACGCGTACCGCAAGAACTCTTCGACGGCCCACGGGATGAGCGAGGGGTCGTTCTTCAGCAGCGCCATCTGCTCGGGGTTGTTGAGCAGGTTGCTCATCGAGTGGGTGATCGTGTGGCGCGTCGTCTCGTTGCCCGCGACGACCAGCAGCAAGAAGTTGGTGTTGAACTCGTGCTCGCTGAGGGGCTGCCCGTCGCTCGGCACGCCGTCGGCGAGCAGCGTGATGAGGTCGGTGCCGCCCTTGCCGCGCCGCTCGGCCGCGAGGTGCCGGCCGTACTCGTAGACCTCGATCGCCGCGGGAGAGCGGAACGGCACGTGACGGTACTCGTCGCTGTCACTCGAGCCGATGAGCACGTCGGCGTGCTCGGGGTCGGTGTTGCCGACCATGCGGTTGCCCCACTCGATGAGCTGGCCCGTGTCGCTGTCGGGCACGCCGAGCAGTCGCGCGAGCACCCGGATCGGGAAGTCGGCGCTCACCTCGTCGACGAAATCGAACTCTTTCTTCGCGAGCGCAGCATCCACCGTCTTGGCGGTGATGCCGCGCAAGAACGTCTCGTACTTCGCGACCGCCTGCGGCGTGAACTCGCCCTGCAGCATGCGGCGCAGCGCGCGGTGCCGCAGCCCGTCGGTCTCGAGCAGCGACCGGCGCTGGTCTTGCATGTCGGGGTCGACCTCTTCGAGGTTCGTGAACTTGGTCGACGTGAAGGTCTCGGTGTCGCGCAGAATGCGCACGATGTCGTGGTACCGCGTCGCCGACCAGAAGCCGCTGTTGGGCGCCTCTTCGGTCGAGTAGTGCAGGCCGGGGGTCGCGCGCAGCTCGTCGAACACGCCCCAGGGCGCTCCGTTCGCGAACAGATCGAGGTCGGCGAGAGTGAGATCAGTCATGGTCGACATGAGCGCCTGCTTTCGTAGGAAGCGATTTGTTCGGATGCTAACGAACTTCCGCGCGCGCGTCGAGTCCTGAAGCGAAGGCGCGCGAAAACCCGCCGGTACGCCAGCCCACCGACGCGGCGTGACGCCCACGTCGAGGCTCGCCGGTGATAATGAGCGCAGGAGGTTTCGATGCCCAGCGCACACACGCTCGCCGAGACAGAAGAGCAGGTCGTCACCAAGCTCGGCACCCTGCCCCTCGACTTCGAGGCGATGGCGGTGGTGTCGAATCTCTTCCGCGCCGCGAATGCCACGCGCAACTACCTCGAGCGCAGCGTGCTCGCCGAGAGCGGCCTCTCGTGGACAGCCTTCGTCGTGCTCTGGGTCACCTGGATCTGGGAGCCCATCGAGACCCGCCAGATCGCCGAAGAGGGCGGCTTCTCGAAAGCGACGCTCACGGGCGTGCTCGGCACGCTCGAGGCGAAGGGCTATCTCGTGCGCGAGCGCAGCGAGCGCGACGGGCGGCTCGTCAACGTCACCATGACCCCTGCGGGGCGCGAGCTCATGATCACGCTCTTCCCGACCTTCAACAGTCACGAGAAGACCATCTCGAGCACGATCGACCCCGAGCGCCGCCGCGAGCTCGCCGAGATGCTGCGCGCGGTAACGCTCGTGACGGAAGGTCAGCGGTAGGAGAGCACGGAAGCGGTCCGCTCACCCTGGCGGTCTATCGACCGCGGATGCTCACACTGTGAGCATCCGCCTCTTGCGCGACGGCCCTGCTCGGCTAGACTCCTCGGAAACGTTCGTATCCGAACGAATAGCGATCGCAAGGGAGCAGCCGCGTGCATCAGGTGGAGTTGGCCGGACTGACCGTCGACACGCGGCACTACATCGGCGGCGAGCGCGTCGCGAGCGCCGAGCAGTTCGAGAGCGTCTCGCCCATCGACGGCGCCGTCATCGCGCACGTCGCGCGCGGCGGTCAGGCCGAGGCGAATGCGGCCGTCGCCGCGGCGCAGCGCGCCTTTCCCGCCTGGCGCGACCTCGGCCCCACCGGTCGCGGAGAGATCCTGCACCGCCTCGCCGACCTCGTCGAGGCCAACGTCGAGCAGCTCGCTCAGCTCGAGACCCTCGACAACGGCTCGCTGCTGCGCAGCCACCGCCGCGGGGTCATGCCCCGCGTCGCCATGAACATCCGCTTCTTCGCCGACTGGGCGCTCAACGAGCTCAGCCACCCGGTGTGGCAGACCCGCGGCCACGACAACGTCGTCAGCTGGGACCCGAGCGGCGTCGCGGCGATCATCACGCCCTGGAATGCTCCGCTCATGCTCGCCACCTGGCGCATCGGCCCGGCCCTCGCGGCCGGCGACACGGTCGTTCTCAAGCCCGCCGAGTGGACTCCCCTGAGCGCGAGCTACTTCGCTGACCTGTGCGAGCAGGCGGGGATGCCCGCCGGAGTCTTCAACGTCGTGCAGGGCTTCGGTGCCGAGGTGGGCGCGGCCCTCGTCGCGCATCCAGGCATCGCCCGCATCGCGTTCACCGGCTCGGTGCCGACCGCGAAGGCGATCGCGCGCGCCGCCGCCGAGAACCTGACCCCGGTGAGCTTCGAGCTCGGCGGCAAGAGCCCGCTCATCGTCACCGACGACGCCGACCTCGACCTCGCCGTCGAGATCGCGGTCGAGCAGTACGACAACGCCGGGCAGGTGTGCCTCTCGGGCACGCGCCTGCTCGTTCACAAAGACATCGCTGAAGCCTTCGCCGCTCGATTCGCCGAGAAGGCCGCCCAGCTCGTGCAGGGCGACCCGCGCGACGAGGCGACGCAGATCGGCCCCCAGATTCACCGGGTGCACATCGACCGCGTCACCGGCTTCGTCGAGCGCGCGAAGGCCGACGGCGCCCGGGTCGTGATCGGCGGCGGACCCAACGACGAGCTCGGCGGGCTCTACTTCAAGCCCACCCTGCTCATGGACGCGAAGCCCGGCAGCGAGATTCTCACGGCCGAGGTCTTCGGCCCCGTGCTCACCATGCAGACCTTCTCGAGCGACGAGGAGGCCGTCGAGGTCGCCAACGCGACCGAGTACGGCCTCGCCGCCGTCGTCGTCTGCGGCGACCGCGAGCGCGCCGAGCGCCTGACGAAGAACCTCGTCGCCGGCACCATCTGGGTCAACTGCTTCTTCGTGCGCGATCTCGCCGCGCCCTTCGGAGGCAGCAAGAAGAGCGGCATCGGCCGCGAAGGAGGCGTGTGGTCGTTCGACTTCTACGCCGACGTCAAGAACACCGTCTACGCACCCTCAGGGTGGAAGGAGTAAGTCATGGGAAAGGTCGTCGGCGCCGCGATTCTCGCGCACGTGCCCACCATCATGCTGCCGCAGGATGTGCGGTACGACATCAATGGCGGCAAGGAGATCACCCTTGTTCCCGGGCTGAAGCGCTTCCGCGAAGAGGTCATGGAGACCCTCGACTACGACACCGTCGTCGTGCTCGACTCGCACTGGGCCACGACGGTCGAGTTCGTCATCAGCGCGCAGGCCGAACGCAGCGGGCTCTTCACCTCGGAGGAACTGCCGCGAGGGATGTCGCAGATTCCGTACGCGTTCAAGGGTGACCCCGAACTCGCGAACGCCGTGGCCGACTACGACGAGAAGAACGGCACCTGGGTCACGCCTATCAGCGACCCGCACCTGCCGATCTTCTACGCCACGGTCAATCTGTGGCACTACCTCGGCCGCGGTCTCGACAAGCGCTGGGTGAGCCTCTCGGTCTGCCAGACGGCGCAGACCGACGACTTCCTGCGCGCCGGCCGCGCGCTCGGCGAGGCCATTCGCGACAGCGACCGCAAGGTGCTGCTGCTTGCCTCGGGCGCGCTCTCGCACACGTTCTACAAGCTGCGCGACCTGCGCAAGCACGAGGCGAGCGACCCCTCGCACATCTACAGCGAGGGCGCACTGCAGGCCGACCTCGAGCGCGTCGAGTGGATGAAGCAGGGCGACCACAAGCGCATCCTCGAGACCATGCCCGAGTTCAAGCAGTTCAAGCCCGAGGCCAACTTCAGCCACTGGCTGCAGATGGCCGGTGCGACGGGCGAAGAGGCCAACACGGCCAAGGGCGTCATGTACTCGGAGTACGAGAACTCGATCGGCACGGGCCAGGTGCACATCTACTTCCCCGAACCCGAGGGCGGCTTCCCGCTGCCGAAAGACGTCACGCTGTCGCGCGAAGACCCGACCGGCGACGTCGCCGCAACGCGCGGGACTGCCGCATGACCGAGTACCGGCGCATCCTGCTCGACGGCGTGGCCGTGCAGGTCGAACGGCACGGCGACGAGCTGCGAGCATCCGACGGCCGCGTGGTCAGTGTCGACGAGGCTGTGCACCTGCCGCCCACCGAGCCGACCAAGATTATCGCGGTGCACTTGAACTACCCGAGCCGCAGCGACGAGTTCATGACGAAGCTGCCGCCCGCGCCGACCTACTTCCACAAGCCGATCACGGCGCTCAACAGCCACAAGGGCTCGGTCGTGCGACCCGCGGGCCTGAAGTGGCTCAACTACGAGGGCGAGATCGTCATCGTCATCGGCCGCACCTGCCGCAACGTCTCGCCGGCCGAGGCGGGCGACTACATCGCCGGCTACTCGGTGGGCAACGACTACGGCTTGCACGATTTCCGCGACACGGATGCTGGCTCGATGCTGCGCGTCAAGGGCAGCGACACGCTCGCACCGGTGGGCCCGGGGCTCGTGACCGACTGGGATTTCCGCGGCAAGACGATTCGCACCCTCGTCAACGGGAAGGTCGTGCAGGAAGACGCGACCGACACGATGGAGTGGGACATGCACTACCTCGTGGCTGACCTCGCCCGCACGATCACGCTCGTGCCCGGCGACATGATCTTCTCGGGCACGCCCGCGAACTCGCGGCCCGTCGAGCCCGGCGCCGTCGTCGAGGTCGAGGTCGACGGCCTCGGCCGCCTCACCAACACGATCGTCGAGGGTCCGACTCCGATTCGCACCGACGTCGGCGCGCAGCCCACGTCGAGCGAAGAAGTGGTCTCGACCGCGCTCGGTGGAGACTGGGAGTACCGGGGCATCCGCACTCCCTCGAAAGACCTGTACCCGTCACGTATCGAAGAGAAGGACACGGAATGATCAAGATCGACGTCGACATGGACAAGTGCCAGCACTACGGCCAGTGCGTGTTTGAGGCGCCCGAGGTGTTTCAGCTGAACGCCGACGACAAGCTCGAGTACCAGGCCGAGGCCCCCGACGAGATGCTCGCCGACCTCGAGGCCGCGGCCGACGTCTGCCCCATGCAGGCGATTCTCATCACCAAGGCCTGATCGCGTGTCTGACGGGGCTGCGGATGCTGGGCTCTTGATCGTCGGAGCCTCGATGGCCGGCCTCCGCACGGCCGAGGGTGCCCGCCGCGCCGGCTACACGGGGCCGATCACCTTCCTCGGCGCCGAAGCGCACGCGCCGTACAACCGCCCTCCCTTGTCGAAAGAACTGCTGCAGACAGAAGGGCAGGGCCACGCCGATGTGGCCTTCCCGATCCGCTCAGCGCTCGAGGAGGGCGTGACGTGGGTGCTCGGACGCGCGGCCGTTTCGCTCGACACCGCGCGCACGGTGGTCGTCGACGATGCCGGGGACGAGCATCCGTACAGCGCGCTCGTGATCGCGACGGGGCTGCGCCCGAAGCCGCTGCCGATCGATGACCACGGGCTCGGCGGCATCCACGTGCTCCGCACGCTCGACGACGCCGTCGCCCTGCGCGAGGTGCTGCGGCCCGGCGCGAACGTCGTCATTCTCGGGTCGGGCTTCGTCGGCTGCGAGATCGCGGCGACGGCGGCGAAGAACGGCGCGACCGTCTCGGTGGTCACGCAGAGCCGCGTGCCGCTGCTGCGCGCGGTCGGGCCGCTGCTGGGGGCGGAGATCCGTCGGCGCCACGAAGAGCATGGCGTGCGGTTCTTCACGGGCGAGTCGCTCTTCGGGCTCGTGGGCGACCCTGCTGTCGAGCGCGTGATTCTGACGAGCGGCGTCATGCTCGAGTGCGATGTGCTCGTGGTCGCCGTCGGCAGCGACCCCAACATCGAGTGGCTGGCCGACTCAGGGCTCGACGTCTCTGACGGCGTGCTCGTCGACGGCGGGCTGCGGGCGGTCGGCGTCGACGGCCGCGTGAACCCCGACGTCTTCGCGGTCGGCGACGTGGCGCGGTACCCCAACCCTTTGTTCGACGATGTCGCCCGCCGCGTCGAGCACTGGAACCTGCCGACCGAGACCGGCAAGCGCGCCGGCCAGCTCATCGCCGCGCACCTCGCAGGCGAGGACTGCGAGCCGCTCGCGGCCGCCGGGTTCGCCCCGCTCCCCTCGTTCTGGAGCGACCAGTACGACGCCCACCTGCTCGCCTTCGGCATGACGTACCTGGCCGACCGCAGCGAGCTCGTCGCCGGATCGCCCGACGACGAGTGCGTGGTCGAGTTCTACCGCGGTGACGACCTCGTCGGCGTGTGCGGCATCGGGATGCGCAGTGCCGTGCAGGCCTATCGCACCCGCTTCGCGACCCCCGCTCTGCAGTAGGAGGTTTTCTGCTGAAGCAATGTGCCGTTCGCGGCACATGCCGCGCGAGGCACACTGCCTGAACAGGTCAGGCCGTGCCGACGGCGGCGCGCCAGAGCGAGCGCAGCTCGGCCTCGTCGGGCAGCGACGTGGGACGCAGCACGGCGTCATCGGCGACGAAGTAGAAGGCCGCCGTCACGGAGTCGAGCGGCAGCCCTGCCCAGCGCGCGTAGGCGACATGGTAGAGCGCGAGCTGCAGCTCTTTCGCCGCACGGTCCGCGTCGTCGCGCGGTGCCTTGCCGGTCTTCCAATCGACGATCTCGACGCTGCGGGGTGCTCGGCCCGAACCGCGATCGCGCACGGGGTCGAAGTCGGGGTCGGTCGAGTAGACGGCGTCGATCTTGCACACGAGAATGCGGCCCTCGAAGGGCAGGTGCAGCTCGCGCTCGACGTCGACGGGCGTGCGCGCTGCCCACTCCGAGCGCTCGAAGGTCGCCTGCAAGGCGTCGAGCGCGTGCGGGTCGATGCCGTCGAGCACCTCGGCACTGCCGCTGACGCCGCCCGCGACTCCCCCTGACGCGGCGCCCGCGAGACCTCCCGCTGCCAGGTCGAACTCGGCGTCGAGGCCGTCGACTGCGTCGGGCAGGGCTGCGATGCCGTACCGCTGTTCGACCCAGCGGTGGAACACCGTGCCGAGCCGCGTCGCGCGGAATGGCCGCTGCGGCATCGGGCGCCGCAGGCGCTCGGCGACCTCCGCAGGCTCGGTGATGAAGTCTTTGAACGACGAGGCGGGCACGCGCAACGGCACAGTGACGCGACCGGGCGCGGCGAGGCGCTCCGCACGCTCGGCCAGCAGCAGGTCGATCTCGCGCTGCCAGCCGCGGCGGTCATCCCCCCGCACAGTCGGGTCGGCGGCGCGCACCCGCTCGGCCGCGGCGACCACGCCGGCGCGGCGCGCTCCGAAAGGATCGACCGGCCACCAGGGCTCATCGCTCTCGTCGTCGACGATCGGATTCTCTTCGTTGTCAGGCTTCGTGGGCAGGACCCCGATGAGGCCGCGCTCTTCGAGCGGCAGCAAGAACGGGCTCGGGCCGCGAGGCTTCGTCTGCCCCGCCCAGAATGACCCCGTGAGCAGCAGCCGGTGCCGAGCACGCGTCACCGCGACGTAGGCGAGCCGACGCTCTTCGCGCTCGAGGTGCGCCCCGACCTCGTCGCTGAAGACCTCGCGGCGCTGCAGCAGCTCTTTGCGCGTCTCGGCGCCGCGCCACGCGAAGACGGGCAGCTCGGCCGCATCGCCGCGCAGCTCGTAGGGAAGCACGCCGAGCTTGAGCCAGCCGGTCGTGCCGTCGCGCGGCTTGCTCGGCAGCTCGTCGACGACGAGGCGCGGCGTGACGACGTGATCCCACTCGAGACCCTTCGAGCCGTGGATCGTGAGCACCTGCACCGTTCCGGGCTCGGGGTCGTCAGACCGCGGTGAGAGGTTGTCGCGCCACTCGGCCTCGCGCAGCCAGCCCAGAAAGCCGCCGAGCGTCGCATGATCGGCGAGCGCGAGATAGCCGTCGAGCGCCTCGTGAAAAGCCTCGCGCGGAGCCTCGCCCATCGTGCGCGACGGGTTCGCCGCGACTTCGATGTCGAGCATGAGCTCGTGCTCGACCGTGAGCACGAGGTCGGGCAGATCGAGCGCCGTGCGGGTGCGCAGGGTGGCGAACAAGCGGCCAGCATCCTGCAGCCTCTCGAGGCCGGCCGGGCTCAAGGCCGCCAGCTGCGAGTGACCGTCTGAGGCAGTCGCCACGAAGTCGAGAGCATCGACGAGCGAGACCCCATCAGTGCGGGCGACGGATGCGCGCAGTCGCGCCTTCACCTCGTCGCTGAAAGCGCGCTGCGCCAGGTCGCGGTCGCGCAGCCACGAGGCGATGCGGCTGAGGGCGTGCAGGTCGGCCACGCCGATGCGCCATCGCGGGCCAGCCAGCAGGCGCACGAGCTCAGTGCCCGCGGCCGGGTCGTCGATGACCGCGAGCGCGCTCACGAGGTCGGCGATCTCTGGCTGCTCGAGCAGACCGCCGATGCCGAGCACGTGCACGGGCACCTTCGCCTCGCGCAGGGCGGCGAGGAAGACGGGCTGAGTCGCGCGGTTGCGCATGAGCAGGGCAGCGCTCGCCTTGAGCGGGCGGCCCTCGGCGTCGACCGCGCCGGGCTTCGCGCCGGGCGGCGGCTCGGCGACCCGCTCGGCGAGCCACGCGGCGACGACGCGCGCCTCATCGTGCAGGGTCTCTTCGAAGGCCACGTCGATCGGCTCAGAGCTCGCGACCGGCGACGGCCGCAGGGTCTCGACGGCGACTCCCCCGCGGGCATTGAGCGGCTCGACCATGACGTTCGCGGCCTGCAGAATCGTCGTGCCGTTGCGCCACGAGGTGCTGAGAGAGTAGCGGCCGACGGGCTCGCCGCCCGCGCTCGTGAAGCGCGCGGCGAAGTCGTCGAGGTTCGAGGCGCTCGCTCCGCGCCAGCCGTAGATCGACTGGTGCGGGTCGCCCACGGCCATGACGGGCGTGCCGCCGAAGAGCTCGGCGAGCAGCCAGGTCTGCGCGACGTTGGTGTCTTGGTACTCGTCGAGCAGCACGACGCGGTACCGGTCGCGCAGCTGCTCGGCGACCGAGGCATGACGCCGCACGATCGAGAGCGCGAGGCTCACCTGATCGGCGAACTCGACGTAGCCGTCGCGGTGCTTCACCTGCTGCAGCTGCTCGACGAGGTCGACGATCGGCAGGGTGGCGCCGAGCTCCATGAGCGCGTCGAACGCGGATTGTCGTGGGTACCGGTCGCCGAGCGGCAGGTCGGCAACGGCCAGGAAGTCGGTGATGACACGACGCACGTCGGCGATGTCGGCGTCGTGCTCGGCCACCGCGTGCGCGAGCTGCAGAACCGAGGCGGTGATCTTGTCGACGCTCAGATCGAGCTCGGCGAGACGTTCGTCCCGCGACGACGTGACGAGTTCGCGCGCGAGCTGCCAGGCGCTCGCCTCGCGCAGCAGCACTCCGTCGGGGTCGCGGCCGATGAGCACGGCGTGGTCGCGGTAGAGGCTCGAGGCGAACGAGTTGTACGTCGCGACGGTCGGCTGCGTGAACGCGTCGACGAGGGCGCGGGAGGCGCTCGAGTCGCCGGGCGCGCTGGCCGCATCCGTCGACCGCGACACCGTTGCCGCGCCCAACAGGCCCGACGCCCCCAGCTGCACGAGCCGCTCGCGGATGCGCGCCGCGAGCTCGCCCGCCGCTTTGCGCGTGAACGTGAGGCCGAGCACCTCGTCGGGTGCGACGTGCCCGTTGGCGACGAGCCACAGCACGCGCGCCGCCATGGTCTCGGTCTTGCCCGAGCCGGCTCCCGCGACGACGAGCGCCGGACCCAGCGGAGCTTCGATGATGGCGCGCTGCTCGTCGGTCGGTCGATGCTGGCCGAGTTTCTCGGCGATCTCGACGGCGCTGAACTCGCGGCGGTTCGGCTCACTCATCGCCCGTCACCGGCCCCACGCGGTGGATGCGGTGCGCGCCCAGCGCGAAATCGAAGCGGTCGATCGTGCGCACGCCCGTGAGCTGCGCGACGGCGATGGCCTCGACGGCCTGGCGCAGCCGCTCGCGAAAGCCCTCGAGCTGGTCGTCATCGAGCGGCTCTTGCACGGCCTCTCGGTAGTCGTCGCCGCCCTTGCCCTCGCGCACGTAGAGCAGTCGCGCGCCGCCGGGATGGTGCGGCAGCCCCTCGAGCACCTCGTCGAGCACGGCGTCGAAGGCGCCGTCGGCATAGGCGAGCTGATACGCCCCGAGTTGCGCGTGCTCATCGATCTCAGACTGCTTCGTCAACGGCTTGCCGGTCTTGAGGTCGATGATGCGCACGCCGCCGTCGCCGTCGACTTCGAGCCGGTCGACGACGCCACTCACGCGGGCACGATCGACCGTCACCTCGAACCGCTGCTCGGCCGCGACGAGCCCGCGCGACTCGGCCTCGGCGTCGCGCAGATAGGCCGCGACACCCAGGGCGTAGCGGCGGGCGAGCCGACGCTGCTGCTCGGCGAGCCAGGACGACTCGAAGACGAGCTCGTTCCACCGGCTCTCGATCGCGGCCCAGATGGCGTCGACCTCGGGCTCGGTCGCGGTCTCCATCGCCCAGTGCACGATCGTGCCGATGCCCATCGCCGGGCTCGTCTCGCTCGGAGCGATGCGGTCGAGAAACCAGTCAAGGGGCGACTTCTCGATGGCCTCGAGCTTCGACGGCGAGAGGCTCACGGTCTCATCGTCGGCGAAGAGCTCGGCATCGGTGCTCGGCGCCAGCAGACCCCACCACGACGGCGGGTTCGCCCCGGGTACGCGCTCGGCGGCGAGGCGGGCGAGCGCGCGGGCGGCCTCGGCACGATCGCCGTCGCGCGCGAGTCGGCCGTCGTCGACGAGCTCGCGCCGCAAGCGGCCGACGAGCCGACGCAACGACCGAGCCCGCACGGGGCGAGCGCCCGATGCCGCGATCGCCGCGTCGAGCGCGGCGACGCCCTCGTCGCCGGCCGCCGCAGCGTCGAACCCGAAGGTCTGCGCCCGCTCGCGCCGCGCATGTTCACGCACGAGCGCGAAGAGCGCGCTCGGCTGATCGTCATCGCCCGCGGTCGCCGTGACGACGAGCTGCCGCCGCGCGCGCGTCGCGGCGAGAGCGAACATGCGCAGCTCGTCGTCGAGCACGAGGCGCCGCTCGTCGAGATCGTCGACCGGCAGCCCGCGGGCGAGCCTGCTGATGAGCGGGGCGCCGAGCAGAGAGCCGCGCATGCGCGTGTTGGGCCACACCCCTTCGGTGAGCCCGGCGATGACGACGACGTCGGCCTCGAGCCCCGCGACCGCCGAGGGGGTCGCCACGAGCACGGCATCGCCCCCGCGCAGCGGAGCGAGCAGGTCGTCGCCGACATCGCTGTCGAGCACGCGCGCGAGAAATGACTCGACCGTCGCATCGGGCACCGTGTCGACGATGGTCGCAGCAGCCGTGAACAGGGCGACGACGGCGTCGAGCGCGCGGTTCGCCTCGGCCGCCGCGACCCCGAACCCGGCCGCATCGCGGCGCCAGACCTCGGCGACGTGCGACTCGCTCCACGCGAGCCAGAGCAGCTCGTCGACCGTGGCTCCGGCCGCGTGCCGCTCGCTGATCGACTGCAGCGTGCGGGCCAGTCGCGCGGCGCGGCGGGCGATGCGGTGGTCGATCGTCGCCAGCCGGTCGGGCGCGGTGAGGGCATCCACGAGCAGGTCGTCGGCCGAGCGGTCGCCCTCGCCCGCAAGTTCTTCAGCACGCAGCGCGCGGCGCAGACGGCGCAGGCTCACGCGGTCGAGCCCGCCGAGCGGGCCGAGCAGCAGCTCGGTCGCGGCCGCGGCGTCGAGGGGCGAGCGCCCGACCCCGATATCGACGTGGCGGATGAGCGCCCGGGCCGCCGGATGCTCACGCAGCGGCCGCCCGGCGGCCGTCGACTGCACCGGCACCTCGGCCTGGCCGAGCGCGCGCACGATGCCCGGAACCATGGGTCCGCTGCGCACGATCACGGCCATGCGGCCGTAGGGCACGCCGTCGAGGAGGTGCCGCTCGCGCAGCAGGTCGGCGACGAGCGTGCGCTCGCGCGTCGGGTTGGGCGCCTCGAGCGCGACGAGCGGGCCGCCCCACTCGGGCGGGATCGCGCGCGGATCGGCAAACCATGGCGCATCGCAGCGAATCCACTGATTGCAATGGTGAGATGAAACCGGCGCTCGGCGTCGAAAATGTGTATCGTTGACCTCGGCGTGTAGTTGGAAA
>SXMG01000145.1 GCA_005778835.1 Actinomycetota bacterium
AAGCCGGCCTCAAGATGAGACTTCCATACCTTCGGGTGAGAGGCTCCCAGCCAGATTACTGGGTTGATAGGCAGGATGTGGAAGAGGGGACTAAAGACCCTTGCAGCTGACCTGTACTAATAAGCCGATAACTTGACAACACCCTCTCTTTGAGAGAACTGAGTTTGTTGCTCGCGTCCACTTTGTGGTTCTCGATTTACGGTCGAGAACTACGCACAGATCTGCATCGCTGTTAAGTCAGCACTGATGCATGACTGTCCGTAAACTACTGATAAATCAATAGTGTTTCGGCGGCCATAGCGAAGGGGAAACGCCCGGTTACATTCCGAACCCGGAAGCTAAGACCTTCTGCGCCGATGGTACTGCGAGGGTGACCTCGTGGGAGAGTAGGACACCGCCGGACTTCTTTGTGAGATGGCCACCCAGCAATGGGTGGCCATTTCGCGTTAACGAACGATTCTTGAGCTCGAGGAGCACCCCATGGCTGATCGCCCGCATCGCCCGACCGGCGACGATCGCCCGCGCCGCGATGGCGCCCCGAAACGCGATGGTGCGCCCCGTCGCGATGGGGCCTCGGGCAGAGACGCCCGGCCGCAGCGCGATGGCGCTCCGCGGCGCGACGGCCAGCCCCAGAGATCCGGTAAGCCGCAGGGTGCCGGCGCGGGGTACCGCGGTGCGCGGCCGGCGGGCGCATCCCGACCCGATCGTCCGAACCGGCCCGAGGGCGACAATGATCGTCCTCGTCATGACGACCCGCCGATTCCGGAAGAGATCACGGGCAAAGAGCTCGATCGCATCGCGCGCAACGAGCTGCGCACTCTGGCGAAGGAGAATGCTGATCGGGTGGCGCAGCACCTCGTCATGGCGGCAGCGCTCATCGACACCGATACGGCCCTCGCGCACCGGCACGCGCAGGCGGCGGCACGACGGGCTGGCCGCATCGCGGTCACGCGCGAGTCGCTCGCGATCACGGCCTACGCGGTGGGCGACTTCGCGCTCGCGCTGCGCGAGCTGCGCACATACCGCCGCATCTCGGGCTCGAACGAGCAGCTGCCCATGATGGTCGACTGCGAGCGGGGTCTCGGTCGGCCCGAGAAGGCGCTCGAGCTCGGCCGGTCGGTCGATCGCCGCGAGCTCAGCGTGCCCACCCGGGTCGAGCTCGCGATCGCCATGTCGGGCGCTCGCCTCGACCTCGGTCAGACCCAGGCGGCGCTCGACGAACTCGAGATTCCGCAGCTCGATCCCTCGAAGGCCTTCAGCTACAGCCCCGCGCTGTTCGACGCCTACGCCGTCGTGCTCGACGAGCTCGGGCGCACGGACGAGGCCGAGACGTGGGGCCGCCGTGCCGACCTCGCCGCCGAAGCGCTGGCCGCAGTCGACGCCGTCGAGGGCGACGAGACGATCGAGATCATCGAGCTCGACGACGACGAGGTCGCCGGCGGCACCGCTGTTGCCCCGGTGGCGACTGAGGCCCCCGTGGCGACCGACAGCGACGGCGAGCCGGAGAGCGCCGATGCTCGGTAGGTCGCGCCCCACGCCCCTGACCGGCCGAGATGCCCTGCTGCTCGACCTCGACGGCGTCGTCTACACCGGTCCGGGTGCGATCGAGCACGCTGTCGAGAGCATCACGCGGGCGGCGAAAGATCTGCGTGTCGGCTACATCACGAACAACGCCTCGCGCACCGACGAGCAGGTCGCTCAGCATTTGCGTGAGCTCGGTTTGACGGTCGACGCGGCCGATGTCGTCACGAGCCCCCAGGCCGCGGTGCGCGTGCTCGCCACGCTCGTCGAACCGGGAGCGCGCATCCTCGTCGTCGGCGGAGACGGGCTCGTCGACGAGCTCGAGAACGCCGGATTCGCGGTGACCCGGTCGGCAGAGGATGACCCCGCGGCCGTGATTCAGGGCTTCGCCCCGCACGTGGGCTGGGAGCACCTGGCCGAGGCCTCGTTCGCGTTGCATACGGGCATTCCGTGGGTGGCGACCAACACAGACTGGACGATTCCCGTGGCCCGCGGCATCGCGCCGGGCAATGGCACGCTCGTGTCGGCCGTGCATCTCGCCGTCGGTCGGCTGCCGGTCTTCGCCGGCAAGCCCGAAGCAGCGATCTTCGAGGTCGCGACCGAGCGCTTCGCTGCGGCGAACCCCCTCGTCGTGGGCGACCGCCTCGACACCGACATCATGGGCGGCAAGCGGGCCGGGCTCGCGACGGCCCTCGTGCTCACGGGCATCGATAGGGCGAAGCAGGTGCTCGCGGCCCCTCCGACGATGCAGCCCGACTACATTCTCGGCGACCTGCGCGAGCTCTTCACCCCCTACCCGGAGGTCACGAGCACGGTGGATGCCGACGGCGTGCGCACGGTCGAGGTCGGCAAAGCCGTCGTGCGCATGAAGCAGCACGTCGTGCGCGTGGCGCGCGCAGGGTCTGACGAGCTCGATCTGCTGCGCGCCGGTGCTGCGGCGATCTACGCCTCGGGGCTTCAGATCTACGGGCTCGACGTCGATGAGCAGCTGATGCACCTCGCGGTAGTGTCGTGACCATGACTGATGACGCCGCCGAAGGGGTGCACGCCGAGGTCGACGAGGCTCTGCTCTCGCGCCTGGCGCTCATCGACGAGCGTCCGCTCACCGAGCGCAGCGAGGCCTACCGGCAGCTGCACGACGAGCTGCGTACACGCCTCGAGGCGACCGACACCGACGCTGCCCGCTCGGCGTGATCGACGCGGCGGCGTTCGCGGCGATGCGCTCATGACGGCGAGGCTCTGATGAGCGGCACGCAGCGGCTCGATCTCGCGCTCGTCGAGCGCGGCCTCGCCCGCTCGCGCACCACGGCGCGCGCGGCGATCGAGCAGGGGCGCGTGTCGGTCGACGGGCGCGCGGTCGTGAAGCCCTCGCATGCGGTGCGATCGGATGCTCGCCTCGAGGTCGACGGCGACGACCGCTACGTCAGCCGTGCAGCCCTGAAGCTCGCGGCGGCGCTCGATGCGGCCGGGCTCGACGTGACCGGGGTGCAAGCGCTCGACCTCGGCGCCTCGACGGGAGGCTTCACTCAGGTTCTGCTCGAGTGCGGGGCGCGCCGCGTGATCGCGCTCGACGTCGGGCACGGGCAGCTCGACCCCGCACTGCGCGCCGACCCGCGCGTCGTCGTCGTCGAGGGCGAGAACGCCCGCGCGCTGACGGCAGACAGGCTCGCCGAAGTGAGTGGGGGAGCGGTCTCGGCCGCCGAACCCATCGACCTCGTGGTCGCCGACCTGAGCTTCATCTCCCTCACGCTCGTCTTGCCCGCGATCGTCGCCACCGTCGGCACCGAGGTGCCGCTCGTCGTGCTGATCAAGCCGCAGTTCGAGGCAGGTCGTTCGGGCATCCGCGAAGGAATCGTGCGCGACGCGGCCCTGCGCGATGACGCGATCATGGCGGTGCTGTGGGCGGCGTCCGATCTGGGGCTCCACGCGAGCGAGCTCCTCTCCTCCCCGATCGTCGGCAGTGCGGGCAATCATGAGTATCTGGCCGTCTTCCGGCCAGGTGCCGGGGTGCATCCGACAGAATGGAGGGGCCGGGCGAGTGCGCTTGCGAGCGCGCTGCCCGGAGCCCCCGACAGCGCTCAGCACCAGACCGAACCCCGCCCGACCGACCGCAGCCAGGAGGATCCATCGTGACCGAACGGCATATTCTCGTCGTCGCCCATACGGGCCGTGACGAGTCGCTCGCGGCCGCCGTCGAGGTCGTCGACCTGCTGCGCGCAGCGGGAGTGGTTCCCGTGGTCGATGCCGAGTCGCTCGACGACTTGCGCGACGCCGCCGGCGACGGCGCGCTCATGGTGCTCGGCCGCGACATCGGGGTCGGTGATCTCGAGCTCGTCATCGTGCTCGGCGGCGACGGCACGATCCTGCGCGCTGCTGAGTTGGCGCGAGGCTGTTCGGCTCCTCTGCTGGGCGTCAACCTCGGGCACGTCGGCTTTCTCGCCGAGAGCGAGCGCGATGATCTCTCGTCGGCGGTCGCCCGCGCCCTCGATCGCGACTACCTCGTCGAAGAGCGCATGACGCTCTCGGTGAGGGTCAAGCTCGGCACGGAGGTCATCTACGAGACCTGGGCACTCAATGAGGCCACGGTCGAGAAGGCGAGCCGCGAGCGCATGCTCGAGGTCGTCATCGAGGTCGACGGTCGGCCGCTGTCGAGCTTCGGCTGCGACGGCGTGGTCATGTCGACGCCCACGGGGTCGACCGCGTACGCCTTCTCGGCGGGCGGGCCGGTCGTGTGGCCGAGTCTGGATGCTCTGCTGCTGGTTCCGCTGAGCGCCCACGCACTCTTCGCGCGGCCGATCGTCGTCGGGCCCGGCAGTTCACTGGCCGTCGAGGTGCTTGACCGCACGCAGGGCGTCGGCGTGCTCTGGTGCGATGGTCGTCGGGCGTTCGACCTGCCGACGGGCGCGCGCGTCGTGGCGCGGCGCTCGTCGACCCCCGTGCGCCTGGCGCGACTGCACCCGGGCCCCTTCACCGACCGCCTGGTCAACAAGTTCGCGCTGCCCGTGCACGGCTGGCGGGGTCCGATCGATGAGGAGGCGCGCGGCACGTGATCGAAGAGATCTCCATTCGCAATCTCGGGGTCATCGGCGAGGCGCGTCTTCCGCTCGGCCCCGGCTTCACGGCGCTCACGGGCGAGACCGGCGCGGGCAAGACCATGGTCGTCACGGCACTCGGCCTGCTGCTCGGCGACCGCGCCGACACCGGGGCGATCCGCTCGGGCTCGGGCCAGGCGCTCGTCGAGGGGCACTGGCACGTCGACGAGAGCGGCCCCGTCGCCGACCGCGTGCGCGACGCCGGGGGAGACCTCGACGGTGGCGCCCTCATTCTCAGTCGCTCGATCTCGCAGGAGGGCCGCTCACGCGCTGTCGTCGGCGGTCGCTCGACGCCCATCGGCGTGCTCAACGAGATCGGGCAGCAGCTCGTCGTCGTTCACGGTCAGAGCGACCAGGTGCGGCTCAAGTCGGCCACGGCCCAGCGCGAGGCGCTCGACCGCTTCGCTGGGCCCGAGCTGCAGCAGGTGCTCGGCGACTACCGCGAGGTCTTCCAGCGCTACAACGACGCGCAGAGCGAGCTCGACGTTCTCGTAGCCGACCGCGACCGTCGCGCTCGCGAGGCCGAGGAGCTGCGGCTCGCCATGACCGAGATCGAGGCAGCGGCGCCCCGCCCGGGCGAAGATGTCGAGCTCACCGAGCGAGCCGACCGTCTGACGAATATTGAAGATCTGCGGCTCGCCGCTGCGCAGGCCCACGAGCTCATCTCGAGCGAGAGCCTCGACGAGGCGCGCGACGCCCTCGCCCTCATCGAGAGTGCTCGACGGGCGGTCGACCGGGTTGCGTCGCACGATGCCGAACTGCAGCCGATCGTCGACGCCCTCGCCAACGCCGGCTTCGTCGTCGGCGAGGTCGCCACGCAGCTCTCGTCGTACCTCGCCTCGCTCGACAGCGACGGCGGCCGCGAGCTCGAGGTCGTGCAGCAGCGGCGCGCCGAACTGAGCGTGCTCATGCGCAAGTACGGCCCGACCCTCGACGAGGTCATCGACTATCTCGACTCGGGCAGCACCCGCCTGCTCGAGCTCGACCACGACAGTGACCGCATCGATGCGCTGCGCGCCGAGGTCGATGCCGACCGCGGCCGGGTCATGGCTCTCGCCGAGCGGCTGAGTGATCTGCGGCGGGTGGCGGGCATCCGTCTCTCGGAGCGCGTCACGGGCGAGCTCGCCGCGCTGGCCATGGGCGCCGCGCGCATCACGGTCGAGGTCGCCCAGCGCGACGAGTACACCGCGAGCGGCCGCGACGTCGTGTCGATTCTGCTGCAGCCCCACGCGGGCGCCGAGCCGCGCCCCCTCGGTCGTGGCGCATCGGGCGGTGAACTCTCGCGCGTCATGCTCGCCCTCGAGGTCGTCATTGCAGCAACCGACCCCGTGCCGACTTTCGTGTTCGATGAGGTGGATGCCGGGGTGGGCGGCGCCAGCGCAATCGAGATCGGCCGTCGACTGGCCCGACTCGCCCAGACCGCGCAGGTGATCGTCGTCACCCACCTCGCGCAGGTCGCGGCCTTCGCGACCAACCACCTGAGCGTCGTGAAAGACAGCGATGGCGCCGTCACGGCGTCGAGCGTGCGGCAGCTCGACGGCGATGCCCGCGTCGCCGAGATGGCGCGCCTGCTGAGCGGTCTGCCCGACAGCGAGACTGGCCTGACGCACGCGCGCGAGCTCATCGAGACGGCGCGCGAACTCGTCGGCTGACCGCTCCGATCGGCCGAGCGCTCAGTCGCGGATGGTGACGGCGAACTCTTCTGCCGTTCCGTCGGCGGCCGAGATCAGCACCGCGAGCGCGAGGTCGTCGGTATCGACGCCGCCCGGCGTCTCGAGCACGTGGGTCGTGGGGGCGAATTCGGCCGTGCAGAACTCCGCGGGGTTGGGCGCGAAGTCGAGCACGACGATGCCGGGCGCTTCGGGCTGAAAGCTGCGGGCGATGGGCGGACAGCTCGAGCTGCCCCACGTCACGACGCGAATCGTGGCGCGGTCGTCGCCCCAGAAGGCCAACGGCGTGCCGCGGTCGAGGTCGCTGTCGTCGAGCACGATGTCGGCCGGGGTTCCGCGGATGACCTCGAGGGCGATCGACTCGACGGCGGGCACGGGAGGCTCGTCGGGCGCGGTCGAGCCGATCGGCAGAAACGGCATGCTCACGACGTTCGGGTCGGCGTCGCCGAAGGCGTTGTCCCTGAGTGACACTTCGGCCTCGAGGCCGTTCGATGCCGAGTCAAGGCCCTCGGGCACGGCGAACACGTGCGTGCGCGGAGCGAGGTCGTCGGTGCAGGCCTCGGCGGGCCCCTTCTCGAAGTCGATCGCGAGCTGCCGCACCGTGAGCACCTCGATGCGCACGGCGATGTAGGGGCACGACGAGCTGCCGAAGGTGACGACGCTGAGCGTCTCGCCGCCGTCGGAGACCCAGCCGAGGGGCTCGCCGCTCCAGGCGGGGTCGTTCCACGGCTCGGTGATGGGCGCGTCAGCGGGGATGCCCTGTTCTTCGGAGAGGGCAACAGAGGTGGGCGTGCCGCCGATGCTCGCGCATCCGCCGGCGATCATCAGGGTGCCGACCGCGAGCGCGACGAGTGCCGCTCGTATCGACCCGGGCATGCTGTCTCGACGCATGGTGGTCAGGGTACGCCGGTGCGATCAGCGCGTCGAGGGGAAGCCGCGCCGCAGTGGGATACTCTTGAATCCCGTGGCGGACTCTTCTGAGACAGGTTCTGACGGGCACAGCGTTCTTGAGGAGCGCAGCAGTGGCAACGGCCGCATCACCAAGCACATCTTCGTCACCGGCGGCGTCG
>SXMG01000146.1 GCA_005778835.1 Actinomycetota bacterium
ACCAAGCTGCGCCACAGCCCGTGGCTGGCCCGGTGGTGCGTGGGCCGTGGGAAAGTCTAGTGCAGGTGGCGGCCAGGTGACGCGCGCGCTGTTGGCTCACTGGTACTCCACTGAGGGCGAAGTCGATGGTAGATTCACAGCAAATCTGAAAGGTTGTGCCATGCGTCGTCGTGCCCTCGCCGCTTCTGCTTCCGTCGCAGCGCTCGGACTTGTGCTTCTCAGTGCGTCACCCGCCGCCGCCGCCGAACTGCCGGCAACGGATGCTCTCTACACGTTGACCGAAGAAGAATTCTTCTCCACGCTGTCGACCGGAGCATCCACGTCGATCTCCACCCTGCCGCAAGACGACGACGGCAAGTACGGCGCCGATTTCGATGTCACGACCGGCAACGCCTACTTCTTCGCCGACGACGGCGCACCTGCCTGCACCCTCTACTCGCTGAACCCCACGACCGGCGTGTCGACCCTCATCGGGCCTGTGGGAGCCGACGGCATGGACGAGTGCGACGCGCTCAACGTCGACAGCACCGGCGTGCTGCGCATCGCCGACCAGGGTGGGGTCATGATCACCGTGAACAAAGCGACCGGTGCGACGATCTCGAGCGTCACGATCGGCGACCCTGCCGCTGGAGACGTCTCGTTCATCGACCAGGCGTCGACGGGCCAGTTCTACGCCGGCACCTACAGTGGCGAGATCTTCACCCTCAACGTCACGACCGGAGCCGTCGTTCTCGTGGCCCAACCGACCGGCTACATCGAGACCGCGTCGTTCGACAGCGCCGACACCCTCTGGTACAGCGGCGACGGCAGCGATTGCCAGGGTCTCAACTCGTTGAGCCTGACCGACCCGGTGGGCACCGACCTCTTCCAGGGCGACTTCCTCGAGGGCACCGATTGCCTCAGCGTGTATGCGATGTTCATCTCGCAAGACGTGGTTCCCGTGCCGGTCGAGCCCGAAGACCCTGAGCTCGCCGCCACGGGTGCCGGCTCGATCGATGCGGTGTTGCCGTTGGCGCTGCTGGCCATGATCGTTGGCGCCGGCGCACTGGTGCTGGCTCGCCGCTCGCGCACGGTCTAACCGGAACGCAGGTTCACCGACGCGCAGAGCGCTTCGGCCCGAACGTCGCGGTGACCAGCGCCGTCACGACGAGCACGACGGCCGCCACGAGCAGCGCGCTGGTCACCCCGTCGAGGAAGGCCTGCTTGGCTGCGGCGATGACGGGCTCGGCGGCGGCTCCGAACTCGGCGACCCGAGGCGATTGAGTGAAGGCGATCGATGATTCGACGGCCGAGCCGATCGCGGGCGGCAGGCCCGCGATCGCATCCTGCACCCCCGCCTTGTACGTCGCGGTGAGCACGCTGCCCAGCACGGCGATGCCGAGGGCGCTGCCGAATTCGCGCGCGGTGTCGTTGACGGCTGAGGCGACGCCCTGCTTACCCTGCGGCAGCGACTGGGTGATCGCCGTCGTCGACGGAGCGCCCGAGAGCGCCATGCCGATCGCGAAGAGCACGATGCCGGTGCCGAAGACGGCGTAGTCGAGCTCGACCTCGAGGCGTGAGAAGACCACGAACGCGGTCGCGATGAGCAGCAGGCCGACGGGGGCGACGCGGCGATAGCCGAAGCGCTCGGCCAGGCGCGGCGAGAAGCGCGCGAGCGGAATGAGGATGAACGGCATCGGCAGCAGGCACGCCGCCGCCCACAGCGGGCTCAGGCCGGCCACGAACTGCAGGTACTGCAGCGCCGCGAAGAAGAAGCCGAATGCGGCGAAGAACTGCACGGCGAGCGAGAGGCTGCCCATGCCGAAGCCGCGCACGGCGAACAGCCGCGGGTCGAGCAGCGGGGCGGGCGAGCGCCACTCCCACAGCACGAAGGCGACGAGGGCGGCGAGGCCTGCCGCGAGCACGCCGAGGGCCAGCGGGTCGTCTCCCCCGCGCTCGGGAATCTCGATGATGCCGAAGACGATGCCCCCGACGGCGAGCAGGCTGAGCACCGCGCCGAACCCGTCGAAGCGGGGTGGATGCTCGTCTCGACCCGGCGGAACGAACAGCACGGTGCCCACGAACCCTGTTGTTGCCAGCGCGACGTTGAGCCAGAAGAACGACGGCCACTCGAACCACTGCAGCAGCACGGCCGCGACGAAGACGCCGATGGCGGCTCCCCCGCCGGCGACGCCCACCCACACGCCGACGGCTTTGCCGCGCTGCTCGTGCGGGAACGTCGTGGTGATGACCGAGAGCGTCGTCGGCATGATCGCGGCAGCGCCGATGCCCATGACGGCGCGCAGGCCGATGAGCGCGCTCGGGGTGTCGACGAAGGCCGCGGCGCCGGCCGCGATGCCGAAGATCGCGAGGCCGACGAGCAGAATGCCCTTGCGGCCGAGGCGGTCGCCGATCGCGCCCGAGGCGAGCAGCAGGCCGGCGAAGACGACGGTGTAGGCGTCGACGATCCAGGTGAGCTCGGTCTGGCTCGCACCGGTCGCGCGGGCGAGGCTCGGCAGGGCCACGTTGAGTCCGCTCACGGCGCTCACCACGGTCATGAGCGAGAGGCTCACGACGAGCAGCACGAGGCGCGTGCGGCGCAGGTCGAGCGTGACCTCGGTCATGGGGGTGACGCTACTCCTGCGACGGGGTCACCGCGGCTAGGGTGAGGGCGTGAGTGAGGGCGATTCGGCGCCGTGGCGCACGCTCGCGTCGCCCGCACTGCTGCGCTGGCTCGCCGTCGTGGGCGGGGTCATGCTCATCGTCGGCGTGACGGCGCACGTGCTCGTGACCCTCACCGACGTCTCGGGCTTCGTGCGCGCGTTCGCCGGGCAGTTCGAGCGCCTCTTCTACGCCGGAGCCGAATACACGGTCTGGGCCTGGTACACCGCCGTGCTCATGGCCGCGGTCGGCGTCACGTTCGCTGTCATCGCCGCCCTTCTGCACCGCACGGATGCTGATGCCGGGTCGCCCGCCACCCCCTACGCGATCCTGGCCGCCGTCGCCCTCGCGCTCTCGATCGACGAGACCGCTCAGCTGCACGAAGGATTGACGGCGCTGCCCCGCACTCTCGGCATCGGGCCCGTGCCGACGGTCGAGTGGCTCGTGGCGGGCATCCCGATCGCCGTTCTGGGCGGAATCGGCCTGCTCATCGTCGCCCGCCACATCGACGCGCAGCTGCGGCGCGGGCTCATCATCGGCGGCGCACTGTTCTTGTTCGGAGCCATCGTGCTCGAAGGGCTCGGCGGCCTGCTCGCGCGGTCGGTCGACCTTGCTGATGCGCCGGTCGCCGCGGTCGGCGCTGAGGTGCTGCTCGCCGTCGAAGAGGGCGTCGAGCTCGCGGGCGTGCTCGTGGCCCTGGCTGCGGTGCTCGGCATGATCGAAGTGCGCAGGGAGCGGGAGTCGGTCTCGCTGAGGGTGCGGGGCGCCGGTGACGCGGCTAGCGTGAAGGCATGAGCGGATCTGCTGGTGCGCGCGGCGCCTGGTCGGCGAGCGGGTTCACCTTCTTCTTGGTCGGCGTCGTCTTCACGCTGACGATGCCCGACAACTTTGCGCTCGGCATCACGTTTCTCGCCCTCGGCGTCGTGTTCTTCTCGCTCTCGGCGGGGCGGCGGGCGCCGGGTGATGGGCCGGGTGGGGCCGACTCGAGCGAGGGTGGGGCTCCCGACGCGCCCGATGGCGGGCCGCCCGATGCTGGGCCGCGGCCTCCCTCACAGCCGGCCGCGTAGCCGTTCGTTCCACCCTCGCGTCGACTCGCCTCCGCATGTCGGTGGTCGAATGTATGTTCGAAGCATCTCAACCGGCAGTACGAGCGCAGAGGGGTGACGAGCATGATGACGATGGCAGCGCCTTCGGCCCAGCTGACGGCGCCCCGCGCCCCCGAGCTCGCGCTGTGTGGCGCGATGACCGCGGCACGCGACGCCCTGGCGCTCGTGCCTCGAGAGCCAGGCTCCTACCGGCACCTCGATGACGGTGCGTTGCTCGACCTCACCCGGCTGGCTGCCGATGAGGTGCGATGGGCGCAACTTCATGTGTCGTTGCTCGCCGGCGAGATCGCGCGCCGCTCGGCTCTCGACTTGGGGTCCGATGGTCTGGCCCAGCGCACCGGGCACCGCACTCCCGAGGAGCTCGTGCGCGTCACGACGGGCACGCGCTCGGCAGACGCTCGCACCGCCGTGCGCATCGGCTCTGGTCTCAGCGCCACCGTCGACGAAACCGGCGCGCCTCGCGACGGCGGCATCACCGCGCTGTCGACCGCCGTGCTGGAGGGGCGCCTGAGCGTCGCGGTGGCGGATGCGGTCTCGACCGGACTGGGCTCCCCCTCGACAGCAGTCTCCACCGCGGCGCTCGACGATGCGGCAGCCCAGCTGCTCCCCCGCATCGAGGGTCTCGACGCCGATCGTGCTGCGCGCGAAGCGCGAGCCGTGCGCGACCAGCTCGACGTCGAGGGGGTCGCCGAGCGCGAAGAGGCTCGACGCGAGCAGCGATCGTTCCGCATCGGGCGCCGTGCCGATGGCATGGGCTACGCGCACTGGGTGCTCGACCCCGAGACGTTCGCTGTGGTCAGCGAGGTCTACGACCGCGTCACGTCACCGAAGCGCGCGCTGCCGAGCTTCACGGGCGACGATGATGCGCCTGAACCGCCGGCCGATCCCGACGACGAGCGAACCCTCCCGCAGCGGGCGAGCGACATGATGGCCGAGCTGCTGCGCCAGGGTGTCGCGGCCGACACCTCGCAGTTGCTGGGTGATGGGCCAGTCGGGGTTCGCGTGCTCGTCACGGCTTCAGCGCTCGACGAACGGGTTGGGCGCGGCTACCTCGAGGGCCTGCCCGACGCCGTCTCGATCGCGACGGTCGAGCGGCACGCCTGCAGCGCCGGCACGGTCGCCCTCACCGTCGACGGCAGCGCCGACAACGCCGGCCAACCGCTCAATCTCGGGCGGGAACGTCGGCTCTTCAGTCGAGCGCAGCGGCTCGCCCTCGCGGCCCGAGATGGCGGGTGCCGGTGGCCCGGTTGCGAACGGCCACCCTCCTGGTGCGAAGCGCACCACATCGAGCATTGGCAGCGAGATCAGGGCCGCACCGACGTCGCCGACGGCCTTCTTCTCTGCAGACACCATCACCTGCTCGCGCACAACAACGGGTGGGAGATCGAGCGAGACGGGCCGCGCTATCTGCTGATTCCGCCTGAGGGCGAGAGCGGCCGCGGGGAGGCCCGAGAGATGCCGACGAAGAGTCGGGCGCTGCTCGACGCCCTGAGCGCGGTGCCGGCCTGAGCTCGGCGGTGTGCTGAGCGCGGTGTCGGCCTGAGCGCGGCGGCGCGCTGACCGACGGAGCCCATGGGGCGTGGCAGTCTGAACTCATGACTTCGACTGCTGGCGACGCGCACGCTGACGAACCGCACGCCGACCGCCCGCGCGCTGACCGCACGCACGCTGACCGGCGGCCGACCGTGCTCGTCACGGGGTTCGAGCCGTTCGACGGCGCAGCCCACAACCCGAGCGGCGAGCTGGCGCGGCGGCTCGGTGAGCTCGGGCATCCCGACTGCCGCATCGTCGGCGAAGTGCTGCCCGTCTCGTTCGCGCGCGCCCCGGGCCTGCTCGCCGCCGCCATCGACGCGCACCACCCCGACGTCGTCGTCATGCTCGGGCTCGCCGAGAACCGGCACGCGATCACGCCCGAGCGCGTCGCGATCAACCTGGCCGACGCACGCATTCCCGACAACGACGGCGACCAGCCGACGGATGCCGCGCTCGAGCCCCACGGTCCCGCCGCCCGCTTCGCCCTCCTGCCCATCAAGCACATCGCCCTCGCGATCGCCAACGCCGGCATCTCGGCCGAGGTCTCGCTGTCGGCCGGCAGCTACGTGTGCAACGCCGTCATGTATGCGGCCCTCGGCATCGCCGAGCAGCGCGCGGGCTCGGGCGGGGCGCCGCTGCAGGCCGGGTTCATCCATGTGCCGGCCACCCCGCAACTCGGCGGCGACCCGCACTTCACGCTGGACGAGCTCGAGCGAGGCATCCGCATCGCCATCACGACGATTCTCGACCTGCGCGCGTGAGTGAGGTCGGAGGCGATCTGCGGCCGCCGGGGCCAGAGAGCGGCGCGGCCGACCAGCCGTTCATTCGCGTGTCGGCGGTGCTCGCGGTCGACGACGCGGGGCGGCTGCTCGTCGTGCGCAAGCGCGGCACGAGTGTGTGGATGCAGCCCGGCGGCAAGCCCGAACCCGGCGAGACGCCCGCCGAGACCCTCGCGCGCGAGCTGCACGAAGAGCTCGGCGTGAACCTCGACCCGGCCGAGCTCGAACCGCTCGGCACCTTCACGACCGCCGCCGCGAACGAGGCGGGCACCACGCTCATCGCCGACGTCTTCCGCGCCCGCATTGAGCATCCGGTCGTCGCCGACGCCGAGATCGACGCCGTGATGTGGATGCACCCCGACGACTTCGCGCACCACCAGCTGGCCCCGCTCATCACTCAGCACATGCTCGCGCTCATGCCCGGGGGCCGTCCGGGTGCGTCCGACCGCTTGCTACCGTGAACACGTGGACTTCGAACTCGACACCTTCGGCCTCACGGCAGCAATTCTGGCGATCGCCGGCGTCGTCGCTTTTCTCGCCCACCGAGCGAAGCAGCCGCTCATCATCGCGTTCATCCTCGTCGGAATCCTCGTCGGCCCGAACGTGCTCGGCATCATCGACGAGGCCGAGCCTCTCGAGCTGCTCGCCGAGATCGGCATCGCGATTCTGCTCTTCCTCGTCGGCCTCAAGCTCGACATCACGCTTGTACGCTCGATCGGCAAAGTCGCGCTGCTGACCGGGCTCGGCCAGGTCGTCTTCACTGCGCTCATCGGCTGGGTCATCGCCCTCGCCTTCGGCATCGACCTCGTGCCCGCCATCTACGTCGCCGTGGCACTCACGTTCTCGTCGACGATCATCATCGTCAAGCTGCTCACCGACAAGCGAGAACTCGACGAGCTGCACGGCCGCATCGCGCTCGGTTTCCTGATCGTGCAAGACATCGTGGTCATCGTCGCGATGATCGCGCTCACGAGCTTCGGCGGAGGCCGCGAGGGATCGATCGGCGAGCAGGTGCTGTTCCTCGTCGTCAGTGCCGTCGGCCTGCTCGGTGGCGTCTACGTCATCGCTCGCTGGGTGCTGCCGCCGCTGCTCAAGCTGCTGGCCACCAATCAAGAGCTGCTCATCGTCTGGAGCGTCGCCTGGGCCGTCGCCCTCGCCGCCCTCACCGACGTGCTCGGCTTCTCGATCGAGGTCGGGGCGTTCCTCGCCGGCTTCGCCCTCGCATCCACCCGCTATCGCGAGACCATCGCCGCGAGCTTGAGTGGCCTGCGCGACTTCCTGCTGCTGTTCTTCTTCATCACGCTCGGCGCGCAGCTCGACTTCAGCGCGATCGGCGAGCAGATTCCCGCCGCGATCGTGTTCTCGATCTTCGTGCTCGTCGGCAACCCGCTCATCGTGCTCATCATCATGGGCCTCATGGGCTACCCCAGCCGGGTCGGCTTCCTCGCCGGGCTCGCCGTGGCTCAGATCAGTGAGTTCAGCCTCATCCTCATCGCGCTCGGCCGCGACCTTGATCAGGTCGGCGACGACATGGTCGGCCTCGTCACGCTCGTCGGGCTCATCACGATCACCGGCTCGACCTATCTGATTCTCTACTCGAAGCCTCTCTACAACTGGCTCGAGCCCGCGCTGCGCATCTTCGAGCGCAAGAAGCTGGTGCCGACTGACGACTTCGAGCCCGAGAAGCACGACGCGATCGTCTTCGGCTACGGCCGCTTCGGCAAGCAGCTGGTCACCGAACTGGTCGAAGAGGGATGCTCGGTGCTCGTCGTCGAATGGGACCCGTACGCGCAGGTGCAGGTCGACAACGACGACCTCGCCGACCAGGTCACGGTCGTTTTCGGCGATGCGAGCAGCCCCGAGTTTCCGGAGGCCCTGCCGATCCGCCACGCGCGCTGGATCATCAGCACCGTGCCCGATGCCGACACGAGCGTGGTGCTCGCCACCGCGCTGCGCCAGCACGGTGCGACGTGCCCGATCGCGGTCACTGCCCACACGGATGCGGCTGGCGCTCGCTACGCCAACGCCGTCGCCGACGGCACGATCTCGGTCGTGCTGCACCCGTTCCGCGACGCGGCCGACGATGCGCTCGAGGCGCTCAAGCGTTGCGAGCCCGCCGAACCCGAAACCCCCTAGCCCAGCCGGTCACGCAGGGCCGGCCAGGCGGTGGCGAATCCGGGGTGCAGCGGCAGAGCATCCACCTCGTCGAGAGGCACCCAGCGCAGTGCGACGCTCTCGGCGTCGGCGACGATCGGGGCGAACAGCCGCTCGACCTTCACCGCCACGGTCGTGTACGACCAGAAGCCCAGATCGAGCTCGCTCTCGAACAGCGGGGTGACGGCGTCGTCCGGCACGCCGGCCTCTTCGTAGGCCTCGCGCAGGGCGGCATCGCGCGCTGACTCGTGCTGCTTGCGGGCGCCGCCGGGCAGCCCCCAGGTGCCGCCGTGGTGCGACCAGACGGCGCGATGCTGCAGCAGGATGCCCGCCTCGTGGTGCCACGCCAGCAGGCCCGCCGCGCCGAAGCGGCCCCAGTATCGCTGCCCGTTCGGCCCTTCGACCCAGGCGTCGCCGGGGTCGCGCGCCGCGCCCGTGGGCAGCGGCGGCGGCGTGCTCGACAGCGGATCGTGCGTCATGGTGTCATCAGGCTAAGCGAGGATGATGGGAGGGTGATGACTGCCGACCCTCCCCCGCTGCCGGGTCGTGCAGTCATCCGTCAGCGCTGGAGCGACTTCGTCTTTCTGCACTGGCGCGTTGCGCCCGAGGAGGTCGCGCCGTTCCTGCCGCCCGGCACGCGCCCCGACGTGTTCGACGGCAGCGCCTGGGTCGGGCTCATCCCGTTCGTGCTGAGCGACCACGCCTTTCTGCCGCTGCCGCCCGTGCCCGGGCTCGGCACGTTCATCGAGATCAACGTGCGCACCTACTCGATCGACGAGTCGGGTCACCGCGGTGTGGTCTTTCGTTCGCTCGACGCTGAGCAGCTGCCGTCGGTGCTTGCTGCGCGCGCGTTGTTCGGGCTGCCGTACGAGTGGATGCACGCGGGCAAGCGCCACGTCAACGACACCATCGAATACCGCTCGCGCCGCCGCACGGGCTCGCGCCCGACGACGCGCATTCACGCTCGTCCTGGCTCAACCCCCGTGGACACAGAGCTGAGCCGGTTCCTCACCGCACGATGGGGGTTCCACGAGCGCCACCTCGGCCGCACCATCTACGCCCGCAACACGCACGAGCCGTGGACACTCGTCGACGCCGAGCTGCTGAACCTCGACGATCAGTTGCTCGCAGCCGCCGGGTTTCCCGACCTCGCGGCGCGCGCACCCGACTCGGTGCTGGCGACCCCGCTCGGGCATCCCGGGGTCATCACTGAGTTCGCGGCAGCACGCCGCATCTGACCGCCTACCCCCGGAGACTCCCGAAATGTAGGAAGTTCGCGAGCAGAGTCGGTCGAGGTTCCTACACTTCGGGAGTCTGCCGGGGTGGGGCGCCAAACCCGCGGTGAAGGTGCGCTAGCGCTGGCGCTTTTCCCTGCCCGCGGCCCGGGACGGGCCGCGGCGAGTTCGCGGCGAAGGCCAGAAATGGCCTTCGCTGGCAACGCTTAGCGTTGCCTCTTTTCCCTGACTCGCATGTTCACTTGAATGGGGGTGCCCTCGAAGCCCCAGACCTCGCGCAGACGGCGCGTGATGAAGCGACGGTACTGCGGGTCGAGGAATCCGGTCGTGAAGAGCACGAACGTCGGCGGGCGCGTCGAGGCCTGCGTCGCGAAGAGGATGCGCGGCTGCTTGCCACTGCGCACCGGGTGCGGATGCGCGGCCGTCAGCTCGGCGACGAACGCGTTGAGCTTGCCGGTCGCGATACGGGTATCCCACGACTCGAGTGCGACCTCGAGGGCCGGCACGAGCTTCTCGAGGTGACGACCCGTGCGGGCCGAGATGTTGACGCGCGGCGCCCAGGCGACGTGGTGCAGATCTTGCTCGATCTCGCGCTCGAGGTAGCGGCGGCGCTCGTCGTCGAGCAGATCCCACTTGTTGAACGCCAGCACCAGCGCGCGGCCCGACTCGAGCACGAGGTCGATGATGCGCACATCCTGCTCGCTGAGCGGCTCGGTCACGTCGATGAGCACGACCGCGACCTCCGCCTTCTCGAGCGCGGCGGCCGTGCGCAGCGAAGCGTAGAAGTCGGCGCCCTGCTGCAGGTGCACGCGACGACGGATTCCGGCGGTGTCGACGAAGCGCCACACCTTGCCGCCGAGCTCGATCTGCTCGTCGATGGGGTCGCGCGTCGTGCCGGCGAGCTCGTTGACGACAACGCGCTCTTCACGGGCCGCCTTGTTGAGCAGGCTCGACTTGCCGACATTCGGGCGACCGAGCAGGGCCACGCGGCGGGGGCCGCCGAACTCCTGCTTCGCGACGGCCGAGACCTCGGGCAGCACCGTGAGCACGTGATCGAGCAAGTCGGCGACGCCACGGCCGTGCAGAGCCGAGACGGGCCACGGCTGGCCGAGCCCGAGGGCCCAGAGCGACGCGGCCTCCGCCTCCTGCCGCGCGTCATCGACCTTGTTGCCAGCGACGATGACGGGCTTGTTCGAGCGGCGCAGCATCGACACGACGAACTCGTCGGTCGCGGTCACGCCGGTGATGGCATCGACGACGAACAGCACGGCGTCTGCGAGCTCGACCGCGACCTCCGCCTGCGCCGCGACCGAGGCATTGATGCCCTTCGCGTCGGGCTCCCAGCCGCCGGTGTCGACGAGGGTGAAGCGGCGGGTGTTCCACTCGGCCTTGTACGTGACGCGGTCGCGAGTCACACCCGGAGTGTCTTCGACGACAGCCTCGCGGCGGCCGATGATGCGGTTGACGAGCGCGCTCTTGCCGACGTTGGGGCGGCCGACGATCGCGAGCACCGGCAGGGCCGGCATCGTGATGATGCCGTCGATGCCGAGCTCAGCGCCTTCGAGCAGCTCCAGGTCTTCGTCGTCGAGGTCGTAGTCGACGAGGCCGGCGCGCAGAGCATCCGCCCGCTTCGATGCCAGGTCGTCGTCGAGCTCGGCGAGGCGTGCGGCGACGGCCTCGGCGGCCTCCGCCCCCTCGAATTCAGGTTCGACGAACTCAGCGTCGTTGTCGTGCGTGGTGTTGTCGTGCGTGGTGTTGTCGTTCATGGTGTCCTCGAGCGCACGATGTCGATGAGACTCTGCACCGTCTGCTCGAAGTCGAGTTCGGTGGAGTCGAGAGTCGTGACTCCCTCTGCGGCGTTCATGAAGTCGACCACGCGAGAGTCTTGGGCATCCCGCGAAGCCAACTGCTCTGCGGTCGCTTCGGTCGACACGGCGCTCAGCTCCGCCGACCTTCTCGCTATTCTAGCCTCTGGCGAGGCGGTCAACAGCACGCGCACGGCGGCCTCAGGCGCGACGACCGTCGTGATGTCGCGGCCCTCGATGATGACCCCCGCCGACGGATGCTCTGCCGCCAGCTCGCGGAACATCGCCGTCAGCGCCCTCCGCACCTCCGGCACCCGCGCGACCGCACTCACGGCGGCGCTCACGCGCGGCTCGCGGATGTCGGTCGTGATGTCTTCTCCCCCGACGCGAACGAAGTAGCGGTCGGGGTTCAGGCCCGTCGCGTAGTCGAAGTCGGCCACGTGCGCGGCGACGGCCGTGGCGTCGTCGAGGTCGACGCCTTCGTCGAGACAGTGCCAGGCGAGCGCGCGATAGGCCGCCCCCGTGTCGAGGTAGCCGAAGTCGAGACGTCGAGCGGCCTCGCGGCTCACGCTCGACTTGCCGCTGCCGGCGGGGCCGTCGACGGCCACGATGATGTCGCTCATGAGGGTGGGCTCCTTCGGGATGGGGTGCAGTTCGGGGGCGCTCAGCTCGCGCCGGCGATGCGCCAGCCGCGCGCTTGCAGTGCTTCGACGAGCGAGGCTTCGGCTTCGGGCACGACCGAGACTTCGACGAAGCCGATGGGCGCGCCCGGCGAGTGCTCGAGCCGCAGGTCTTCCATGTTCACGCCGAGCTCGCCGATCTCGGTCAGCAGCCGGGCGAGCTGCCCCGGCGAGTCGTCGATCATCACGACGAGCTGCGCGAACCGGCGGTCGTCGCCGTGCTTGCCCGGAATGCGCGCGACCCCCGCGTTGCCCGCTCCGATGAGGTCGGCGATCGCGCGGCGCGCGCCCAGCGCTTCCGGGTCGGCGAGGGCGGCGAGCAGGGTGTCGAGGTCGTCGCGCATCGCCGTCAGGATGCTCGCGACCGGCTCAGCGTTCGCACTGAGAATCTGCACCCAGAGACCGGGGTCGCTCGACGCGATGCGCGTGAGGTCGCGCACGCCCTGGCCAGCAAGACCGATGGCCTTGTTCGACCCGTCGCTCAGCCGCGCCGCCATCGCGCTCGCGACCAGTTGCGGAACATGGCTGATGAGCGCAACCGACCGGTCGTGCTCCTCGACGCTCATCTCGATCGGCACGCCGCCGACGTCGAGAATGAGGTCTTCGATCGCACCCGCGCGGCGGTAGTTGATGCCGTCGTGGCCCGCGAGCACCCAGGGGCGGCCGACGAACAGGTCGGCGCGCGCCGAGATCGGCCCACCGCGCTCGCGCCCGGCCATGGGGTGCGTGCCGAGGTAGCGGCTCACGTCGGCACCGAGCTCGTGCAGCTCGGCGAGCACGCTGCCTTTCACGCTCGCGACATCGGTGACGAGGGCATCCGGATTCTCTCCGAGCGCTCGCGCGACCGACTCAGCCGTGACGTCCGGAGGTACGGCGACCACGATGAGGCCGGGCTCGTCGCCGGCCTTCAGCGGGCGACCCGCGCCATAGTCGACGGCCAGGCGCACGGCGGTCGGCGAGACGTCGGCGAGCGTGGCTTCGGCGCCCTTCTCGGCGAGCGCGAGGCCGATGCTCGTGCCCAAGAGGCCCGCGCCGATGATGTGCACGTGCTCGGTCAGGCGGCGGTCGCTCATGCGCGGGGCTCCCGACCCTGGGTCGGCGGGGTGGCGGCGGGCGCGGAGGTCTCGGCGCCGGTCGCTTCGCTGTGCTGCCGGGCGATCGTGAGCAGGGCGCCGCGTTCGGCATCCGAGAGCTCACGGGTCTGCCCGAGAGCGAGGCCGCCGAGGTGCAGCGGACCGAACTGGCGGCGCACGAGATCGACGACGGGGTGCCCGACCTCGGCGAGCATGCGGCGCACGATGCGGTTGCGGCCCGAGTGCAGGGTCAGCTCGACCATCGAGTGCCCCTGGCTCGGCGAGCCGAGCAGACGTGCGGAGTCGGCGTTGATGGGTCCGTCGTCGAGCTCGACACCCTCTTTGAGCTTGCGCAGGGTCTGCTGATTGACCGAACCGCGAACTTTCGCAATGTACGTCTTCTCGACCCCGTAGCGCGGGTGCGAGAGCACGTTCGCGAGGGGTCCGTCGTTGGTGAGCAGCAGCAGTCCGCTCGTCTCGGCGTCGAGGCGGCCGACGTTGAACAGGCGCTCGTCGAACTGCGCGGCGACCGTGCTGAGATCGGGCTTGCCGCCCTCGTCGGCCATCGAGCTGACGACTCCGGTCGGCTTGTTGAACATGATGTAGCGCTTCGTCGGATCGAGCTGAATGGCGACGCCGTCGACGGCCACGAGATCGCTGGCTGGTTCGACGCGGCTGCCCAGTTCGCTGACGACCTCGCCGTTGACCGTCACTCGGCCGGCGGCGATCAACTGCTCACTGACGCGCCGACTCGCGACGCCGGCGGCCGCGAGCACCTTCTGCAGCCGCTCGCTGGTCGGCGAGTCATCCCCCCGCCGGTTGTTCGACGGGTCAGACCAGTCGATGACGACGTCGGGCACGAGATCATGATCCTTGCGCTTGTCGGGCCTATCGGACATCGTCAAACCCTTCGCTGCCGTCGTCGAGCAACGGCGAAATCTTCGGCAGCTCGTCGAGCGAGTTGATGCCGAGCTGCACCATGAGCAGATCAGTGGTCTCGTAGTGGATCGCACCGGTTTCACTGTCGGTGAACGCCTCGGTGATGAGTCCGCGGCCGAGCAGGGTGCGCACGACCGAGTCGACGTTGACCGCGCGAATCGACGCGATCGCCCCGCGGCTGATCGGTTGCTTGTAGGCGATGACGGCGAGCGTCTCGAGCGCAGCCTGCGACAGCTTCGACGGATTCTGCGTGTGCACGAAGTCGCGCACCACGTCGTCGAGGTCGCTGCGCACGTAGATGCGCCAGCCTCCCCCGACTTCGCGCAGTTCGAAGCCACGTTGAGGCCCGCCATTGAGGCCGTCGAAGTCGGCGACGAGCTCGGCGATCGCCGCCCGCACCTCTTTCACCGGTCGGCCGACGGCGCTCGCGAGCCCGACGACACTCTGCGGCTCGTCGACGACCATGAAGATCGCTTCGAGCGCGCGCGTCACCTCGATGTGGTCCGGGATGCCCCGCGCGGGTGCGTCGTCGGCCACCACGGCGGGCGCGCTCTCGGTCGCAGTCTCACTGACCATAGTCGGCTCCCAAGTTCACGAGGTTCTCGTCGTTCCAGTTCTCGGCGGTCCAGCGCACGGTTAGCTCGCCCAGCGGCTCGAGTTGCTCGAAGCCGACGGCCGAGTTGCGGTAGAGCTCGAGCAGGGCGAGGAATCGCGCCACGATGACGCCCTTGATCTCGGCGCCGGCGATGAGCTGGCGGAAGGTCATCGGCTCGCCCTGCCGCAGCAGGGCGACGACGTGCGCGGCCTGCTCGCGGATCGACACGAGCGGGGCGTGCAAGTGGTCCAGCCCCACGGTCGGAATCTCCCGCGGCGTGAGCGCGAGCAGCGCGAGGGCGGCGAAGTCGTCGAGGCTCAGCGTCCACTTCAGCTCGGGAGTCGTCTCGCGGTACTGGTCTTCGAGGCGCACCGAGCGCACGTGCCGCTGACCCTCGGCCTCGATGCCGCTCGCGAACCACGCCGAGACCTCCTTGAACGCGCGGTACTGCAGCAGTCGCGCGAACAGCAGGTCGCGCGCTTCGAGCAGCGCGACGTCTTCGGCGTCGACGAGCTCGCCCTGCGGCAGCAGGCTCGCGATCTTGAGGTCGAGCAGCGTCACGGCGACCACGAGAAACTCGCTCGCCTGGTCGAGCCCGTCGCTGTCGTACCCGTCGCCCGTGTCGAGAGCCCGCAGGTAGGCGAGAAACTCGTCGGTGACAACGCTCAGGCTCACCTCGGTGATGTCGAGCTCGCGCTTGGTGATGAGACTGAGCAGCAGGTCGAACGGGCCGTCGAAGTCGTCGAGGGTGACGCGGAACCCGGCAGGAGCATCCGTCGGCGACAGCGTTGACGTCACCCCGGTCGCACCCGCCGCTGTCGACTCAGGCGACCTGGCCACGGGCGATCAGTTCTCGGGCGAGCTGGCGATAGGCGGCGGCCGCGGGGTGGTCAGGCGCGAACGTCGTGATGGGCGCGCCCGCGACGGTCGCGTCGGGGAACTTCACGGTGCGGCCGATGACGGTCTCGAGCACTTGCTCGCCGAAAGTTTCGACGACGCGCTCGAGCACCTCGCGCGAGTGCAGCGTGCGCGAGTCGTACATCGTGGCGAGAATGCCGTCGAGCTGAATGGCCGGGTTGAGGCGGTCGCGCACCTTGTCGATCGTCTCGACGAGCAGGGCAACTCCGCGCAGGGCGAAGTATTCGCACTCGAGCGGAATCAGCACGCCGTGCGCCGCGGTCAGCGCGTTGACAGTCAGCAGGCCGAGGCTCGGCTGGCAGTCGATGAGAATGACGTCGTAGTCGGGCACGATCGGCGCGAGCACGCGGGCGAGAATCTGCTCGCGCGCGACCTCGTTGACGAGGTGCACCTCGGCGGCGCTCAAGTCGATGTTGGCGGGGATGAGGTGCAGGTTCTTGGTCGCGGTCTGCTGCACCGCGCGGCGGGCATCTTTCTCGCGGCCGAGCAACAGGTCGTAGATCGTGATGACGTCGTGGCTCGGCATGCCGAGGCCCGCCGAGAGCGCGCCCTGCGGGTCGAAGTCGATGACGAGCACCTTGCGGCCGTACTCGGCGAGCGCCGCGCCCAGACTGATGGTGGTCGTCGTCTTGCCGACGCCACCCTTCTGGTTGCAGAGGGCGATGATGCGGGCCGGGCCGTGACCCTTCAGCGCGGGCGGTTCGGCGAAATCTCGCAGCGGTCGGCCGGTCGGGCCGGGCATGAGCGCGTCGAAGCCCGCGAGCTCTGCTCCGTCACCCCGATCGCCTGCCATAGCGCCTCAGTCTAGTGACCGCGGTGGCGCGCGACGGGGCGCCTCGCGGGGCCCGGTGGTGACTGCTGCCGTGGTTGACTGCTGACATGCGCGACCCCCTGTCGATGGCCGACGAGCGGCAGCTCGCCGAGTGGGCGTTCGGCCGCGAAGGCGTCGTGACCGATCGCGAGCTCGCCGAGGCCGCGCTACGCGAGCTCGCGCGGCGCGCGGAGGTCAAGCGCGAGGCACAGCGAGAGGAAGAACGAGAGGCCGAGCGGGCGGCCGAACTCGCCGCGGCCGACACCGCGCACGACGACACGGACCCCGACGACGACGCTGCCCGTGCCGCGCGCTCCCGCACCCGTCGACTGATCATCGCCCTCGTGGCGGCAATCGTGCTCGCTGCCCTCGTCGCGATCGCGCTCGTGCTCGTGGCGGCCCGCCCCGTGAGCTCGCTCGCCATCTTCGACCGCGACCCCACCCCGACAGAGGTCGAACTGACCGGGCTCGTGTGGCAGCTCGGCCTCGGCGACGACGCTGAGGCCCGTGTGCTTGCCGAGAGCGAGTCCGCCACCGTCATCGCCTTTCGATACTTCCTGCTCTCCTCCCACTCCTCCGGCACCGTCTGCGTCGCGGTTGTCGAGTTCGAGGTGGTGAGCGGCATCTCGTGCCAGCCCGCCGACGACGTCGAGGTCGCGGGCATCACGGCCACCCTGAGCGGCCGAACCGGATTGTTCGCCATCGAGTGGGGCCCCACCGGCGAACCGCAGATCCGTCTGCCCGATGACTTCGACGTTGGCCCCTCCGGCGGCTGATCAGGGTGCTCGTGATTGACTGCCCTGGTGAGTGACGATCTCTCGGCGGTCGACGACGCGCAGCTCGAGCGCTGGGCGTACGGGCGCGCCGACGGTGACGGTGAGCGCGCCCAGGCCGCTCAGTTCGAGCTGGCCCGCCGCGTCGAGGCAGCCCGCGCCGCGCAGGCAGAGGCTGAGCGCGCCGAGGCTGTGCGCGCCGAGGCCGCGCGACTCGCGGCGGAGCAGTCGGGCGATGAGGAGACAGCGCCCGAGCATCCGCCCCTCACCGACGACGAACGACGCCACCGGCGACGGATGCTCGCCACAGGCTGGGCCGGAGTCGCCGCCGCCGCACTCGCGCTCGTCGGCGGCGTCGCCGTGCTCGGCCAGCCCGACCCCGACCCCCTCGCGCTCTTTGAGCAGCCCGCGACCGAGCGCGACGAGGCGTCAGAGGCATGGCTGCTGCAGGCCGGCGTCTCGGCCGTCACTCTCGGCCCTCGCGTCGTCGACCTCGAGAACGGCATGCTCGCCATCGCCTTTCGCAGCGCGGCCGTGGGCGACGGAACGAGCACCGAGTGGGATCCCTATTGCATCGTCGTCCGTGATCCGAACGTGTCAGACGACCGCGATATTGCCCTCGACGGCGGGTGCGTGTCGCCTGAGCAATTCGCGCGTGAGGGCCTCGTTGCACCGCTCCGTCTGACGGCGGAGATGAGCGATCTCGATGCCGTGATCTGGGGCCCGGTGGGCCCGCCGCGGCTCGAACGAGGCATCGACGACTACCTGAGGTTCGTTCTCGGCGAGAGCGTGATCGACCGCATGGTGTATCCCGACGCCGATACGAGCATCGTCGACGACCCCTCGCGGTTGCTCATGGGGCCCGTGACGCTACTGGCAGGCGAAGCCGCCGACGAGAGCTTCGTGCTGGCCTCGACGTACCTGCAGCGCAGCGACACGGAGGGGGGCGAGCCCACGTTCTGCGTACGAGTCGGCGCCGACGACGGAACGTCGTCGACCGCGTGCGCCCTGCTGAGCGCGGTGCGACAGGCCGGCATCGACGTGCCGATCAGCGCCGGGGGCAACACCTGGAGCATCCGGATCGATCCTGATGGCCCGAATCGCAGCGACACTCTCGAGCTCGTCGGCTGACCACGCCCGGAACCTCGATCGTGCTTGACTGAGCGCCATGAACGAGGATATCTCGGTGGTCGATGCGGCCCAGCTCACGGCGTGGGCCTACGGGCGGACGGCATCGGCCGACGAGGCTGATCGCGCACACCGCGCGGCTCTCGAGCTCGCGCGGCGGGCCGAGCACGCGTCGTCCGGCGCGACGGCGCAGGCCTCAGGCGCCACGCGCACGGCTCCTCTCCACACGACTCCCCGCCACGCCGCCTCAGAACCCTCCGACGCAGAGCACTCCGGCATAGAGCACTCCGGCACAGAGCCGTTCGAAGATGAGGACGAGCCCGAAGCCGGGATCGGCTTCCGCGGGCGCGTCGCGATCGGTGCGGGAGTCGCGGTTCTGCTGGTTGGCGCGGTCATCGCCAGTCAGGCGCTGCTCGCCCCACGCCCCTCGACGGCGAGCTCGCTCGCGATCTTCGACCGAGCAGAGACCGCCGACGAGCGTGCACTCATCGGACTCTTCGAACGCGCGGGCGAAAGGGTCAGCCTCGGGCCGCGCGAGCTGGGTGACGTCGGCTTCGGCACGATCGTCGCCTACCGCTCGATCGTTAATTCGTCAGGAGTGCAGGAGCCGACACTTGATCTCGTCTGCGTCGCCGTCGCCGAGTTCACGCAGCGCACGCAGAACACGACAATCTCCAACCCGACGTGCGTCGCGCGCGCGATGTTCGAACAGCGGGGCCTCACGACGACCCTCTACGGCATCGGCGGACAGTACGACGTGGAGTGGGGGCCGCAGGGCAGCGCCGAGCTCGACGTACTCATCTCCGAATCACAGCGGCTCGTCATGGAGCCGGGCTATCTCGCGATCTTCTTCGATCGGCCGGCGTCAGAGCTCGACCAGCGCTACATCGCCGAGCAACTGCTCTTCGACAGTGCCGGTCTGACGGTCAACGAGTTCAGAACGCTCATGCCAGTTCAGACCTTCTTCGAAGCGAACCCCGTTGAGACCATCGACGTAGGGCCCGACACCGAATGGTTGACGGTCTACACCGGAGCAGCAGTCGGCAGCACCACCTCGATGGCGTGCCTGGCGATCGTGGTCGAGGGCGAGCAGCTCGAGAATCAGTGCCGGCCGACCGACGAGATGGCGTCGCAAGCACTCACTCTCGAATTCACCCGCGAGAACAGGACCATTCGGGCGACATGGTCGTCGCAAGGAGAGGTCTCGGCCTTCACCTCGGATCCGGGGTGAGCGCTGCGGGCTCCGTATTGCTGGCCGTTTTGCGCCAGTGCGGGTTGACTGTCAGGCATGACGTCGCCGTCTGACCCGGATGCCGACCTCGACCACGTCGTCAGAAACCTGTTCGACGTCGAGCTCGAGCGCTTGGCGTTCGGCCGCGCTCAGACCGACGACGAGCAGCGGTGGGCGAGCGCCGCGGCCGCCGAACTCGCGCGGCGCGAGGCCGACGGGCCTGCTCGCCGGGGCGACACCGTCGAGAACGAGCCCCCTCGGCCGGCACGAGCACGCGCAACACGGTCGGCCACGGTGCGAGCGAGCAGCGAGCGCGCCCGCACCGACCGCGAGCGAGACGACCGGCCCTGGTGGCGCCAGTCGTGGGCGGTGATCGCCGCGAGCGTGCTGGCCATCATCGCCGCGACGAGCATCGCGCCTGCACTCACCAAGACCCCGGTCGGAGCATCCTCTCTTGAGGTCTTCGCGCGCGAGGCGACCCCGCAGGAGCGCGAGCTCGCCGTCCAGCTGCAGCGCGAGGGTCTGCGGTTGAGCGTGACGCCGCGCATCATCGCCGAGCGCGACGGCGACCAGGTGCTCGCCTACCGGTTCATCGTGACCTCGCCCGGCGAGCGCGCGCGCAACGAGGTCTGCGTGCTGCTGCGCGACGAGCGCGCCCTCGGGCTTCCGACGTGCGTCGACCGCCTGAGTTTCGTGAGCGACGGGATGCTCGCCACTCTCTCGGGGCAGCAACGGCTGTTCGTCGTGCAGTGGGGGCCGACGGGCACGCCGAGTGTCTCGGTGCTGCCGCCCGACGACCCGGCCCCGACCTACCCCGAGTCGGAAGCGGCGGAGGCCTTCTTCGCGGGCGAGCAGAGCGAGGCCGATCTCGCGTACTCCGAAGCGCTGCGCGCCCTGCACCCCGACGATCGCCTCATCGTGCGCGTACTCGCGACGACCCCGACGTGGGATGCCGTCGGCGCCCTCGTCGCCTCAGCCGACACCGGGCTCTGGTCGTACTGCGTGCACCTCTTCCAGTCCGCGGTCGGCGTGAATGCGCAACTCAGCGCAAACGTCACGTGCGCCGGCCTCGACGCCTTCGAGCGAGACGGCCTCGTGGCACAGGCGCGCACCGCCGACGGCAGTCTGCTCATCGACTGGCAGCCCGACGACACCGTCATGGTGCACGAGCTCGGCGGGCCCTGAGCCCGTGCACCTGGGCCCGTGATTGACTGACCGCGTGAGCGAGCATCTCTCGGGGGTCGATGACGCGCAGCTCGAGCGCTGGGCCTACGGGCGCGCGACGACGCCGGCCGAACAGGAGCGCTCGGGTCTCGCCTCGGCCGAGCTGCAGCGCCGCGCGGCTCTGGAGCGCGAGCGGGCCGAGCGCGCCGAAGCCGAGCGCGCTTCCGCCGAGGCTCACTCCCGCGCGATCGCGAACGGAGAGGTCGACGACACCGCGAGCGAGCATCCGGATCCGTGGGCCGACAGCGAACACCGACACCGCCGACGGATGCTCGCCACGGGCATCTCGGGACTCGTCGCAGCCGCACTCGCCCTCGTCGGGGGCATCGTCGTGCTCAACCAGCCCAACCTCGACCCCCTCGCCATCTTCGAGCGTCAGGAGACCGAGGCCGACCGCGAGTGGGCGCAGATTCTCGCGCTCGACCCAGAAACCACCTTCACAGCGGGGCCGCGCGTGTTCCGCGACGACGATGGCATCATCGGCCTCGTCGCGCGGGTGTCGACGGTGCCCGACGGTCGCAGCACCGCCTGGGATGCGTACTGCCTCTACGTGGGCCGCGAGCTGGGGGACGGTTCGTTGTCGATCACGAACGAATGCACGTACCCCGAGCAGTTCGCCGCTTCTGGGCTCTCCGTCATCGAGCGCGGATCGAGCAACGGTGACGGCTACGACACGGCAATCTGGGGCCCGATCGGTGACCCTCGAGTCGAGAAGAATATGGCTCTCGACGACACAATTCCGGCGCCGTCGGTGCTCGACCTCCTCGCGAATCCACTGAACGGATTCGAGGAGGAGCTCGACGCCTTGTCGATCGTCGACGAGCCCGACAGGTTGCTCATGGGTCCACGGCTCGCGAACCAATCTGCTCTGATCGCTGGAGAGCCCCTCGTGGTGCAGCTGTACCTGCTCGAGGGGCTCACCGAGACGCCCGAGCCGGAGCCCGAGCTGTGCATGCACGTGTCGCACGGCCGCCCGACTCCCGTGACCGTGTGCAGCCCGCTGCGGAATGCCCAGTCGAGCGGCCTACTCCTCCAGACGGTGATCGCAGACGAGATCTGGACAGTGATCGTCGATGTCACCGGCACGGTGCGCGCCGAGAAGGCGTGACGGCGGTCGCGACGCGACTAGAGCGCCCGCGGGTGAGCGGTCGCCCAGGCCTCGCGCACGGCATCGGCCGTCACGAGCGTGTAGAGCTGGGTCGTCGCGACGCTCGCGTGACCGAGCAGCTCTTGCACGACGCGCACGTCGGCTCCGCCCTCGAGCAAGTGGGTGGCGAACGAGTGGCGCAGCGTGTGGGGCGACAGCTCGGTGGTGAGGGATGCGCGGGCAGCAGCATCCCGAATCACCAACCACACGCTCTGCCGCGACAAACGGGCGCCGCGCGCACCCAAGAACAGTGCGGGGGTCGCCCTGCCTCGGGGTGACAGCAACGGACGCGAGCGCACGAGGTAGGCGTCGAGCGCCTCGCGCGCGTAGCGGCCGAGCGGCACGATGCGCTGCTTGCGGCCCTTGCCGAACAGGCGCACTGCTTCGGCGGTCGCTCCGCCCTCGCCCATGATGTCGTCGACGTTGAGGTCGACTACCTCGCTGACGCGTGCACCCGTGGCGTAGAGCAGTTCGAGCAGGGCACGGTCGCGCAGGGCGATCGGGTCGTCGCCGCTGCAGGCCTCGAGCAAGCGCTCGACCTCGTCGATCGAGATGGCCTTCGGCAGTCGCTTGGGCTGCTTCGGCGGGCGCTGCTCGGCCGAAACGTCGCGCGGCGCGAGGCCCTCCTCGGCGAGAAAGCGGTGCCAGCCCCGCACGCTCGACAGCATGCGCGCGGCGCTCGACGCACCGACTGCAGCGCGGCCGTCGCTCGGCTCGCGCACCGCGGCGACGAACGCCGACACGTCGGCCTCGGCGATGGCCGCGGGGTCGTCGATGCCGCGCTCCGTGAGGTGGTGCAGGTAGCGCGCGAGGTCGCGGCGGTAGGCCGAGACGGTGTGCGGCGAGCGTCCGCGCTCGAGCTGCACGTGCCGCAAGTACCGCTCAGCGGCCGCCGAGAGCGCGACCGGCGCCGCCTGCACGGGCGCCTGCTCGGGCTCAGACAATGTCAGCCCCGCGAGCGCCGGGCGTGCTCGGCCAGCACCGCGGCCATGAAGATGCCGTTGTGCACGCGGCCGGTGAGCACAGCATCCACCGCCTCGTCGAGCGCGACCCAGCGCAGCACGATGTCGGCCTCCTCAGAGTCGCGCGCGAAGACCTCGGGCGCCGCCGACAGCCCCGTGGCGCGGAACACGTGAATCACTTCATCCGACCCGCCCGGCGAGGTGTGCATCGTGATGAGCGGCTGCCACTCGGCCGCGACGAGGTCGGCCTCTTCGGCCAGCTCACGCTGCGCGGCCTCGAGCGGCGGCTCGCCGGCGACGTCGAGCAAGCCCGCGGGCAGCTCCCAGTTGCGCATCTGGATGGGGTGCCGATACTGCTGGATGCTCAGCACGCGATCATCGTCATCGACGACCAGCACGGCCACGGCGCCCGGGTGCTCCATGAACTCGCGGGTCAGCGTCCCCTCGCCGTAGGCGAAGTTCTCACGGCGGATGTCCCAGACCACTCCGGCGAAGGCGACATCGCTCTGCAGCACCTCGACGCCGTGGGCTTCGTCGCGCAACGACGGCTTGTCGCCAGAGTCGGCGAGCGTCTCGCCAGCAACCGTCTCGGTCACGCGCTCGCGCTCGGCGCAGCGACCGTCTCGACCTCGCCGGTCTCGTCGTCGAACAGCTTCGAGGCCTGCTGGCGGTCGATCGCCGAGTCGATGAGCCCGCGAAACAGCGGGTGCGCGTTCGTCGGGCGCGACCGCAGCTCGGGGTGCGCCTGGGTCGCGACATAGAACGGGTGCACGTCGCGCGGCAACTCGACGTATTCGACAAGGGTGCCGTCGGGGCTCGTACCCGAGAACACCAGGCCGGCCGCCGCAATCTGCTCGCGGTACGCGTTGTTCACCTCGTAGCGGTGACGGTGCCGCTCGTGCGAGACGGGCGCGCCGTAGAGCTCTTCGACGATGGAGCCCGGCGCGAGCGCGGCCTCGTACAGCCCGAGGCGCATCGTGCCACCGAGGTCTCCCCCGGCGATAATGTCGACCTGCTCGGCCATCGTCGCGATAAGGCTTCGCACCCGATGATGGGTTTGACCCCGGCATCTTTGGCTTTCCGGTAAAACTCAATGGCGCCGAACATGTTGCCATGGTCCGTCATCGCCACGGCCGGTTGGCCGAATGCTTTAATCTGTTGTACGAGGGGATCAATCTGATTGGCGCCGTCGAGCAGGCTAAACTGAGTGTGTAGATGGAGATGCACGAAGGACGATGCCATGCGGGATTCTAGGAGGCCGGAGAAGACGAAGTCAATGAAGGGAGTCGTAGTCAATTCGGACTAAGTCCATTCGGTTCTTGACGGTGGCTCCTCAAAATCCGTGACCGGGAACTGTTTGTGTCGATGAGGGTATTCTGTACAAAGTTTTCGACTGAACGGACTGCCGAATGAGCTACAGGCTGACTGCATAGCGGCCCTCTTGCTATGTCCCTTGCCTTGAACTTCCCCAACCCATTTGTTATTCTTCGGCCGCCTTTCGTACGTTGAATTGCAACCTTTCATATCGCTTAATCCAAGGAGTTGAACCATGGCCGGCATCAAGCGGGCGTTGATCAGCGTTTCTGAGAAGACTGGTGTCGTCGAGATAGCCAAGGAGCTCGA